>CALEJW010000175.1 GCA_937898635.1 uncultured Pseudomonadota bacterium | reverse complement strand
ACGCCGCCGGTGAGCACCTTGCCCGAGGCCGGCACCACCGTGTTGTAGGCGCGGGCCAGGCGGGTGATGGAGTCGAGCAGGATCACCACGTCGCGCTTGTGCTCCACCAGGCGCTTGGCCTTCTCGATCACCATCTCGGCCACCTGGACGTGGCGGGTGGCGGGCTCGTCGAAGGTGGAGGACACCACCTCGCCGCGCACGGAGCGGGTCATTTCCGTCACCTCCTCGGGGCGCTCGTCGATGAGCAGCACGATGAGGACGATGTCCGGGTGGTTCGTGGTGAGGGCGTGGGCCATGTGCTGCATGAGCACGGTCTTGCCGGCCTTGGGCGGCGAGATGATGAGGCCGCGCTGGCCCTTGCCGATGGGCGCCATGATGTCGATCACGCGGCCCGTGAGGTTCTCCTCGGCCTTGATCTCGCGCTCGAGCTTGAGCGGCTCGTCCGGGTGCAGCGGCGTGAGGTTCTCGAAGAGGATCTTGGACTTGGCGTTCTCCGGGGGCTCCCCGTTCACCTTGTCCACCTTCACCAGCGCGAAGTAGCGCTCGCCGTCCTTCGGCGTGCGGATCTCGCCCTCGATCGAGTCGCCGGTGTGCAGGTTGAAGCGCCGGATCTGCGAGGGCGAGACGTAGATGTCGTCCGGGCCCGCGAGGTAGCTCGTGTCGGGCGAGCGCAGGAAGCCGAAACCGTCCTGCAGGACTTCGAGCGTGCCGTCGCCGAAGATGGCCTCGCCCTTCTTCGCCTGGTACTTGAGGAGGGCGAAGATGAGCTCCTGCTTGCGCAGGCGGTTGGCGCCCTCGATCTCCGTGGCCATGTCGAGGAGCTCGGAGACGTGTTTGAGCTTGAGGTCGGAAAGGTACATGCGAGGGAGTTGGGCTGGATGTGTCGTACGGGCCGGCGCGGAATGCGCGGGCCGGGAAAGGCGCGGGAGTTACCTGGCTGCGGAGTGTGCTGCGGGGCGGGGGTGCTGCGGCGTGGTCGAGGAGCGAGCCGGCAACCTAGGGATCAACAGCCAGGACGAGGGGGAGCGTATCCGCTTTCAGATGTTGCTGTCAATGAAGGCGTTCAACTGCGTCTTGGAGACCGCGCCGACCTTGGTCGCCTCGACGTTGCCGTTCTTGAAGAGCATGAGCGTCGGGATGCCGCGGATGCCGAACTTGGGCGGCGTGGCCTGGTTCTCGTCGATGTTGAGCTTGGCCACCTTGAGGCGCCCCGCGTATTCCTGCGCGATCTGGTCCAGCGCCGGCGCGATCATCTTGCAGGGCCCGCACCACTCGGCCCAGTAGTCCACCAGCACCGGCGTCTGGCTCTTGAGCACCTCGTTGTCGAAGGAGTCGTCCGTCACCTGGATGATGTTGTCGCTCACGATTGCCTCATGGGGGGATGGGGCCTGCGCCCGGGACGGCCGCCCGGGGCGCGGCGTTTTCGAGGGGAATCCTAGCCTATGCGGGGTCCGGAGGCAAAGAACGGCCCCACCCTCCCCGGCGAGGGGCGAGCGCCGATCTGTTAGAATTCCGCGCGTTGCTCGCGTCGAAGAACCCTTTCCGGAAAGGTCCCGATTCATGACGTATGTGGTCACCGAGTCCTGCGTGAAGTGCAAGTACACCGACTGCGTCGACGTGTGCCCTGTGGACTGCTTCCGCGAAGGCCCCAACTTCCTCGTGATCGATCCCGACGAGTGCATCGACTGCACCCTGTGCGTGGCGGAGTGCCCGGTGGAGGCCATCTTCGCCGAGGACGACGTGCCGGCGGACCAGAAGGACTTCGTCGCGATCAACGCCGAGCTCGCGAAGAAGTGGAAGCCGATCGTCGAGCGCAAGGACGCGCCGCCGGACGCCGACGAGTGGCGCACGGTGAAGGACAAGCGCAAGCTCCTCGAGAAGTAGCGCCGGGGGCGGCGCCCGCCGCCCGCCCCGCACCCCTAGTCGTAGAGCCCGGCCCTCGCCTTGCCGCGGAAGACGCGGTAGGAGATCGCCGTGTAGGCCACGATGAAGGGCAGCACGACGAGCGCGCCCGCGAGCACGACCTTGAGCGACGAGGGGTGCGCCGCGGCTTCCCAGATCGTGAGTCGGTCGATCACCACGTAGGGGAAGAGGCTGTAGGCGAGCCCGAGGAAGCTGATCGCGAAGATCGCCACCGCCGCCGCGAAGGGCAGCCCGTCTTGCCCGCGGACGCCCCGCGCGATGCGGCCCGTGGATCGCCAGACGACGGCCCCCGCCCAGAGGCAGGCGGCCGGCAGGGCCATCAGCGCGAGGGTGCGCGGGAAGTCGAACCACTTGGCGCGCACGGTCTCGCTCACGAGCGGGGTGGCGAGGCTCACGAGCCCGACGCCCAGCGCCACCCACAGGAGTCCCCAGCGCGACCAGGCGAGGGCTTTCGCCTGCAGCGTCCCCTCGGTCTTCAGCACGAGCCAGGTCGCGCCCAGCAGCACGTAGCCCCCGCAGACGCTCGCGCCCACCACCATCGCGAAGAGGAGGTAGCCGAAGCCCGGCTCGAAGCCCGTGATGTAGCGCCCGAGCATCAGCCCCTGGGAGAAGGACGCGAGGAACGATCCCGCCCAGAAGAGCCAGTTCCACAGCTCGCGGTGCCAGCCGAGCGCCTTCATCCGGAACTCGAAGGCGACGCCGCGGAACATGAGGCCCACGAGCATCGCGACGACCGGCAGGTAGAGCGCGCCGAGCACCACGCCGTGCGCCTTCGGGAAGGCGACGAGGAGGATGCCCACGCCCAGCACGAGCCAGGTCTCGTTCGCGTCCCAGAAGGGCCCGATGGAGGACACCATCACCGACTGCTCCGTCGCGCTCGCCGCCGGCATGAGCATGCCCACGCCGAGGTCGTAGCCGTCGAGCACCACGTAGGCGAGCACCGAGACGCCCATGAGCACCATGAAGATCAGGGCAAGGTCCATGGCCGTCTCCCCTAGTCCGCCGCCGCGCCGGCGGCCGACGCGCCGGGGAGGTTGCGGGCCGCGGCCGCCTCCGCGCCGTCCCCGGCCAGGTGGGTGAGCACGACCATGTAGGCGACGAACATGGTCGCGTAGGTGAAGGCGTATCCGGTGAGGCTCACCCCGAGCTGGGCGCCGGAGATCTCGCCGACGGCCTCGCTCGTGCGCAGCAACCCGGTCACGAGCCAGGGCTGGCGCCCGATCTCCGTCACGATCCAGCCGGCGAGCGTGGCCGCCCAGCCGGAGAAGGTGAACGCCGCGAGCGTCCAGAGGAGCCAGCGCGGGGCGGCCGCGCCGCGCCGGGTGATCCACGCCGCGAGCCAGGAAAGGCCGATCATCGCCACGCCGATGCCCACCATGAGGCGGAAGGCGAAGAACACGGGCGCGACCGGCGGCACGTCCGCGCCGAAGGCGTCGAGGCCCTTCAGCTCCGCGTCCGGATCGTGCTTGAGGATGAGGCTCGCGCCGTAGGGAAGCTCGATCGCGTAGTCGTTGGTGCGGGTCTTCTCGTTGGGGATCGCGAAGAGCACCAGCGGCACGCCCTTCTCGGTGTGCCAGATCGCCTCCATCGCCGCGATCTTCGCGGGCTGGTGCTCGAGCGTGTTGAGCCCGTGGAGGTCGCCGACCACCGTCTGCAGGGGCGCGAGCACGGCCGCGACGAGGACGCCGACCCGCAGGGTGCGGCGCGCGGAGGCGTCCGCCGGAACCTTGAGCAGCCGCCACGCCGACAGCCCCGCGACGACGAACGCGGCCGTGAGCCCGGAGGCGATCATCATGTGGACGAATCGGTAGGGGAAGGAGGGATTGAAGATCACCGCGAGCCAGTCGCCCGCGATCCACTGGTCGCCCTCGAGCACGTGGCCCGCCGGGGTCTGCATCCAGGAGTTGAGGGCGAGGATCCAGAACGCGGAGAGCGTGGTCCCGACCGCGACGAGGGCGGTGGCGCCGATGTGGGCCCACGCGGGCACCCGGTTCATCCCGAAGAGCATCACGCCGAGGAAGGTGGCCTCGAGGAAGAAGGCCGTGAGCACCTCGTAGCCCAGCAGCGGCCCCGCGATGGCGCCCACCCGGTTCATGTAGCCGGGCCAGTTGGTGCCGAACTGGAAGGACATCACGATGCCCGTCACCACGCCCATCGCGAAGGTGAGGGCGAAGATCTTGGTCCAGAGCTTGTAGGTCGCGAGCCATCCGGCCTCGCCCGTGCGGTGGTAGGCCACGCGGAACCCCAGCAGCATCCACGCGAGCGCGATCGTGAGGCTGGGGAAGAGGATGTGGAACGCGATGTTCAGGCCGAACTGCGCGCGCGCGAGGAGCAGGGCATCGTCCATGGAGGCCTTCCGGGAGGCGGTTGCCCCCGATTGTAACGCCCGCCGTTACGCCCGCGGCGGGGTGAAGCGCCCGCGGAAGGCGGCGTAGTAGAGCACCGGGATCACCACGAGGGTGAGCACGGTGGAAACGAGGATCCCGAAGATGAGCGAGATCGCGAGGCCGTTGAAGATCGGGTCGTCCAGGATGAAGCCCGCGCCCAGCATCGCCGCGAGCGCCGTGAGCGCGATGGGCTTGGCGCGCGCCGCGGCCGACTGCATGACCGCGTCCTGGAAGGCCGCGCCCTCGGCGACCTTCAGGTTCACGAAGTCGACGAGCAGGATCGAGTTCCTCACGATGATGCCGGCGAGCGCGATCATGCCGATCATCGAGGTGGCGGTGAAGTTGGCCCCGAGGAGCGCGTGCCCCGGCATCACCCCGATCACCGTGAGCGGTATCGGCGCCATGATCACCAGCGGCACGAGGTAGGAGCGGAACTGCGCGACCACGAGGAGGTAGATGAGGACCAGCCCCACGGCGTAGGCGAGCCCCATGTCGCGGAAGGTCTCGTAGGTCACCTGCCATTCGCCGTCCCACTTCACCGCGTACTGGCGGTAGGGGTCCGACGGCTGGCGGATGAAGTACTCGCCGAGGGTGCCGCCGTCGGCGAGGGCGCGGCCGGCGACCTTGCCGCGCGCGGAGAACATGCCGTAGAGCGGGCTGTCGGTGCGCCCCGCCTGGTCGGCGACCACGTACACGACGGGCAGGAGGTCCTTGTGGTAGACGGGGCGCTCGCGATCGTTGCGGACGACCCGCACCAGCTCCGACATCGGCACGAGGGAGCCGTCGGCCGCGCGCAGCGTGAGCTTCAGGAACTCGGAGAGCCCGCCCTGCTGCTCGGCGGGAAGGGTGAGGCGGACCGGAACCTCGTACTTCGAGTGGCCGTCGTGCAGCGGCGTCGCGTCCATGCCGGAAAGCCCGGCGCGCATCGTCTCCACGACGTCGCGGCGCGAGACCCCCGCGATCGCCGCCCGGCCCTGGTCCACCTTGAGGACGATCCGCGGCGCCGGATCGTCCACGGTGTCGTCGATGCCCACGATGTCGGGCGTCGCGGCGAGCGCCTCGCGGACCTGCTTCGCCACGCGGATGCGCCCGGCCTCCTCGGGCCCGTAGATCTCGGCGACGATCGGCGAGAGCACCGGCGGCCCGGGCGGGACCTCGATCACCTTCACCTTCGCCCCCCAGCGCCCGCCGATCTCCTCCAGCGCGGGCCGCGCCGCGGCCGCGATCTCGTGGCTCTTGCGGTCGCGCGCCGACTTGTCGGCGAGGTTCACCTGCAGGTCGCCCTGCTCCGAGAGGCTGCGCAGGTAGTACTGGCGCACCAGGCCGTTGAAGTTGATGGGCGAGGCGAGGCCGGCGTAGGCCTGGTAGCTCGTCACCTCGGGAATCGTGGCCACGTGCGCCCCGAGCTCGCGCAGCGCGGCGGCCGTCACCTCCACCGGGGTCCCCGCGGGCATGTCCACCACCACCTGGAACTCCGACTTGTTGTCGAAGGGCAGCATCTTGAGGATCACGAGCTTCACGCCGGCGAGCCCGACGGAGAGCGCGATGGCCCCGGCGATGGCGATCCCCAGGCGGCGGCGGTTGCGGGCCGCGTGCTCCGCGGTGATGAAGCGTCCCAGGAGCGCGCCGAAGAAGCTCTCGAGCCTCGCGTCCAGCGCGGAGGCGCTCTCGTGGCCGTGGGCGGCGAGGAGCTTCAGGGCGAGCCAGGGCGTGACCGTGAAGGCGATCGCGAGCGAGAGCAGCATCCCCATGCTCGCGTTGATCGGGATGGGGCTCATGTAGGGCCCCATGAGGCCGGTGACGAAGGCCATCGGCAGGAGCGCGGCGATGACCGTGAAGGTGGCGAGGATCGTGGGCCCGCCCACCTCGTCCACGGCGGCCGGGATGAGGCCGGCGAGCGGCCCGCCCCTGAGCCCGCGGTGGCGGTGGATGTTCTCCACGACCACGATCGCGTCGTCGACGAGGATGCCGATGGAGAAGATGAGCGCGAAGAGCGAGACGCGGTTCAGCGTGAAGCCCCAGGCCCAGGACGCGAAGAGGGTGGAGGCGAGGGTGAGCACCACCGCGAGGCCGACGATCACCGCCTCGCGCCGGCCGAGGGTGGCGAAGACGAGCACCACCACGGAGAGCGTGGCGAAGACGAGCTTCTTGATGAGGCTCTGCGCCTTGTCGTCGGCCGTGGCGCCGTAGTTGCGCGTGACGGTCGCGTGCACGTCCGCGGGGATGAGGGTGCCGCGCAGCTCCTCGACCCGCTGCATCACGCGGCTCGCCACGTCCACGGCGTTCTCGCCCGGCTTCTTGGTGACCTGGAGGGTGACGGCGGGATGCTCCCCCGGGGCGGCGCCCTTCGCGGCCGCCGGACCCGACGCTGTCCACACGTAGCGCGAGGGCTGGTCCGGCCCGTCGACCACCTCGGCCACGTCGGCGAGGTAGACGGGGCTGCGCTCCTGGACGCCGACCACGAGCGAGCGCACGTCGGCGGCGCTCTCGAGGTAGTTGCCGGTCTCGACCGCGATCTCGCGGTTGTCGCGCACGAGCTTTCCGGTGGGCGCGGTGACGTTCGAGAGCTGCAGCGCGTTCCTCACGTCGAGCGCGGTCACGCCGTGGGAGGCGAGGCGGTCGGCGTCGAGGAGCACGCGCACGACGCGCCCCGGGCCGCCGAGCGTCTGCACCTCGCGGGTGCCGGCGACCCGCTTCACCTCCGCCTCGAGCGCGTGCGCGACGCGCTCGAGCTCGAAGGCACCCTTCGTCCCGTCGTCGCTCCAGAGCGCGAGGGTGACGACGGGCACGTCGTCGATGCCCTTGGGCTTGATGACGGGCTCGAGGATGCCCAGCTCGGGCGGCGCCCAGTCGCGGTTGGCGCTCATCGTGTCGCGCAGGCGCACGATCGCGTCGATGCGCGGCACGCCGACCTTGAACTGCACCGTGAGGATGGAGATCCCGGGGCGCGAGACCGAGTACACGTGCTCGATGCCCTCCATCTGGGAGAGCACCTGCTCGGCGGGCGTGGACACGAGCGACTCCACGTCCGCGACCGAGGCGCCGGGGAACGGGATGAAGACGTTCGCCATCGTCACGTTGATCTGCGGCTCCTCCTCCCGCGGCGTCACCGCCACCGCGAAGAGCCCGAGCAGGAACGCGACCAGCGCGACGAGCGGCGTGAGCTGCGAATCCTGGAAGTAGCGCGCGATGCGCCCGGAGATCCCCACGGCGAGCGCCTAGCTCGCGGCGCCGGTGGCCATCCCGGCCTTCACCGGCTCGAGCGCCACCTTCTCGCCGGGCTTGAGGCCCGCGAGGACCTCCACCGCGGTCTCGTCGGCGGTCGTGCCCAGGCGGACCTGCCGAAGCTGCGGCGGGCCCTGCGCGCCGACCACGTAGACGGCGGTGACCTCGCTCCTGCGCAGGACGGCGGCGCGCGGCACCATGAGGCGCGCGGCGCGGCCGGTCACGAAGTGCGCGCGGGCGAAGACGCCCGGCAGCAGGCCCTTCGCGTCGGCGGGCAGCTCCAGGCGCACCTGGGTCGTGTGCGTGCGCGGGTCCGCGGAAGGCACGACGGTGACCGCCTTCACCTCGACCCAGCGATCGAGGGAGGGAACCTCGATGCGCGCGCGCGCGCCGGCCTGGATCGCGCCCACCTGGGCCGAGGCCACGGTGGCCACGACCCGCAGCGACGACGGGTCGAAGCCGGTGAGGAGCGGCTTGCCCGGGGAGGCCATCTCGCCCAGCTGCACGTGGCGGGCGGAGACGATGCCGCTGTAGGGCGCGACGATCGTGGTGAAGCTCTTCTCGGTCGAGGCGGCGCCGGCCCCCGCGAGCGTCGCCTTCATGCGCGACTCGGCCGCCTTGAAGTCGGCCTCCGCCTTGTCGAGCGCCGCCTGGCTCACGAACCGCTGCGCGACGAGCTGCTTCGTGCGCTCGAACTGCGCACGGGCGTTGGCGAGCGCGGCTTCCGCCTCGCGCACCTGCGCCTGGCTCGCCGCCACGGCGAGGGTCGCCGCGCGCTCGTCGATGCGCAGGATCACGTCGCCCTTCTGCACCCGGTCGCCCACGTCGAAGCGGATGTCCACGATGCGCCCCGACACCTGGGCCGAGACGGTGGACTGGCGGACGGCCTCGACCACGGCCTCGGCCGAGGTCGTGAGGTCGACTTCGCGCAGGTCCGCGGTCGCGGTGGCGAGCGGGGCGGGCGCGGCGCGCGCCGGGGCGGGCGGCTCCGGGGAACCGCAGGCCGCCGCGAGGAGGCCGGCGGCGGCGAGCAGTGCGAGGCAGGCGGGTTTCATCATGGCGGCAATCAGGCGGTGGCGACCCAGCGTTCGAGTTCCGCGGCGGGGCGCGCGCCCGTGGCGCGGCTCGCCTCGCGGCCCTCCTTCAGGAGGAGCAGGGTCGGAATCGAGCGTACCGCGAAGCGCCCGGCGAGACCCTGCGCCAGATCAGTGTTCACCTTCGCGAGGCGGGCGCGCCCGGCGAGCTGGCCGGCGGCGCGGGCGAACTCCGGCGCCATCTGCCGGCAGGGCGCGCACCACGGCGCCCAGAAGTCCACGAGCACCGGCACGCTCGTGCGCGAGACGAAGGCGTCGAAGCTGGCGTCGTCCAGCTCCACGACGGCGCCGTCGAGCAGCGGCGTGTCGCAGCGCCCGCACTTCGGGGCGTCCTTCACGCGCGAGGCGTCGACCCGGTTCTGCGCGAGGCACTTCGGGCAGGCGACGTGGACGAACGCGGCGGCGGCGGCCATGGCCCGCGTCCTAGGCGGCCTGCGAGGCGCTCTTCACGCCGAGCTTGCGCAGGATGATTTCCAGCGGGCAGAAGCAGGAGAAGCCGCTCTGCAGGAGGTTCGCGCCGACGAAGGCGGTGAACCAGAGGAAGTTCGCGTTCACGAAGATCGGGCTCGCCGGCACGCCCAGGGCGAGGGAGAGGAGCACGAAGGTGCCGGCGAAGATGCGGACGAGTCTTTCGGTGGTCATGGGGGTCTCCGGGGTTGACGACCGTGAATATACAGTAGGGGGTATAGTATGTCAACGGGCGGCTCTCTCGCGGGCTTGCCCTGTCATACCCGGTAGTGTATAAAGGAGGCGACCACATGGAGAGCCCCATGCCCACGATCCGGGACGAAACCCACAAGAAGGAACTCATCCACCGCCTTCGCCGCGTCGAGGGCCAGCTCCGCGGCATCCAGGCCATGATCGAGAAGGGTTCCGACTGCGAGGCCATCACGCAGCAGCTCTCCGCGAGCCGCCGCGCGCTCGACAAGGCCTTCTACCACGTGCTCTCCTGCGCCATCCAGTCGGGCGGCGAAGCGGCCTCCGGCACACCCGGCAAGGCCGTCGTCGACAAGCGCCTCGAGCACGCCGCGGAGCTGCTGGCCAAGTTCGGCTGAGCCCCGCCGGGCCGGGGCTCACGGGGCGAGCCACCGCCCCGCCATAATGGCGGGATGTCGTCCGCCGCACCCGGCACCCTCGCCTACCGCGACCTCGTCGCGCGCCTCGCCTCGCGGCCGCCGGGCGAGTCCACCGTCCTCACCCCGAACGCCCGCCTCGCCGCGTCCGTCTCGCGCGCCGTGGCCGCAGTCCACGTGGCGGCGGGGCGCGCGTCGTGGCCCGCGCCCGACGTCCTCGCCTGGCACGACTGGCTCGAGCGCCTGCACGAGGAGGCGCGGTTCGACGATTCGGGAGATCCGCCCGCGCCGCTGCTCGCGCCCGACGCGGAGAGGCTCGCCTGGGAAGTGGCCATCTCGGCCGATGCCGGCCGGCCGATGCTCGTGGGCGCCGGGGCGCTCGCGCGGGAGGCGCGCGCCGCCTGGTCGCTCGCCCACGACTGGGGGATCGAGGGCGCCATCGGCGCGTGGGAAGGCGCCGAGGACGCGCAGGCCTTCGCGGGATGGGCGGCCGCCTGGCGCGAGCACTCCCGGCGCCGCGGCTGGATCGACGCGGCCCGTCTCCCCGGGCTCGTGCCGGCGATCCTCGCCCGGCCCGCGGTGCGCAGGCCCGCCACCCTGGTGGCGTTCGCCTTCGACCTCGTGACGCCCGCGCAGCGCCGCGTGTTCGAGGCCTGTCGCGCGGCCGGCATCGAGGTCTTCGAGGCGTCCCCGCCGCGGCGCGAGGCCACCGTGAGCGTCGTCGCCGCCGAATCGCCGAGGCGCGAGATCGAGCTCGCGGCGCGCTGGGCGCGCGCGCGGCTCGAGGCCTCCCGCGGGACCGGGACTCCGCGCATCGGCGTGGTGGTGCCCGATCTCGCGCAGCGCCGGGAAGCGGTCGCGCGCGCGTTCTCGCGCGTCTTCGCGCCCTCGGGCCGCACGAGCGGCGGCCCGCTCTTCAACCTGTCGCTGGGCAGGGCGCTCGCGGAGCACCCGCTCGTCGATTTCGCCCTCGGCTTCCTCGATCTCGCCGGGGAACCCGTCGCCTTCGAGCGCGCGAGCCGCGTGTTGCGCTCGCCGTTCCTCGGCGAGGGCGAGGCGGAGCTCGCCGCGCGCGCGCGCCTCGATGCGGCGCTTCGCCGGGTCGCGCCGCCCCTGGCGAGCCTCGAGACGCTGCGCGCGCTGGTCGCGAACGCCCTTGCCGAGGGTCCCGGAAGGCGCCCTCCGCCCTGCCGCCACCTCGAGTCGCGGCTGCGGGCCGCGGCGGCGTTGCGGCCCCCCGGCCGGTCGGCGGCGCCGTCGGCCTGGGCCACGCATTTCGCCGCGTGCCTCGCGGCCGCCGGCTTCCCGGGCGAGCGGGGCCTCGACTCGACCGAGCACCAGGCGCTCCTCAAGTGGCACGAGACGCTCGCGCGCCTGGGCGCGCTCGGCGCGGTCGCGGGCACGCTCACCGCGCAGGCGGCGCGCCGGCACCTGCGCCAGGCCTGCGCCGACACGATCTTCCAGGCCGAGTCCGGGGAGGCGCCGGTGCAGGTGCTCGGGATGCTGGAATCGGTCGGCCTCGACTTCGACGCGCTCTGGGTCACCGGGCTCACGGACGACGCGTGGCCGCAATCGCCGCGGCCCAGTCCCTTCCTGCCGGTGGGGCTGCAGAAGAAGGCGGGCATTCCGCAGGCCTCCGCGGAGGCCTCGCTCGAACTCGACAGGCGCATCACCGAATCGTGGGCGGGCGCGGCGGCGGAGGTCGTGTTCTCCCACGGCCTGGTGGACGAGGAGCGCGCGCTCGCCGCCAGCCCGCTCGTCGCGCGGTTCCGGAGGGTCGGGGCCGATTCGCTCGCCTTGCCCGCCTACCCGGGAATGCGCGAGGCACTCTTCGCCGCGGGACGCGGCGCCGGGGCCCGGGAGCAGCGCGAGGATCGCCGCGCGCCGCCGGTCGGCCCGGGCGCCGCGCGCGGCGGCACCGCGCTCCTCGCGGACCAGGCCGCCTGCCCCTTCCGCGCCTTCGCGAGGCACCGGCTGCGCGCCGAGGCCCTCGACAAGGTGGAGCCGGGCATCGATGCCTCGGAACGGGGACAGTTGCTGCACCTCGTCATGGCGCGCTTGTGGCGCGAGCTCGGCACTCACGCGGCGCTCGTCGCCATGCCCGCCGGCGAGCTCGCCGCGCTCGCGGCGGCCGCGGCGCACGCCGCGCTGGCGCGGTTTCGCGCCGAGCGGCCCGGCCGGCTCGAGGGCCGCTTCGCGAAGCTGGAACAGGAACGCCTCGCGCGGTCCGCCCTCGAGTGGCTCGGGATCGACCGCGCGCGCGCGCCCTTCGCCGTCGTCCAGCGCGAGGACGAGGTGGCGATCGAGGTCGCCGGCCTCGTCCTGCGCGGGCGCGTGGACCGCGTCGACCGGCTGGAGGCGGGCGGTCTCGCGGTGATCGACTACAAGACGGGCACCCCGGGCGTGGGCAGCTGGCTGGGCGAGCGGCCCGACGACCCGCAGCTGCCCCTCTACGCGCTCGCCGCCGGGGAGGAGGTCCGCGCGGTCGCCTTCGCCTGCCTGCGCAAGGGGAGGCTCGGCTTCCTCGGGCTCGCGCGCGAGGAAGGCCTGCTCCCCGGCGTGGGCACGGTGGATGCGCACCGCAGCGGCGGCAAGCTCCACGCCTCGTGGGGCGAGCTGCTCGACGGCTGGCGCGCCGCCACGGCGCGGCTCGCCGAGGCGTTCGCGGCCGGCGAGGCGCCGGTCGATCCCAAGAAGCGATTCGCCTCGTGCCGGCATTGCGAGCTCGGTCCGCTCTGCCGCGTGAGCGAAAGGGCCGGCGGCGCGGCCGGCGACGACGACGAGCCGGAAGGCGGCGCGGGAGACGAGCCGTGACCGGGCCGCGCGCCGTCGCCGACGCCCGGGAGCGCGAGGAGGCCCTCGATCCGCGCCGCTCGTTCATCGTCCAGGCGCCCGCCGGCGCCGGGAAGACGGGGCTCCTCATCCAGCGCTACCTGCGGCTGCTCGCCACCGTGCGCCGGCCCGAGGAGATCCTCGCCATCACCTTCACGCGCAAGGCCGCGGGCGAGATGAAGCGGCGCGTGCTCGAGGCGCTGCACGCCGCCGCGGGCGAGGCGCCGGCGGGAGAGCGGGAGAACGAGCGCCGCACGCGGGAGCTCGCGCGCGAGGCCCTCGCGCGGGACGCGGAGCGGGGCTGGCGGCTCCTCGAGAACACCGCCCGGATCCGCATCCAGACCATCGACTCGTTCAACGCCTCCCTCACCCGGCAGATGCCCGTGCTCGCGAGGCTCGGGTGGCAGCCCGGGCTGGTGGAGGACGCGCGCGAGCTCTTCCACGAGGCGGCCGTGCGCACGCTCGCCGCGCTCGAGGACGGCGGAAGCGATGCGGAGGCGATCGGGCGCCTGCTCGCGCACCTGGACGGCGACCAGGGCAAGGCCGCGCAGCTCATCGCCGGCATGCTCGCGCGGCGCGACCAGTGGCTGGGCCGCGACTGGAGCGGCCGCCTCGAGCGCGGGGCCCTCGAGGGCGCGTTCCGCGCCGAGCGCGAGCGCGCCATGGCGCGTTCCCGGGAACTCTTTCCCGCCGCTGCGGTGCCCGCGCTCCTTTGCCTGGTGGACGAGGCGGCCGCGAACCTCGAGCGCGCCGGAACGGAGTCGGCGCTGCGCGGTTGCGCGGGCCTCGCCGGCCTGCCTTCCGCGACGGAAGACGGAAGCGCCGCGTGGCAGGCGCTGGGGTCGCTCCTCGTGAAGAGCGATGGCGAGTGGCGCGTCGCGCCCAACAAGGCGCAGGGCTTTCCGGCGAAGAAGGAAGGCGGGCGCGAGGACGCGAAGAAGGAGTACGCGGCGCTCGTGGAGACGCTTCGCGCCGTGCCGGGTCTGCGGCAGGCGCTCGCCGACCTCGCGATCCTCCCGCCCGCGAGATTCGCCGACGCGCAGTGGGAGGCCCTCGCCTCGGTCATCAGCGTGCTGCCGCTGGCGGCGGCGCAGCTGCTCGTCGTGTTCGCCGAGCGCGGGGAGGTCGACCACGCGCAGATCGCCGCGGGCGCGGTGCAGGCGCTGGGGGACGAATCGGCGCCGACGGATCTCCTGCTCGCCCTCGACGAGCGTCTCTCGCACGTGCTGGTGGACGAGTTCCAGGACACCTCGCGCAGCCAGTGGCGCCTGCTCGCCGCGCTCACGGCGGGATGGAGCCCGGACGACGGCCGCACGGTCTTCGCGGTGGGCGACCCCATGCAGTCGATCTACCGCTTCCGCGAGGCGGACGTGGGCCTCTTCCTGCGCGCCTGGCGCGAGGGGCTGCCCCGCGTGGGCCTCGTCCCGCTGCGCCTCGCGACGAACTTCCGCTCCCAGGAGGGGATCGTCGGCTGGGTGAACGCGTCTTTCGCGGCCATCCTCCCGGCGCGCGACGACGAGAGCGAGGGCGCGGTGAGCTACGCGCGCTCGTCGGCCTTCCACGAGGCACTCGCGGGCGAGGCCGTGCGCTGGCACCTCTTCGTCGGGGAGGATCGCGAGCGCGCGCGCGCCGAGGAGGCCCGCACCGTGGTGGCCCTCGTGCAGGCGGCCCGGCGCGAGCGGCCGGACGGCAAGGTCGCGGTCCTGGTGCGCAACCGCTCGCACCTGGACGCGATCGTCCCCGCGCTCCGCGAGGCGGGGCTTCGCCTGCGCGCCGTGGACATCGAGCCCCTGGCCGAGCGGCAGGGCATCCGCGACCTCGTGGCGCTCACCCGCGCGCTCGCCCATCCCGCCGACCGCGCCGCCTGGCTCGCCGTGCTGCGCGCGCCGTGGTGCGGGCTCGCGCTCGGCGATCTCCTCGCGCTCGCCGGTGACGACGCGCGAACGCTCCCGGAGCTCCTGGCGGACGGGGAGCGGATGGCGGCCGTCGAGCCGGGCGCGCGCGCGCGCCTCGCGCGCGTGGCGGCGATCCTGGCCGAGGCCCTCGCGCAGCGCCTGCGCGGCACGCTGCGCGAGCGCGTGGAGGGTGCCTGGCTCGCGCTCGGCGGCCCCGCGTGCCTCGCGGCCGAGGCCGAGCTCGAGGACGCGGAGACCTTCCTCGACCGCCTCGACGCGATCGACGCGGCGGGCGACCTGCCCGACAGCGCGCGGCTCGAGGAACACCTCGAGGACCTCTTCGGCGCCCCGGACCTGGGGGCGCCCGACGAGCTGCAGGTGATGACGATCCACAAGGCGAAGGGCCTGCAGTTCTCCACGGTGATCGTGCCCGGCCTCGATCGCGCGCCCCGCGCGGGCGACACGCCGCTCTTCCGCTGGAAGGCGAGGAGCGACGGCGCGCTGCTCATGGCGCCGGTGAAGGAGGCGGGGCAGGCGGACGAGCCCGCCCACGACTACCTGAAGGCGCTCGACGCGCGCGAGGAGTCGCACGAGGTCGAGCGGCTGCTCTACGTCGCGGCCACGCGCGCGGAGCACCGCCTGCACCTCCTCGGGCGGGTGGGCCTGGACGCGAGGAAGGGGACGCTGCGCCCACCCTCCGCGCGCTCGCTCCTCGGCAAGGCCTGGGAAGTCGCGAAGCCGCACGCCGTCCGCGACGCGGAAGAAGCGCCGGCGCCCGCGCCCGGCGAACCCGCCCGCGCCGCGCCGGACCTGTACTGGATCCGCCCCGAGGCGCTCGGCGTCACCGTGGACGATCCCGTCTTCGCGATGCCCGCCGAGCTCCGCGAGGCGCGCGAGGCGGTCGAGTTCAGCTGGGCGGGGGAGACGCTCCGGCACGTGGGCACCGTCGCGCACCGGTGGCTGCAGCGGATCGCGGACGACGGCCTCGCGGCGTGGGACGTCGCGCGCGTGCACGGGCTTCGCGGCCGCGTGGAAGGCGAGCTCGAGCGCCGCGGCGTGCCGCGCGAGGGCCGCGCGGAAGCGGCGGGCCTCGTGCTGGACGCGCTCGCCTCGGCGATCACCGACGAGCGCGGCCGCTGGGTCCTCGCGGCGCACGCGCAGGCCGCGAACGAGGTCCGCATGGGTTTCCTGGAGGACGGCCGCGTGCGCCTCGTGGTGATGGACCGCGTCTTCACGGACCGCGACGGCGAGCCCTGGGTCGTCGACTACAAGACCGGCCGCCACCAGGGCGCGAGCCCCGGGGAATTCCTCGACCGCGAACGCGAGCGCTATGCCGCGCAGCTCCTGCGCTACCGGCGCGCCCGCGGCGGGCGCGCGCGCCTGGGCCTCTACTTCCCGCTCGTTCCCGGCTGGCGCGAGGTGGAGTAGCTCAGCGGGCGAGGCCCGAGATCCAGTGCACGAGGTTCATCGTGACGAGCTGCGGCTGCTCGAGCGGGGAGAGGTGGCCGCACGTGTCGGCGATCACGAGGCGCGAGCCCGCGATCGCGTTCGCCATCTCCTGGTGCAGCGCGAGCGGCGTGAGGGCGTCCTCGCGGCCGCACAGCACGAGCGCAGGGCAGCGGATCTTCGCGAGGCCGGGCCGGCTGTCGGGGCGCCCGATGATCGCCTCCTGCTGGCGCAGGTAGGCGTCCTTGCCGGTGGCGGCCGCCATCGCCTTCACGGTCGCCACGAGGGCGGCGTTGCGCAGGTGCGCCGGGTGCAGGAGCTTCGGGAGCAGCGCGTTCACCACGCGCTCGAAATCCGTCCCGGCCATCGCCATCATGCGCCGGCGGTCGGCGGTGGCCTGGTCCGAGTCGGGACGCGCGCTGGTGTCCAGGAGCGCGAGCCCGATCACGCGGGCAGCGGCCTGCCGCTGGACCTCGAGCGCCACGTAGCCGCCCATGGACAGGCCCGCCACCGCGAAGGGCCCGGGGGGCATCCTCGCGATCGCGGCCGTGGCCATCGCCGCGACGGTGTCGGCGCCCGCCACGTCGGCCACCTTGCACTCCGCGGTGTGGCGCAGGCCCTCCACCTGCGCCTGCCAGAGGCGCTGGTCGCACAGGAGTCCGGGAACGAGCAGCAGGTTGGGTTTCGCCATGGGGTTGCCTCAGAGCCAGCGGGCCTTGCGGAAGCGGGTGAAGAGCCAGGCGTCGATCGCGACCATCGCCGCGATGGCGAGCGGGTAGCCGTAGGCCCAGTCGAGCTCGGGGATGTGGCGGAAGTTCATGCCGTAGATGCCCGCGATCATGGTCGGCACGGCGACGAGCGCGGCGTAGGCCGCCAGGCGCTTGGTCACCTCGCCCTCCGCGAGCGAGATCATGGCCACGTTCACCGACATCGCGGTGGTCACGGTGTCGCGCAGCCGGTCGATGTTCTGCCCCAGGCGCAGGAGGTGGTCGTACACGTCGCGGAAGTATTCCTGCGTGCCTTGGCACACGTGCGGGACGCGCCCGCCGTGGAGCTTGCCCACCGCCTCGGTGAGCGGGTCCACCGCGTGCTTCACCGTCATGAGCTTCTGCTTCAGGTCGTAGAGCGCCTCGAGGTTCGCGCGCGGCGAGCCCCCGGCGAAGATGCGGCCCTCCAGCGCCTCCAGCTCCACCTCGAGCGCGTCCACGACGGGGAAGTAGCGGTCGACGACCGCGTCGATGAGCGCGTAGAAGACGAAGCCCGAGCCGTGGCGCAGGAGCTCCGGCTCGCGCTCGGTGCGGGCGCGCACGGCGGAAAAGCCCTGCTCGGTGCCCTGCCGGATCGAGAGGATGAAATTGGGGCCGGCGAAGAGGTCGATCTCGGCCACGCGCAGCTCCGGCCCGTGCATCTCCAGGCTGTGCAGGACGGCGAAGAGCGTGTCGCCGTACTCCTCGAGCTTGGGGCGCTGGTGCCCCTTGCGGGCGTCCTCGACCGCGAGCTCGTGCAGGTCGAACTCCTCCTTCATCTGCGCGAGCTCCTCCGTGCCGGGATCCTTGAGGGCCACCCACACGAAGCACTCGGGCCGCTTCACGAACTCGCTGATGTCGGCGGCGGGGATGTCGGCGAGCTTCCGGCCTTCCTGGTAGGCCACGCAGTTCACGAGCATGTCCGGCTCTCCCTGGCGGCGGCGCCGCTCACTCGCCCAGCGAACGGCGCAGCCGTTCCACCGTTTCGCGAAGGCCGGCGACCTCGCCCTCGAGCCGGTCCACGTTCGCCTTGAGCGCGGCGATCTCGCCCACGGTCACCGCGTCCGCCGTTCCCGGCGCCGCGGCTGGCGCGGGCTCCGCCGCCACTTCGCCCGAAAGCAGGTGCGCCCAGCGCGTCTCGCGGGCGCCCGGAGCCCGGGGGAGTTCGCGCACGAGGGCGCCCGTGGGCAGCGCCGAGAGCTCGTCGAGGAAGGCCTGGACGGCGGACAGGTCCCCGAAGCGGTGCAGCCGCTCGGTGGCGAGGCGAAGCTCGCCCGGCGTCTGCGGACCGCGAAGGAAGAGCGCCGCGAGGAGGGCCACCGACTGCGGCGGCAGCCCCAGGACGCGACCCGCGTTGTGCGCGTAGCGCATGACGCGCCCGCCGCTCGACTCGACGACGAGGGACAGGCCCTTCAGGTGGTCGAGCGCGGCCTGGACCTCCGCGTCGCTCGCCTCGAGGACGGGATGGCGGCTCGTCTTCTGGTTGCAGCCCGCGACCAGCGCGTTCAGCGTGAGCGGGTAGGTGTCGGGAACGGTGTGCTGCTTCTCGACGAGGACGCCGAGGACGCGGGTCTCGAGCAGCGACAACGTGGGTAGCGGGGCGGCACTCATGCGGTTCGGGACGGCGAAACCCGCATGTTACCCCGCGCCGGCGGCGGGCCCCGCCGCCGCGATCGCGATCCCGGGGACGCACCCCGGGACGGAAAGGTCAGGCGTCGAAGGTGAAGACGTTGTTGCGCGTCTTCGCGCGGGACACGCTGAGGAGGGCGTCGGCGGCGCGCTTCAGGCCGTTCCACGCCGAGTGGGAGCCTTCGGCGATCAGTTCGGCGAGGTAGACGCTGCGCTGCAGCTCGGCGAGGCGGATGTGTTCCTGGATGCTGTCGTACTTTTCCATTGCGGTCCTTCGGTATCGAGTCGGGACCGCCGGCACCCGACGGGCGCTATCGGGGGTCCACGGGGATGAATATAGTGTCGGTTGTGCAGCGCAACAAACGAATAGTTCTTGCGCCATGAGTTAGATAAGCTAATCTATAGCCGCCATGAGCGACCGCCTGCCTCCCCTCAATGCCTTGCGCGCCTTCGAAGCGGCCGCGCGGCACCGCAGCTTCAAGCGCGCCGCGGAGGAACTCTTCGTCACGCCCGCGGCGATCTCGCAGCAGGTGAAGTCCCTCGAGGAGTACCTGGGCGTGGAGCTCTTCCGGCGGCTCACCCGCGCGATCGAGCTCACGCCCGCCGCGGAGGCGATGCTGCCCAAGCTTCGCGAGGGCTTCGATTGCTTCGCCGCCGGGCTCGCGAGCGCGCGCCGCGCCGAGGAGCGCGGGCGGATCGCGGTCGCCGCGCCCCCCAACTTCGCCGCCCGTTGGCTCATGCCGCGGCTGCGCTCCTTCACCACGACGTACCCGCATTTCGACCTGCGCATCATCGGCACGCTGCGCGCCATCGACAATCCCGACGAGGAGACGAGCCTCGACCCGGGCCGCGTGGATTCCGAGGCGCAGGTCGCGGTGCGCTACGGCATGGGCGACTACCCCGGGCTCCAGGTGGACCTCCTCTTCCGCCCCTCCTACGTGCCGGTGTGCAGCCCGAAGCTGCTCGGGCGCGGGCCGCCGCTGCACAAGCCCGCGGACCTGCGCCTGCACACCCTGATCCACGACGACTCGTCCCCGGGGGACGAGGAGCGGCCGGGCTGGGAGGAGTGGCTCGAGATCGCCGGCGCGAAGGGCGTGGACGGGACGCGCGGCCCGCGCTTCTCCAACGCCTCCCTCGTGCACGAGGCGGCGATCGACGGGCTCGGCGTGGCGCTCGCGCTGCGCCCGCTGGTCGACTCCGACATCGAGGAGGGCCGCCTCGTCGTGCCCATCGAACGCGCGGTGCCGACGCGCTTCGCCTACTACCTCGTCACGCCCGCGGCGCTCGCGGACCACCCCGTGGCGAGCACCTTCCGGCGCTGGCTTCTCGCGCAGGCCGAGGGGCAGTCGCGCCGGCGCGAGCGCTGAGGGCTAGCGCGCGGGAACGAGCGGCGGCTCCTGCATCGCCGCGACCTGCTCCTTCAGCTCGAGCACGCGGTCCTGCCAGTACTTGTGCGTGTTGAACCACGGGAAGGCCATCGGGAAGGCGGGGTCGCCCCAGCGCCGCGCGAGCCACGCGCAGTAGTGCAGCAGCCGCAGCGTCCGCAGCGCCTCCACCAGCGCGAGCTCGCGGTCGTCGAAGTCCGCGAAGTCCTCGTAGCCGCGCAGCACGTGGCGAAGCTGCGCCGACATCGAGGCGCGGTCGCCGGAGAGCAGCATCCACAGGTCCTGCACCGCCGGGCCGGTGCGCGCGTCGTCGAAGTCCACGAAGTGCGGCCCGCCCGGGGTCCACAGCACGTTTCCCGCGTGGCAGTCGCCGTGCAGGCGGATGCGCGCGACCGAGGCGCCGCGCTCGAAGGCGCGCTCGGCGCCCTCGATCGCGAGCGCCGCCGCGCCAGACCACGCGTCGAGGAGATCCGGCGGGATGAAGCCGTTCGCGAGGAGCCAGTCGCGCGAGTCGATGCCGAAGGAACGGACATCCAGCGCGGGACGCTCCTCGAAGGGCTTCACGGCCCCCACGCCGTGGATTCGCCCGATGAACCGCCCGAGCCACTCGAGGGTGACGGGATCCTCGAGCTCCGGCGCGCGCCCGCCCCGGCGCGGGTAGAGCGAGAATCGGAAGCCCGCGTGGTGGTTGAGCGTCGTGCCGCCGATCTCCAGCGCCGCCACCACGGGGATCTCCCGGTCGGCCAGCTCCCGCGCGAAGCGGTGCTCCTCGAGGATCTGCGCGTCGGTCCAGCGCGCGGGGCGGTAGAACTTCGCGACGAGGAAGCGCGCCTCGCCCAGGGGCCCGCCGCCGCCCTCCTCGAGCCCGACCTGGTAGACGCGGTTCTCGTAGCTGTTGAGCGCGAGCTGGCGGCCGTCGGCGAGGAAGCCGGCGCTTTCGACCGCATCGAGGACGACGTCGGGGGTGAGTCCCGCGTAGGGCGGTGCGTGGGGCGCGTCGGTCATGCCCCGCATTGTAAGGCCGCCCCCGAATGGGCTTGATGCGCCGCAGCATTGCACCCGCTCGGTGCGGGACCCCCGCCGGGCGCGCCGGAATCCGCGCCGCGGGCCCGGTGGCACGCGTCGTGCTAACGCCTGTCGGGCAATCGCGCACAACCGCAGGAGTCCCGTCCATGCTCTCGATCCCGCATCTCCTCCGCCGTCTCTCGAGGCGCGCGAGCGCGCGGGTCGAAGGCTGCGCCCCGCTCGAGGAGGACGAGGCCTTCGCCCTGTGGGGCGCCGTGCTCGACGGGGCCCTGCCGGAAGTCGAGCTGGGCGCGCTCCTCGCTTCGCTCGCGATCGCGGGCGAGACGCCGGGCGAGCTCCTCGGACTGCATCGCGCGCTGGCCGCTCGCCAGGCGAAGTTCGCGGCGCCCTTGCCGCGTCGCCCCGTGGCGATCCCGCTCCACGGGCTCGTTGCCGGGGAGGCGGCGTTCTGCGTGCTGCTCGCGCTCTTCCTGCGGCGCTTCGACGTGCCGGTCGCGCTCCACGGGCCGCTCGACGCGCCCGAGGCCCCGTCGGGACCGGCGCTGCTGCGCGAGATGGGCGTGATGCCCAGCGCGACGCTCGCCGAAGCCGAACACGGCCTGCGCTCCGCGGGCATCGCCTTCCTTCCCGCGCAGCTCCTCTCCCCGGCGCTCGGCGACCTCCTCGCGCTGCGCTCGCGGCTGGGCACGACGAACGCGGCGCACCTCGCGGCGCAGGCGCTCGATCCCGGCGCGGCAGGCGCCGTGCGCCTGGCGATGTGGGTGCCGGGCACGGCGAGCGCGCGACTGGAGGGCTTCCTCCCGTCCACGGGGGGAGAGGCGCTGCTCCTCGCCTGGCCCGCCGCGACGCGGGCGTGCAATCTCGAGTTCCGGCCGCGCATCTCGCGCATCTCGGGCGGCGCGCAGAGCGTGTTGTTCGAGGCCGATCCCTCGGATCGCGCCGCGGGCGCGGGCCCGCCGGAGGCAAGGGACCTCCTGCCCTGGATGCGAGCCATCGTCGAGCGCCGGGCGCCCGCGCCACCGCCGCTGGTGAACCTCGCAGCCGCCTGCGTGCACGCCGCGGGGGCCGCCCCGGACTTCACCCAGGCCAAGGCGATCGTCGCCCTCCAGGCCGGGCGCCTCGCCGCCTAAGGCAAGTTGTAACTGCTTATTTTCATTGGACTATTCAGGGCTCGGGGGCGCCTCGTCCCGCGAGCCGCGTGCTAGAATGCGCCACTTTCCGCGCCTTTCGCGCGCAGCGGAGCCCGGCATGAAGAACCCCCTCGATTCGCTGCTCGGCACCGTGCTCTGCGGCGCGGCGCTCACGGCCCTCCTGTACTACCTCGTGCGCATGGTGATGGGAGCGTGAGCATGGAATTCGTCCATTACGGAATCGGCCGCTGGGTGCACATCCTGGCCGGGGTGATGTGGGTGGGCCTGCTCTACTACTTCAACTTCGTGCAGGCGGCCGCGATGAAGGACGCGCAGGCCGACGGCACCGCGGCCGGCATCGCGAAGCACGTCGCGCCGCGCGCGCTCTTCTACTTCCGCTGGGCCGCGGTCGTGACCTGGCTCGCGGGCGCGTGGCTCCTGGGCGACAAGATCGACGAGGCCTTCCTCTTCAAGGAGCGCGCCTACGTGCCGATCGGCGTCGGCGCCTGGCTCGGCACGATCATGTTCTTCAACGTGTGGGCGATCATCTGGCCCAACCAGAGGAAGATCCTCGGCCTCGCGCCCGCCTCGGAGGACGAGAAGGCGCGCGCGCGGCGGGTCACCTTCCTCGCCTCGCGGCTGAACGTCGTGCTGTCGATGCCGATGCTCTTCTTCATGTCGGCCTCGGGCGGCATCTTCCGCACGGCCGTCTTCGGCGGCTGAAACCGCGCGCGCCGTCAGCGCGGCGGGGCGGGCAGCCCGGTGACCCTGTCGCCCGCCTTGACCTTGCGCGCGGCGAACCAGCCCTTGTTCGTCTCGATCGCGTAGCGCGCGGGGCCCGCCGCGGCGTGCGGGTCCAGCGTGCCGGGCTCCATGTCCGCGATGTTGAGGATGCGCCCGTCGCCGTCCACGAAGGCGACGGAGAGGGCGAGCGGCGTGTTCTTCATCCACATCGCGTGGTAGCCGGGGTCCTCGAAGACGAAGAGCATGCCCTCGTTCGCGCCGAGCTTTTCGCGGAACATGAGGCCGCGGGCGCGGTCTTCCGGGGTGGCCGCGACCTCGACGCGCAGCGCGTGGCCGGCGACGCGGACGGAAACGACGCGCGGCGGCGCCTCGGCGCGCGCGGGCGCGAGGGGGAGCGCGGCGGCGAGGAAAGCGGCGGCAAGGGAGGCGAAGGCGGATCCCCGCCATGCGGTGGCGCGGGAAGGACCCGCGGGTAGAATGGCCTCCAGAAAACACCTCCTGACGATTCGGCGCAGGCAGCTTAACGCATGAGACACCCGACGCGCCGACCGGCGACCCTGGCCTTCAGCCTGTTCCTCGCGTCCTGCGCGCTCGTCCAGCCCCCGGCGCCGGTGGAGGAGACGCCCCAGGAGGCGCAGGCGCGCCGCGCGAAGGCGCCGCGGCCGGCCTACAACCTCGCCGGCTACCCGCCGGCGGTGCGCGACGGCTACATCGACGGCTGCGAGACCGCGAAGCAGTCGGAATTCGGCCGCAAGGACGCGAAGCGCTTCGCCTCCGACCCGCGCTACCGCATGGGCTGGAACGACGGCCTCTCGATGTGCGCCCGCAAGTGAGCTAGTCGACCCCGGCGAGGACCCAGGCGGCGATCGCCTCGAGGATCTCCGGCACTTCGCCCACCGCCGACTGGACCGCGATCGGCAGCCCCGCATGCGCCGCGCGAAGGTCCTCCACGATCCGCGGCAGGTCGTTGCGGATGTGCCCGCCGGGCGCCATGAAGAGCGGGAAGATCGTGATCGCCGCCACGCCCTTGCCGGCGAGCGTCCGGACGGCGTCCTCGAGGTTCGGGCTCATGATCTCCAGGAAGGCGAGCTCCACCGGGAACTCCGGCCGGCGCGCGCGCACGATGTCGCGGATGGCCTCGAAGGGCTTCGACCACGCGGGGTCGCGGGCGCCGTGGGCGAAGAGGACGATGCCGTGCATGGGCGTCAGTGCTTCCCCGTGGAGCCGAAGCCGCCTTCGCCGCGCGTGCTCTGCGTGAAGTCCTCCACGATGTTGAGCTCGACCTGCAGCACGGGGATCACGACGAGCTGGGCGATGCGCTCCATCGGGTTCACGACGAACGCGTCGCGGCCGCGGTTCCAGCACGAGACGAACACCTGCCCCTGGTAGTCGGAGTCGATGAGCCCCACGAGGTTGCCGAGCACGATGCCGTGCTTGTGGCCGAGTCCGGAGCGGGGAATGATCACCGCGGCGTGGCCGGGATCGGCGACGTGGATGGCGAGCCCCGTGGGCACGAGGGCGGAGTCGCCCGCGCGCAGCGTGAGCGGCTCGTCGAGGCAGGCGCGCAGGTCGAGGCCGGCGGAGCCCGCCGTGGCGTAGGCGGGCAGCTGCGAGCGCATGCGCTCGTCGAGGATCTTCACGTCGAGTTTCTTCATCGGGCGGGGCCTGCGTTCATCGGGGGTTCCAAAAGCATCGCTTCGCCGGCGGGCGGCGGGGAGGGTAGGCGGGAATCTCAGGAAGCCTGCTTGATCGGCGTGACGGAAGCGCCGCCGTGCCGCGCCTCGAAGAGCGCGATCGCGTGCGCGAGGATCGCGTTCGCGATGCGCGACTTCGGCGCCCGGGCGAGCGGGTGGGCCCCGGCGTCGTCGTAGATCGTGACCTCGTTCTCCTCGCGCCCGACGGCGTGCTGCACGAGGTTCGCCACGATCATCGGGAGGTTCTTGCCCTTGCGCTTGGCCTGGGCGTACTCGGCGAGGTTCTCGCTCTCGGCGGCGAAGCCGACGCAGAAGGGTCCGCCGGGCATCCGCGCCACCTGCGCGAGGATGTCGACCGTGGGCTTCATGCGGATCTCGAGCGGCTCGCCCGACTTCTTGAGCTTGCGGCTCGCCGGCGCGACAGGCGTGTAGTCCGCCACCGCGGCGACGCTGAAGAAGAAGTCCGCGGAGGCCGCGTGAGCGTTCACCGCGTTGAGCATCTCCGCGGCGCTGGTCACGTAGACGAAGTGCGCGTTCGCGGGCGGCGAGAGCTGCGTGGGCCCGGAGACGAGGGTCACGTCGGCGCCGGCCGCGGCCGCGGCCTCGGCGATCGCGTAGCCCATCCGGCCCGAGCTCTGGTTGGTGAAGCCGCGGACCGTGTCGAGCGCCTCGAAGGTCGGGCCCGCGGTGACGAGCACGCGCCGGCCCGCCAGGCGCTTGGGCGAGAGGAAGGCGAGGATCGACTGCAGGAGCTCCTCGGGCTCGAGGAGCCGCCCCATGCCGTTTTCCCCGCAGGCCTGGTCTCCCGTCGTGGGCCCGAGGAAGGCGACGCCGTCCGAGCGCAGCAGGTTCACGTTTCTCTGCGTGGCCGGGTTGTCCCACATCTCGCGGTTCATCGCGGGGGCCACGAGCAGGGGGCAGTCGCGCGCGAGGCAGGCGGCGGACAGGAGATCGTCGGCGAGGCCGTGGGCGAGCTTCGCGAGGAAGTCCGCGCTCGCGGGCGCGATCACGATCGCGTCGGCCCCGCGCGAGAGCTCGATGTGGGCCATGGCGTTCGGGAAGCTCGCGTCCCACAGGTCCGTGACCACCGGCTTGCCCGTGAGCGCCTGGAAGGTCGCGGGCGTCACGAACTTCGTGCCGGCCGCTGTCATCGCGACCTGCACCTCGACGTTATTGCGGAGGAGCGCCCGCGCGAGTTCCGCGGCCTTGTAGGCCGCGATGCCTCCCGTCACGCCCAGCAGAACGCGGCGCTTTCCCGATTCGTCCATCGGGGCATTCTACTAGAGAGAGAGTCCACGCCCATGGCCCACGCCCCATGGCCCGCCGCCGCGCGGGCATCGAAACGCCATCCCGCCCCCGATGCCGTCGGCCTGAGCGACGCCGAGCTCGTCGCGTTCGTCCTGCGGACCGGCGCGGCAGGCCGGTCCGCCCGCGCCCTCGCGGCCGACCTCCTCGCGCGGTTCGCGAGCCTGTCGCGGCTTCTCGCCGCGCCCGCGCCGGAGGTGGCCGCGGTCCGGGGCGTGGGCCCGGTGCGTGCGGCGCAGCTCGCCGCGGCGATGGAGCTCGCGCGGCGATCCCTCGCCGAGGAAATGCAGGCCCGGGACAGCCTCGCCTCCCCGGCGGCGGTGCGCGGCTACCTGCGCCTGCGCATGCAGCACCTCGGCCACGAGGTCTTCTGGGCCGTCTTCCTCGACGCCCAGAACCGCGTCATCGCCGCGGAGGAGCTGTTCCGCGGGACCCTCACGCAGACCAGCGTCTATCCGAGGGAAGTGGTGAAGCAAGCACTAGCCCACAACGCGGCGGGGGTCATCCTCGCCCACAATCATCCCTCGGGGGTCGCCGAACCTTCCGTTCAGGATCAGGCACTTACGCGCAGCCTGGCGGAATCCCTCGCGCTGGTCGACGTGAAAGTCCTCGACCACTTCATCGTGGCTCCCGGCGCCTGCTTGTCCTTCGCCGAGCGCGGGCTCCTCTGAGACGGGAAAAGTCCAATGGAATCAGCTTGAAGGGGCATGCCCCGCCGGGCTATAATTTGCGGCTTTCCGCCCCGGCTCTTCGGGGCGAAGAACTGGAGAAGTCACATGTCTCGCGTCTGCCAAGTCACCGGCAAGGGTCCGATCGTGGGCAACCACGTTTCCCACGCCAACAACAAGACCAAGCGCCGCTACCTGCCCAACCTGCAGTACCGCCGCCTCTGGGTCGAAAGCGAGAACCGCTACGTGAAGCTGCGGCTCACGAACGCGGGCCTGCGCCTGATCGACAAGAAGGGCATCGACGTGGTGCTCGCCGAGCTGCGCGCGCGCGGCGAAGCGGTCTGAAGGAGAGACGGGCATGCGTGAAAAGATCAAGCTGGAATCGAGCGCCGGGACGGGCCACTTCTACACGACGACCAAGAACAAGAAGACCAAGCCGGAGAAGCTCGAGATCATGAAATACGACCCCAAGGCCCGCAAGCACGTGACCTACAAGGAAACGAAGCTCAAGTAGCGTCCGGCGGCTCCTGCGCGTCCTCCCGAAACCCCGCCTCGGCGGGGTTTCGCGTTTCCGGGGCCGGAAAATCGCCGCGTACTTGATCGAGGGCAGGAATCCGGCGCGACCCTTGGGGAGAATGGACCGGGCAGTGATCCCGCCGCCGCGCACCGGATACGGGAAGTTCAGAAAAAAAGATGACCATAACCGCCATTCCCGACCTCCCCTCGGGCAGGTCCCGGGTGTCCCCGTTCGCCGCCGCGTGGCGCGGGAGGCCGCCGCGATGATCCTCGACTCGGCGCTCCGGCACCCGCTGCGGATCTCGGGGCGCCTCACGCTCATCGCCGCCCTCTTCGCCGCCGCGGTCGCGGTGGTGCCGCCGGCGGGCTACGCCCTGATCTACGACCGCTTCATCGGCTCGATGCTCGCCGTGGAGGCCGACCTCGTCGCCGAACTCGCAAGTCCCCTCTTCGCGGACGCCGCCCCGGGCGCCGGCGTGGACGCGAAGCGGCTCGAGCCCTTCGTGAAGGGCGAGCCGCGGCGCGAAGGCGTTGCCTTCGAGGCGCTTCGCCGGGAGGTGCTGTCCGCCGACCGCGCGGTCCTCGCCCAGTGGGGGCCCGGCGGGACGCAATTCCCCCTGCGCCTGCGCGAGGAGCGCGCCCTGCGGGGTCCGCAAGGCGTGGTCGGCTACTTCGCGATCGAGGCCTCCCTCGAGCCGCTCGTCGCGAGGACGCTCGAGGTCGCCGTGGCGAGCCTGGCCGCGGGGATCCTGATCTTCGCGGGACTGCACCTGCTGCCCCTTCGCGCGCTGCGCCGGGCCGAGCGCGACGTCTCCTTCCTCGCCACCCACGACCCGCTCACGCACCTGCCCAACCGCGCCCTCTTCCGCGACCGGCTGGAGCAGTCCGTGCAACGGGCGCAGCGCACCCGCAGCAAGGTGGGCCTCTTCTTCCTGAACCTGGACCACTTCAAGTCGGTCAACGACGCCGTGGGCTACGCCGCGGGAGACGAGGTCCTCGTGCAGGCGATCGTGCGGATGCTGCGGCGGATCCGCGCCTCGGACACGCTCGCGCGGGTCTCGGGCGACGAGTTCATGGTGATCGCCGAGGGAGGGCACCGGCCGGAGGACTTCCTCGGGCTCGCGCAGCAGCTGCGCGCGGGCTTCGAGGAGCCCATCCTCGCCGGCGGCCGCGAGGTCTTCCTCACGATGAGCGGCGGCATCGCCCTCTTTCCCGACGACGCGGGCGACGCGGCGACGCTCGTGCGCCACGCGGACCTCGCGATGGCCGACGCCAAGCATCGGGGACGGGACAACTTCCGCTTCTTCACGCCCGCGCTCAGCACGGAGATGGCGCGGCGAGCGGCGTTGCACCTGCGGCTGCGCCGCGCGCTGGAGCACGGCGAGTTCCGCGTCCACTACCAGCCCATCCATTGCGCGGACTGCGAGAACGCCTGCGGCTACGAGGCCTTGCTGCGCTGGGAGCGGGAGCCCGGCGAGGTCGTCGGGCCCGGGGAGTTCATCGCGGCCCTGGAGGAGACGGGCCTCATCGTGCCCGTCGGGGACTGGGTGATCGAGGAGGTGTGCCGGCAGATGGCGCGCTGGGCGGCGCAGGGCCGCGGCGACGTCGTGGTGTCGGTGAACGTTTCCGGGCGGCAGTTCCACGACGGCGGGCTCGCCACGCGCCTGCGCGACTCCCTCGCGCGCCACGGCGTGGAGGCGAGGCGGCTGGTGATCGAGATCACCGAGAGCGTCCTCCTCGACGAGGAGGCCACGGCCGAGGCGCAGCTGCGCGAGGTCTCCCGGCTCGGCGTGGGCATCGCGCTCGACGACTTCGGGACGGGCTACTCGTCGCTCAGCTACCTGCAGCGTTTCCCCCTCGACTGCCTCAAGATCGACCGCTCGTTCGTCGCGACGCTCGCGTCCGGCGACGGCCCCGCCTCCGCGCGGATCGTCGAGGCGATCATCGGCCTCGCGCACGGCCTGGGCCTTCACGTGACCGCCGAGGGGATCGAGTCGGCCGAGCAGCTGGAGATCCTGCGCGGCCTCGACTGCGATCGCCTGCAGGGCTATTACTTCGGCAGGCCCCGCGGGGAACCGGAATTCGGTGCCGCGTCCTGCTCCCGGGCGCGCGTGACGATCGCGCCGGCGAGCGCGTCGAAGAGCACCGCGTGCGCGGGAAGCATGGCGAACCAGTACGCGAGCCCCCACGCGCCCGCGGGGTGCCAGTAGGCGGTGACCGCGAGGCGCCTCTCCCCCGGGGCGCTGTCCTCGATCTCGAACTCCAGCACGCCGGCGCCGGGCGCCTTCATGCCGAAGGCCAGCGTGAGCCGCCGGCCGGGCTCCACGCCGACCACGCGCCAGGAGTCGATCACGTCGCCCACGCGAACTTCGTCGGGGTCGCGGCGTCCGCGGTTGAGCGCCACGCCACCGAGGAGCCAGTCGGCGACCTCGCGCAGCGTCCAGAGGAAGTCGAAGGCGTAGTAGCGGTTCCTGCCCCCGATCGCCGCGACCACGCGCCAGAGCGCCTCGGCGCTCGCCGCGGTGCGGACCTCGGCGCCCGCGCGCTTGGCGTAGTACGCGTGGTCCGGGCGATAGTCGCGGAACATGAAGGCGCCCTCCGTCCAGCGGGCGGCGACGGCGTGGCGCGCCTCCGCGTCGAGCGCCGCCCGCACCGATTCCTCGAAGCCGAGCAGTCGCTGCGGGATGAGCGCCCCGATCGCGGCGGCGTCCGCGCCGAAGTCGTGCTTCAGTCCCCCGATGAGGGCGCGGGCGATGGGCGCGGGCACGGCGGTCACGAACTTGAGCCAATACGCGGAAAGCGCCGGGGAGAGGAGGGGCACGGGCAGGATCCACGGCTCGCGGCGGCCGAGGACGCGGCAGATGGCGCGCATCATCGCCTCGTAGGTCAGCGTCTCGGGACCCGCCGCGTCGAAGGTCCCGCCGGCCATGGAAGCGACCGCGGGCGCCTCGAGCAGGTAATGCAGGAGGTTGTCCAGCGCGATGGGCGGAGACTTCGACCGCACCCAGCGCGGCGTCACCATGATGGGCAGGTGCAGGACGAGGTCGCGCATCACCTCGAACGCGGCGGAACCCGGCCCGACGATGATCCCGGCGCGGATCTCCGTCACGGGCACCGGGAATTCGCGCAGGCGCGCGCCCGTGTCGCGCCGCGACAGGAGGTGCTCGGAGTCCGCGTCCTCGGGGACGAGGCCTCCGAGGTAGACGATCCGCTTCACGCCCGCGGCGGCGCAGGCCCGCGCGAAGTTCGTCGCGGCCTCGAGGTCGAGGCGGCCGAAGTCGCGGCCCGCCGACATCGAGTGCACGAGGTAGTAGGCGACGTCGATGCCCGCGACGGCGGAGGCGAGCGACGCCGGGTCGAGGGCGTCGGCGGCCACGAGCTCCACGCCCTTCCAGCCGCGCGCCTCGAGCACCTTCCGGTTTCGCGCCGCGGCACGCACGCGCCAGCCCCGCGCCGCCAGGGCGGGAACGAGGTGGCTTCCGATGTAGCCGCTCGCCCCGAGGACGAGGGCCGTGGCGCCCGGCGGCGAAACGGCCGGCGCGGCGATGGCCGGCTAGGCCGCGGCGTAGCGCCGCAGGCGCTGGGAGAATTCCGCGAGGGCCTCGATGCCGCTCGCCTCCGCGCGCTCGCACCAGTCGCGAAGCTGCTGCACGAGCTGCTCGGTGGAGAGCGTGGAGCGCTCCCAGGTCTTGGCGAGCTCCTCGCGCATGGCGTACCAGGTGGCCAGGCGCGGGCTGGAGGCGAGCGCGAGGGCGACCGCCTCGCGCTCCGCGGGAAGCTGCGCCGTGCCGCGGGTGATCCAGAGGCGAAGCCGCCGCGCGGCCGCGTTGTCGGGGAAGATCTGCTTGTCGCGCAGGCGCGCCACTTCCTCGTTCCACGCCGACTTCATCGACTTCGCGTACTTGGCGAGCACCTCGTAGCGGTTCGTCGCGATGGCCTGCAGGGTGTGCACGTCCACCTCGAGCTTCGAGGGGTCGAGCTTCACCTTCGGCGGCAGCTTCTTCGCGCGCGCCAGTCCCAGCGCCGAGAGCGCGCGGATGTAGAGCCAGCCGAGGTCGAACTCGTACCAGCGCACCGAGAACTTGGCGGAGGTGGGGAAGGCGTGGTGGTTGTTGTGCAGCTCCTCGCCGCCGATCCACGCGGCGATGGGCACGATGTTCGTGCTCGCGTCCTCGGTCTGGAAGTTGCGGTAGCCCCAGAAGTGGCCGATGCCGTTGATGACGCCCGCGGCCCAGAACGGGATCCACGCCATCTGGATGCCGAAGATGAGGGCGCCCGGCACGACGCCGAAGAGGGCGATGTCGACCGCGGCCATCAGGAGGATGCCGAACTTGTGGTACGGCGTGTAGATCCGCCGCTCGAGCCAGTCGTCGGGCGTGCCGTGGCCGTAGCGCTGCATCGTCTCGGGGAAGCGCGACTCCTGCACGTAGAGCATGACGCCCCCGAAGAGCACGCGGTTGATGCCGTACACCTGCGGGCTGTGCGGGTCCTCGGCCGTCTCGCACTTCGCGTGGTGCTTGCGGTGGATGGCCGCCCATTCCTTCGTGACCATGCCGGTGGTGAGCCACAGCCAGAAGCGGAAGAAGTGGCTCACGACGGGGTGCAGCTCGAGCGCGCGGTGGGCCTGGCAGCGGTGCAGGTAGAGCGTCACGCCCGCGATGGTGATCTGGGTGAGGATGACGAGCGCGATCAGGTCGCCCCACCAGGGGAGTTCCAGCAGTCCTTGCAACATCATGGGGGCGCCTTTCGAAACGCCCGCTCGGGGGCGGGCTCGGGGGATTTCCGGTGCGGCATTCTAGCCCAAGCTCGGCTCCGGGCCGTCCCGGAAATCGCAAGCGGACGGTAAGTAATTGTTTTTACTTGGGTTCTGTGGCGGCTACTGCGCCGACTACCCTGATATCGCGCTGCGGGAAGGGAATTTCAATCCCCTCGGCGCGGAATGCCCGGAGGGCATCCTTGAGGATGGCGCCGCGCAGCCCGAGCTGGCCCTGGTCCGGATCGGCGATCCACACGCCCAGCTCGATCTCGACGCCGTTGTCGCCGAGGGCGGCGATCCACGCGGCCGGGGCGGGGTCGGCGAGGACCCGCGGCTGGCGCCCCGCGGCCTCGAGGAGGAGCTCGAAGACGCGGTCGATGTCGGAGGCGTAGCCCACGCCCACCTTCACCCGCACGAGGACCTTTCGGTCGGAGTACGAGTGGTTGGTCACGCTCTGGGTGATCATCGTCTCGTTGGGGACGATCGACTCCGTGCCGTCGAGGCTGCGGATCACCGTGTAGCGCGAGGCGATCGCCTTCACCACGCCCTGCCGGTTGTCCACCGCGACGAAGTCCCCGATGCGGATCGAGCGGTCGAGCAGGATGATGAAGCCGCTCACGTAGTTGCTCGCGATCTTCTGCAGGCCGAAGCCCAGGCCCACGCCGAGCGCGCCGCCGAAGACCGACAGCGCCGTGATGTCGATGCCCACGAGCGGCAGGGCCACCAACACCGCCAGCAGGAAGGCCGCGGCGCGCACGAGCTTGGCGACGACCACGCGCGTGGAGAGCTCGAGGCGCTCCGTGGCGAGCACGCGGGCCTCGACGAGGTTCGCCACCCACAGCGAGATCGCCAGCGTGACGGCCACCGAGACGAGGCCCTGCATCACCAGCAGGAGCGAGATGCGCTGCGTGCCCGCGGTGAAGCCGATCGACTCGAGCGCGTCCGCGGCCTCGGGCAGCAGGCCCGTGAGGTGCAGGGCCACGCCCAGCCACATGAGGAGGGCCACGGTGCGCTCCGTCCCCCGCAGGATGGCGCCCTGGGGCAGGACGTGGCGCAGCACGTACATCGCGAAGCGGATGACGGCGAAAGCGACGAGGAGGGAGATCGCGACGTCGACGAACGGCGTGGCCTGGACCTTCCGCAGGGCGAGGCGACCCGCCCACAGGAAGGCGAGCGCGGCCAGCGGGAACGCGACGCGGTCGAAGCCGCCCGCGCCGAACTTCCAGACCTCGCGCGCGGCCACGCGGCGGCGCAGCAGCCCCGACACCAGCCATCCCAGCGCGAGGGCGGCGAGGATGAGGGCGAGCTGGGCGACGCCCTGGCGCGTCGCCGCCTCGCTCGCGAAGGCCTCGAAGCTGCGCTCGAGTGGGCTCATGGAGCGGTCATTGTAGCCGGGCGGCGCTCGCGCGATGGCGCTCGAACTGCGCCGCGAAGCGCGCGGCGAGCGCGGGGCTTCCCGTGATCACGACGACGTTCTCGGCATTGCGCTCCTGCGCGGAGCGGGTGAAGTTGAAGCTGCCGGTGACGACGACCGCGCCGGGCGTGCCCGCGTCCACCAGGACGAACTTGTTGTGGAAGGCCGCGTGCCCGTCATGCAGCCACACGCGCGCGCCGGCGCGGTCGAGGCTGCGCAGCACGGGCAGGCCGCCCGTCTCGTGCTGCCTCGCGTCGCCGATCACCTCGACGGCCACGCCGCGTCGCGCGGCCTTCGCGAGCGCGGCGGCGAGGCCCCGGTGGGTGAAGAGGTAGGCCTCGACCTGCACGCTGCGGCGCGCCCCCGCGATGCGCGCGGCGATCACGCCGGCCACGTCGTCGGCCGGCGTGAAGTAGGCCTCGACGCGGACCGGATCCCGCGCCGCCGCCGCGACGGCCCCTTCGCGATCCTGCGGCGCCGCGCCGGCTGCGAGGGCCGCGAACAGGGCGGCGAGAGCGCCCGCCGCCCTCACGCCGAACGCTGCATCACCGCGGCGAAGAAGCCGTCGGTGTCGTGCAGGTGGGGCAGGAGGCGCAGGTAGCGCTCGCAGCCGGGAATCGCGAGGCCCTGGCGCGCGAGCACCTCGGCGCAGGGGACGAGCGTGAACTCCGGATGGGCCTCGAGGAAGCGCCCGACGATCGCCTCGTTTTCCTCCTCGAGCAGGCTGCAGGTCCCGTAGACCAGGCGCCCGCCCGGCTTGAGGAGCGCCGCCGCGGCTTCCAGGATGGCGGACTGCTTCGCGTTCAGCTCCGCGAGGCCCGCCTCCGTCTGGCGCGACTTGAGGTCGGGATTGCGCCGAAGCGTGCCCAGCCCCGTGCACGGCGCGTCGACCAGGACGCGGTCCGCCTTGCCGCGCAGGCGCTTCACCTTGGTGTCGTTCTCGCCGGCGATGCGCTGCGGGTGGACGTTCGACAGCCCCGAGCGGCGAAGCCGCGGGGCGAGGTTGGCGAGCCGCTTGTCGGAGACGTCCCAGGCGTAGAGGCGCCCGTGGGAACCCATCGCGGCGCCGAGCTGCAGCGTCTTGCCGCCCGCGCCCGCGCAGAAATCCACCACGAGGTCCGTGCGGCGCGGCTCCACCAGCAGGCCGAGGATCTGGCTGCCCTCGTCCTGCACTTCCACGGCCCCGTCGAGGAACATCGGGTGGCGGTTGAGCGCGACCTTGTCCTTCACGCGCACGCCGAGCGGGGAGAAACGCGTCGGCGCGGCGGGCGTTCCGTCGGCCTCTAGCCGCTGCAACACCGCCTCGCGGGGGGCCTTCAGCGTGTTCACGCGCAGGTCGAGCGGCGCGGGATGGTGGAGGCTTCGCGCGAGCGCGAGGATCTCCTCGTCGCTCCGGTGCCGGCGAAGGCGCTCGACCACCCAGTCGGGCAGGTCCGCGCGCACGGCGAAGGGCAGGTCCTCGAGGTCGCGGGCCTTGAGCGCCGCGAGCCAGTCGCGCTCCGCGCCGCGCAGCACCGGCTCGAGCGCCCCGATGCCCACGCCCTGCAGCCGGACGAGCGAGGCGAGGGCCAGCTCGCGTGGCGCGGCCGAGGGCGTCAGCGTCTCGAGGAGCCGGCGCCGGCGCAGGACCGAATAGACCGTGTCGGCGACGAGCGCGCGGTCGCGCGCGCCCAGCCCGCGGTGCTCGCGGAAGTGGTGCTTGAGGATGACGTCCGCGGGGGCGCGCGCCGGCAGCACTTCGGCGAGGGCGCGGATGATCGCGTCGAGCTGCGGACGCGTGAGGGCGGCGCTCACGGGCCCGACCGATCGCGCAGGCCGGCCACGCTAGCGCGCCCGCACCGCGGTCGCCGTCTGCTCGACGACGAGGCGGTTGCGCGCGACGGGGTAGCGCAGCTTGACCGGGAGGTAGTGCTGGTCGATGCCCAGCCAGACGTCCACCGTCTCCTCGGGCTTCGCGCCGGTGTGGCGAAGGTGGACCGTCGCCGCGGGACCGAAGGGCAGCTCGAGGGTCTCCGTGCCGACGATCTCGAGGCGGTACTGGTAGAGGCGGCGTTGCGTGTAGACGCGAAGCGCCATCGACTCGCCCGCGGGCGGGCGGTGGGCGAGCTGGAAGATCATGGAGAGCCAGTCGACCGTCTCGTCCGTGAGCTCGCCCGTGCGCGTGAGGTCCCCGCGGCGGAACTCCACGCGCCGCGCCTCCCAGTCGAAGGCGAGTCCCTCCTCGGGCGTGGCGCCGCGGCGCTCGACGAAGCGCTCGGGCCTCAGGCCCGAATCCGTCACGCGCCCCGTCGTGGACTGCTCGATGCGCCCCTCGAGGAACAGGGTGAAGAAGCCGACGGCCTGGGCGGTGCCCGTGATCTCGTAGCGGTCGCCCTCGCGCTTCCAGGTGTACTCGGCTTCCCCGTCGGCGAAGGCGGAGCTGAGCGTGTAGGCGATGGACACTTCGCCCGGCAGGGCGTCGGCGCGGAACGGGGCGGGCGCGGGCGGGGCGAGAGGGGCGATCGGCTCGGCCAGGGCGAGGAGCTCGGGCATCGCGGCGGCGGGCTCGTCCAGGGCCGCCGGGAGGTCGTCGGCCTCGACCGCCGCCGGCAGGAACGCGATCGCCTCGCCGGGCCGCGGCGCGGACGGACGGGGACGCGGGCGCGCCCTCGGCTTCGCGACGGCCGCCGGCGGCGCGGTCGAGGGCTCGACGATCGCCGCCGCCTCCAGCGTGGCGAGGTAGACAGGCGCTTCCAGGCTCACCTCGGCGCCCTGCGGCGCGGACAGGCCGAGGAGCGCCGCGCCGTGCAGGGCGAGCGACGCCCCGCCCGCCACGGCGGCGGCGCGGTAGGCGGGGGCGAAGGGGCGCAGGAGACCCATGGCTAGCGCGTCGAGAGGCTCACGAGGTTCTGCTCGAGCCGCAGGCCGCGGGTGTCCTCGAAGACGACGCGCACCGGGAGGTTGAAGCGCTCGCGCGCGAGCCAGAGCTCGGCGTGGTTCTCGTCCTCGCTTTCGGTGATTCGCTCGAAGTGCACCGTGGGGAAGCGCCCGGCGGGGGTGTCGAGGACCGGCTCGCCGGCCCGGCGGTAGGTGTAGTAGTCGACCTTGCGGCCGTTGGACATGGGCATGCGGATCCGCTCGCCCCGCGGGGCGAGGTTCATGAACTGGTACATGACCGAGAGCCGGTCCTGCGTCCCCGCCGGCAGCGCGTGGGTGGTGGACTCGCCGCGGTACTCGGAGCGCAGGAGCGAGCGCTCCCAGTCGAAGCTCGCGCGGATGTCGCGGCTGCGGTCGCCGCTGCGCCGCTGCTCGAAGCGCAGCGGCACGAGCCCGGCGGGCCCCACGCGCCCTTCGCTGTGCAGCACCACCGTCTCGTCGCGGAAGAGCTTGAGCACGCCCTCGGACCGGGTGGTGCTGTCGATCCGGTAGGTGTCGCCCTGGCGGAGGTAGGTCTCGTGCACGCGCCCGATCGCGATGCCGTGGGCGGAGATGAGGTACTCCGCCTCGACCCGCGTGGGCGCGGCGAACGCCGCCGGGGCGAGGAGGGCGGCCAGCGCGAGGGCGGCGAGTCTCATGGCGGGTCCCGGGGGGCGACGGCCCAGTCCGTGACAACGCCCGAGCCGCGCACCTGGACGACATCCGCGCCGCGAAACTCGACGCGCCCCTGCGCGAGCCAGCGCGCGGCCTGGGGATAGATGCGGTGCTCCTGCGCGAGCACGCGCGCGGCGAGCGCCTCGGCCGTGTCGCCGTCGAGCACGGGAACCGCGGCCTGCACGAGGATCGGGCCGTGGTCGAGCTCGGGCGTCACGAAGTGCACGGTGGCGCCGTGCAGCTTCACCCCCGCCTCGAGCGCGCGCCGGTGCGTGTCCAGTCCCGGGAAGGCGGGCAGGAGCGAGGGGTGGATGTTGAGGATGCTCCTCGGGTAGCGGTCGATGAAGCCCGCCGTGAGGATGCGCATGAAGCCCGCGAGGAAGAGGTAGTCCGGCGCGAAGGCGTCCACGGCGCGCGCGAGGGCCGCCTCGAAGGCCTCGCGCGTCGCGTGCGCCTTGTGGTCCACCACGCGGGTCTCGATGCCCCGCCCGGCGGCCCAGGCGAGGCCCGCGGCATCCGGGCGGTTCGAGATCACGGCGCGGATGTCGAGCCCGGTCCCGCCCGCCACGAGGGCCTGCATGTTGCTGCCCCGTCCCGAGATGAGGATGGCCGCGCTCTTCATCGTCGCGTGCCGGCGACGGGGCCCGGTTCGCGGACCCGGCCCCGGGGTCCGGAGGCGATCACCTCAGGCGACCACGGCCTGCGGGTCGTCGGGCGCGCGCGCGACGATCGCCCCGACCTCCCAGGCCGGAACGCCGTGGATGCCGAGGGAGCCCACGACCGCCGGCACGTCCTGCCTCGCCACCACGAGCACCATGCCCAGGCCGCAGTTGAAGGTGCGGTGCATCTCGGGCTCCGGGACGTTGCCCTCCCGCTGCAGCCAGTCGAACACGGCCGGGCGCGGCCAGCGCGCCTTCTCCAGGCGCGCGGCCGTCGCGGCGGGAAGCACGCGCGGCACGTTCTCCACGAGTCCCCCGCCGGTGATGTGCGCGATGCCCTTGACCGTCACCTTGTCCAGGAGCGCGAGCACGGGCTTCACGTAGATGCGGGTGGGCTCGAGCAGCGCCTCGCCCAGGGTGCGGCCGTCGAAGGGCTCGTCCAGCTCCGCGCCCGTCACCGCGAGGATCTTGCGCACGAGCGAGTAGCCGTTGGAGTGCGCCCCGCTCGAGGCGAGGCCCACGATCGCATCCCCGGGGACGATGGCGCCGCCGTCGATGATGCGCTCCTTCTCGACCAGCCCGAGGGCGAAGCCGGCGAGGTCGTATTCGTTCGGGTCGTAGAGCCCCGGCATCTCCGCGGTCTCGCCGCCGATGAGCGCGCAGCCCGCGAGCTCGCAGCCGGCGGCCACGCCCTTCACCACGTCGGCGGCCACCTCCACCCGGAGCTTGCCGCAGGCGAAGTAGTCGAGGAAGAAGACGGGCTCGGCGCCGGAGACGAGGATGTCGTTCACGCTCATCGCCACGAGGTCGATGCCGATGGTGTCGTGCTTCTTCATGCGGAAGGCGAGCTTCAGCTTCGTGCCCACGCCGTCCGTTCCCGCCACCATCACGGGGTTGCGGTACTTCTTCGACACCTCGACCATCGCGCCGAAGCCGCCCAGGCCGCCCAGGACCTCGGGGCGCATCGTGCGCCGGGCGTAGGGCCTGATCCGTTCGACCAGTTCGTCGCCTGCGTCGATGTCGACGCCGGCATCCCGGTAGGTGAGGGGATTCGGGGCAGCGGTCACGGCGGCGTTTCCAAGGGCGAAACAGGAGCGAATTCTACCGGAATCGGCGGCCCGGCCCCCCGGGCCTCACTCGAGCTTCATGTTGAAGCTCACCTCGGCGCACCAGCGCCCGTCCTGCGGCGCGTATTTCCAGCGCCGGATGGCGGCCGCGAGGAGCGGCTCGAACTCGCGGTAGTAGAGCACCGGGGCGAGGGTCACGCCGATGACGGCGCCGTCGTCGGCGACCGCCACGTAGGCGACCTGCAGGCTCTCCCGCGGCGCGTTCGGGCTGCGGGCGAGCCGGGCGGGATAGAGCGGATTGACGCTGCGGACCGGGGAGCGGTCGATGCGGATCCCGGCCTCGCCGCTGCCGGCTGGCACGTGGGCGCCGTAGCTCACCTTGGGCTTGCCGTCGGCGATCTCGAACCACAGCGTCACGTGCCCGGAGGTCTCGAAGGCCGCGCAGCGCCGGCCGTCGATGCGCGGCTGCAGCCGCCAGAGGGGCGCCACGTCCATCACGGCGGACTCGAACGCCTCGTGAGGGGGCGTGGACTCGATGCGGATCGCCTCGAGCAGCCCGTCGGTGCGGATCGTTCCGAAGACCTCGACCTTCGCGGTGAGGCCCTTCGCGAACGCCTCGGCGGGATAGTCGGGCGGCACGAGGACGAGCATCCGGCCCTCGGCGTACAGCGGTTTCGCGGGCCCCGGCGCGGGGGCCTGGGCGGCGGCGAGGAGCGGGGCGGCGAGGAGGGCCGCGGCCAGGGTTCGGCGCATCTCGGGGTTTCCGGGGGCGTGGCAGGGCCGGGGATTCTACCGCAGCCCCCGGGCTGCCCCGCCGCGTAAGGAAGCGCCGGGACCGCCGACACACCAAGCGCAATCCCCCCAATACACAGGAGAACCGACATGAACCGCATCGCCCGCAGCACCGCCGTCGCCCTCGCCGTCGCCGCCGCCTTCGCCCTGCCCGCCGCCCAGGCGCGCGAGGACATGGACGTCGACAAGTTCGTCACCATGGCCGACGCGAACAAGGACGGCATGGTCTCGAAGGCCGAGATGATGAAGCACGTGGAGAAGATGTTCCAGAAGCACGACACGAAGAAGAAGGGCATGCTCGAGAAGGCCCAGCTCGAGCAGTTCCTGAAGGACATCATGGCCCTCGGCGGCGCCTGAAGTCCCGGGCGAAATGCGGGAACCGGGAACGGGTCCCGGGCCACGGCCCGGGACCCGCGCCCGCGCCACGGGCGGTGGTAAGCTCTTCGCCACCATGGCGCAGACGCCCGCAGCCGACCCCCGCTTCGCCGAGATCGAGAGCCACCGGCCCTATCTCGTGCGCTACGCCCTCGCCCAGCTGCGCGACGCCGAGCTCGCCCAGGAGACCGTGCAGGAAGCGCTCCTCGCCGCGCTGGAGGCGCTGCCCGGCTTCGACGGCCGGTCGAGCCTGCGCACCTGGCTCACCGCCATCCTGCGCTTCAAGGTGATCGACGCGCAGCGCCGGATCGCGACGGACCGCCGCCGCCTGGAATCGACGGACGGGGACGAGGACGGCGCCGACGAGGCGTGGCAGGACGAGCTCTTCGACGAGACCGGCCACTGGCGCGTGGCTCCCAGGACGTGGAGCGATCCCGAGTCCGCCTTCGAGCAGGCCCGCTTCTGGGAGGTGTTCGAGAAGTGCCTCGGGCGCCTGCCGCCCGCGGGCGGGCGCGTCTTCTTCAAGCGCGAGGTCCTGGGCGAGGAGACCCGGGCGATCTGCGGCGCGGAGGGCATCACGGAATCGAACTGCTGGGTCATGCTGCACCGTGCGCGGCTCGCGCTCCGGGCCTGCCTGGAGTCGAACTGGTTCGGCGAGGAGGCCCCCCGTGGCGGATAGCGACAAGGTGGATTGCCGCAAGGCTTCGTGGCTGCTCTCGGTCGCCAGCGAGCGCGAACTCACGGCGCAGGAAAGGCAAGCGCTGCGCGAGCACCTCGACCGCTGCCTCAAGTGCCGCAACTACGAGGGGCAGCTGAAGTTCCTGCGCGAGGCCTCCCGCCGTTTCGGGAAATGAGCGCCGCCGCGTAAGCCCGCGCGCGCTCGCGCGACCAACCTCGATTACGATCGAGGAGCCCGCCTTGAGCCCTGCCCGAGTCCGCGCCGCCACGCCCCTGGAGCACGCCTTGCCGTCCCCCGACGGCGTCTTCGGCGAGATCGCCGAGCTCGCCGCCCAGCTCTGCGGGGCGGGCTACGCCGTGATCACCCTGAACGACGCGTTCGGCCACCGGCCCATCGCCATGAGCGGGGGCCTCGGCCTCGAGTCGCTTCCGCGCGACAGCCGCTTCTGCTGCGAGGTCCTGCACGCCGGGGCGCCGCTCGAGGTGAGCGACGCGCATTTCGACCTGCGCTTCCACGACGACCCTCTGGTGGCGGGCGGGCCGCGCGTGCGCTTCTATTCGGGCGTGCCGCTGGTGAGCGAGTCGGGCGCCGTGACCGGGACCCTGAGCGTCCTCGACGAGCGCGCCAAGGTCCTCGCGGGCAACCAGCGCGGCGCCCTGTGGAAGCTCGCGGACGTGGTGGTGCGCCTGCTGGCCGACATCGCCGCGCGTCGCGAGGCCGAGGAGAACCTGTCCTGGCAGGCGACGCACGACACGCTCACGGATCTCGTGAACCGCCGGCAGTTCGAGGCCGCGCTCGCCGGCCACATCGAGTCGGCGCGGGCGCGCGGCCACCACCACGCCATGCTCTACGTGGACCTCGACCAGTTCAAGGTGGTGAACGACACCTGCGGGCACCTGGCGGGAGACGCGCTCCTTCGCCAGCTCGCGCGCGTGCTCGAGGCGAAGATGCGGCGGGGCGACTGCCTCGCGCGCCTGGGCGGCGACGAGTTCGGCGTGCTCCTCCAGGGCTGCGACCTCGGGCACGCCCGGGAGGTGGCCGCGCAGGTCCTCGCCGCGGTGCGCGGCTTCCGCTTCGCCTGGCAGGGGCAGGTGTTCTCCCTCGGCGCGAGCATCGGGGTGGCGGAGATCACGGCCGCGAGCCGCGACCCGGAGGCGGTGCTCTCCGCCGCGGACACGGCGTGCTATCTCGCCAAGGACAAGGGCCGCAACCAGGTCCAGGTCTACCGGGCCGACGACGCCGAGGTGTCCACCCGCCACGGCGAGATGGGGTGGGTGTCGCGCATCACGGGCTCGCTCGAGGACGACCGCTTCTTCCTGGACTGCCAGCGCGTGGCGCGCCTCGACGGTGCCGGCGGCGACGAGTACCTGGAACTCCTCCTGCGCATGCGCGACGAGCAGGGCGGGACGGTGCCGCCCACCGCCTTCATCCCGGCCGCGGAGCGCTACCACCTCATGGGCCGCATCGACCGCTGGGTCGTGGAGCGGGCGCTGCGCTGCCTCGCGCGCCACCGCGCCTCGCCGCAGCGCGCCGACCGGGTGCCGCGCTTCGGCATCAACCTCTCGGGGATGAGCCTGGGCGACACGGCGTTCGCGGAGTTCGTGCAGCAGCAGTTCGAGGCGAGCGGGGTGCCTCCCGAGGCGCTGTGCTTCGAGATCACCGAGACCGCCGCGATCTCCGACCTGGGCAACGCCGCGCGCTTCATCCGCCGCTTCCGCGACCTGGGCTGCCGCTTCGCGCTCGACGACTTCGGCAGCGGCCTGAGCTCCTTCGCGTACCTGAAGGCGCTGCCGGTGGACTACCTGAAGATCGACGGCTCCTTCGTGCGCGGCAGCGCGACCGACCCGGTGAACCAGGCGGTCGTCGACGCGATCCGCCAGCTCGCGCGCGCCGTGGGCGCGAAGACCATCGCCGAGAGCGTGGAGAGCGCCTGGACGCTCGAGCGCCTGCGCGCCCTGGGCATCGACTTCGGCCAGGGCTACGCGATCCACGCGCCCGAGCCCTATGCGGACCTCGCCCGGCGCATGGACTACCCGCGCGGGGAGGGCTGCGCGAAGGCCGCCTAGGCGTCCCCGCTGCCGCGCATCGCCGGCAGGTGCACGCGGGCGAAGTCGAGCATGCGCTGGATGCAGACCTTCGCCTTCCGGCCGACGGCGGGATCGACGTGGATCTCGTTCCCGCCCGTCTCGAGCACCTCGAGCAGGTTGTGCAGGCCGTTCATCGCCATCCACGGGCAGTGCGCGCAGCTCTGGCAGGTGGCCCCCTTGCCGGCGGTGGGCGCCTCGATGAAGGTCACGCCCGGCAGGCGCTTCCTCATCTGGTGGAGGATGCCGCCGTCGGTGGCGACGATGTACTCCTTCGCCCCCAGCCGCTCGGCCGCCTGGATGATGCCCGTGGTGGAGCCCACGGCGTCCGCCATCGCGATGACGCCCCGTGGCGACTCGGGATGCACGAGGACCTTCGCGCCGGGGTGCGCGAGCTTGAGCTCCTCGAGCTGCTGGGTCTTGAACTCCTCGTGCACGACGCAGGAGGCGTTCCACAGGAGCATGTCCGCGCCCGTCGCGCGGCGGATGTAGTCGCCCAGGTGCTTGTCGGGGGCGAAGAGGATCTTCCGGCCCTCGGCGTGAAGGTGGGCCACGATCTTCTCGGCGATGGAGGAGGTGACCATCCAGTCGGCGCGTGCCTTCACCGCCGCGCTCGTGTTGGCGTAGACCACCACCACGCGGTCGGGATTGGCGTCGCAGAACCTCGTGAACTCGTCCGCGGGACAGGCGAGGTCGAGCGAGCATTCCGCCGCGAGGTCCGGCATGAGGACGCGTTTTTCCGGGTTCAGGATCTTCGCCGTCTCCCCCATGAAGCGCACGCCCGCCACCACGATGGTCTTGCCGGGGTGGTCGTGGCCGAAGCGCGCCATCTCGAGCGAATCCGAGACGGTCCCGCCGGTCTCCTGCGCGAGGTCCTGGAGGTCCGGGTGCACGTAATAGTGCGCGACGAACACCGCATCGAGCGCCTTCAGGCGCGCCTTGATGCGCCGGACGAGGTCGACCTTTTCCGCCGGCGTGGCGATGCGCGGGGGCTTGGCCGGCGCGATGCCGGTCGCGCCGTCGAATCGCTCGAAGCGGATCTGGATGGGTGTCGCGACGGCCATGGCCTTCTTCTCCCTCTCGAGGTTCGATTCTGCCATAGGGGTTTCGTTCTCGGCCCGCGCGGCGGCGTGATAGAATCCGCTTCGCAATCAACGCGTTCCGCGGGCCCTCCCGCGCGACGCGCCCGGGCCAAGCCGGGCGGCGCCATCCGGCGTCGCGGCGCAGGCCCAGGGAGTCCCCATGAGGCAACTCCTCCTCGATTTCGCCCAGCCCCCGGCGCCCACCTTCGGGAACTTCGTCACCGGCCGCAACGCCGAGCCGCTGGCGGCCCTGCGCGCCGCGCTCGACCCCCAAGGTCTCGCGGGGACGCGGGTGCTCTACCTGTGGGGCGAGACGGGCTCGGGCAAGTCGCACCTCCTGCGCGCCTTCGCGGCCGGGCGCGCCGGCGCGCTCTTCGTGCGCGGCGAGGACTACCTCGGCACCGAGGCGGCCGAAGTGCTCGTCCTCGACGATGCCGAGCGGCTCGGCGAGGCGAGGCAGGTGGCGCTCTTCAACGCCTTCAACCAGCGCGCGCACGCCCTGATCGTGGCGAGCGCGCACGCCGCCCCGAAGGACGTCGCCCTGCGCCGCGACCTCGCCACGCGGCTCGCGAGCGGCCTCGCCTACCGGCTCCTCGCGCTCTCCGACGAGGAGAAGCGCGAGGCGCTCGCCGCCCACGCGCGCGCGCGGGGCTTCGCGCTCTCCGGCGAGGTGGCGGCCTACCTCCTCACCCACGCCCGCCGCGACATGCCCTCGCTCATGCGCGCCCTCGACGCGCTCGACCGCTACTCCCTCGAGACGGGCCGCCCCGTCACGGTGCCGCTCCTCAAGGCGGCGTTGCAGCCGGAGCTCACGTGAAGCTGGCGCTCTTCGACCTGGACAACACGCTCCTCGACGGCGACAGCGACTACTGCTGGGCCCAGTACCTGATCGAGCGCGGCGTGCTCTCGCGCGACGAGTACGAGAAGAAGAACGACTGGTTCTACCACCACTACAAGCAGGGCACGCTCGACATCCACGCCTACCTCGATTTCCAGCTCGCCCCCGTGGCCGGCCGGCCGCGGGAGGTGATCGACGAGTGGCACCGCGAGTTCATGGAGACGAAGATCCGCCCGATCGTGCACGCGGGAACGCCGGCGTTGCTCGACGCCCATCGCGGCGCCCTGCGCGCGATCGTCACCGCCACCAACCGCTTCATCACCGCGCCCATCGCGCGGGAGCTGGGGGTCGAGCACCTCATCGCCTGCGAGGTCGAGGAGACGCCCGACGGGCGCCTCACGGGCCGGCCGGCCGGCACGCCCTCCTTCCGCGAGGGCAAGGTCGCGAGGCTCCACGAGTGGCTCGCCTCCCTCGGGCGCCGCTTCGAGGACTTCGAAGAGACCTGGTTCTACAGCGATTCCCACAACGACCTCGCGCTCCTGGAGCGGGTCTCGAATCCCGTGGCGGTCGATCCCGACCCCACGCTCGAGGGCCTGGCGAAGGAGCGCGGCTGGCCCATCCTGAGGCTGCGCGCATGATCAAGAGCATCATCTCCCGCGTGTTCGGCCGCGGCGCCCGGCAGGCCGCGCACGAGTCGCGGCCCGTGGTCTACGGCCCCGACAAGCACCACATCCGCAAGGACCACATCAGCCGCGGCGCGAGGAAGACCTGCGAGGAGCTGCAGCGCGCGGGCCACACGGCCTTCGTGGTGGGCGGCGCGGTGCGCGACCTCATCCTCGGCATGCAGCCCGAGGACTTCGACGTGGCCACCAGCGCGCACCCGGACGAGGTGCGCTCGCTCTTCCGGCGCTCGCGCATCATCGGCCGGCGCTTCCAGATCGTGCACGTGATGTGGGGCGCGGAGACGGTCGAGGTCTCCACCTACCGGGCGCACTTCACCAAGGTGTCGGAGGACGACAGCCAGGACGAGCACGGCCGCGTGCTCTCCGACAACGTCTTCGGCACCCAGGCCGAGGACGCGGTGCGCCGCGACTTCACGGTGAACGCCCTCTTCTACGACCCCGTGAAGGAGGAGGTCTGGGACTTCCAGCACGGCGTGAAGGACCTCGTCGCGCGAAAGCTGGTGATGATCGGCGACCCCGCCACCCGCTACCGCGAGGACCCGGTGCGGATGCTGCGCGCGGCGCGCCTGTCGGCGAAGCTTGGCCTCGCGATCGAGCCGCGCACCGCCGCCCCCATCCGCGAGCTGCGCCATCTCCTCGAGAACGTGCCCCAGGCGCGGCTCTTCGAGGAGATCCTCAAGATGCTGCTCTCGGGCAACGCGGTGGCCTGCGTGCAGCGCCTGCGGGAGCTCGAGCTCCACCACGGCCTGCTGCCGCTCCTCGACGACGCCCTCGAGGACGCGGCCACGGGGCCCTTCGCCCTGGCCGCGCTGAAGGCGACGGACGACCGGCTGCGCGAGGCGAAGCCCGTCTCCCCCGCCTTCCTCCTCGCGGCACTCCTCTGGGGCCGCGTCGAGCGGCGCTGGCACGAGCTCGAGGAGAAGGGCCAGCCCTCGACGCCTTCCCTGCACTCGGCGATGCACGACGCGCTCGACGCCCAGCGCGAGTCCCTCGCCATCCCGCGGCGCTTCGACGCGACGATGAAGGAGCTCTGGCTCCTGCAGCCGCGCTTCCTGCAGCGCGGCGGCACGCGCCCCTTCCGCCTGCTCGAGCATCCGCGCTTCCGCGCGGCCTGGGACTTCTTCGAGCTGCGCGCGAAGGCCGGCAACGCGCCCCTCGAGACGGCCGAGTGGTGGGAGCGCTTCCAGGAGGCCCCGGGCGAGGCGCGCGAACGCATGCTGCACGCCGACGACGGGCCGAAGAAGAAGAAGCGGCGCCGGCGCGGCGGCAGGCGCCGCGAGGACGGGGCCGCCGCCCCCGAGGAAGTCGCCCCCGGCGGGGAAGAGTGAGGGTCCCCGCGGCCATCGCGCTCGGCGCGAACCTCGGCGACGCCGCGGCCACGGTGCGCCGCGCCTTCGCGGAGGTGGAGGCGCTGCCCGGCACGCGAGCGCTCGCGCGCTCCGCGCTCTACCGCACCGCGCCCGTGGGATTGCTCGACCAGCCCGCGTTCGTGAACGCGTGCCTCAAGGTGGAGACGGCGCTCGCCCCGCGGGCGCTCCTCGACGGGCTCCTCGCCATCGAACGCCGGCACGGGCGCGTGCGCGACGTCCCGAACGGCCCGCGCACGCTCGACCTCGACATCCTGCTCTACGGCGACCTGGCGCTGCACGAGCCCGGCCTCACGCTGCCGCACCCGCGCCTGCACGAGCGCGCCTTCGCGCTGGCGCCGTTGCTCGACGCGTGGCCCGATGCCATCATTCCCGGCCGCGGCGCGGCGGCGGCGCTGCGCGAGGCGGTGCGCGACCAGGCCATCGAAAGGCTCCCCGACAGCCCATGAAACACCGCTTCATCGTGGTGGAAGGCCCCATCGGCTGCGGCAAGACCAGCCTCGCGAAGCTGCTCGCCCGGCGCCTGAACGCGAACACCGTGCTCGAGGAGCCCGAGGCGAACCCCTTCCTGCCGCTCTTCTACCGCGACATGAAGCGCCACGCGCTCGCCACGCAGCTCTTCTTCCTCTTCCAGCGCCTGCACCAGCTCGAGGGCCTGCGCCAGCCCGACCTCTTCGGCCGGCCCACCGTCGCCGACTTCGCGCTGCAGAAGGACCCGCTCTTCGCCCGCCTCACGCTCGGCGACGACGAGTTCGGCCTGTACTCGCGCATCTTCGAGCACGTGCGGCCCCAGGCGCCGGCCCCGGACCTCGTGATCTACCTGCAGGCGAAGGTGGAGACGCTCGCCGAGCGCCTGAAGCGCCGCGGCAACCCCATGGAGGCGGGCATCACCGACGACTACCTCCGGGCGCTCTCGGACACCTACACGCGCTACTTCTACAATTACGAGGACAGCGCGCTGCTCATCGTGAACAGCGAGCGGCTCAACTTCGTGGACGTGCCGGAGCACTTCGACCTGCTGGTCGATCGCGTGCAGTCGATCCGGGGCGGGCGCGAGTTCTTCAACAAGGCGTAGGAGCGCGGCCATGCGAACGACCATCCCCAAGCTGCAGGAGCGCGCCCGAGGCGGCGAGAAGCTCGCGATGCTCACCTGCTACGACGCGAGCTTCGCGGCGATCTCCGACGCCGCCGGCGTCGACATCCTCCTCGTCGGCGACTCCCTGGGCATGGTGATCCAGGGGCACGACTCGACGCTGCCGGTGACGATGGACGAGACGGCCTACCACGTGAGTCTCGTCGCCCGCGGGAGCGCCAACGCGCTCATCCTCGCCGACATGCCCTTCGGCAGCTTCCAGGAGTCGCGCGAGCAGGCCTTCCGCAACGCCGCGCGCCTCATGGCCGCGGGCGCGCAGATGGTGAAGCTCGAGGGCGGCGCCGTCATGGTGGAGACCACGCGCTTCCTGGTGGAGCGCGGCATCCCCGTGTGCGCGCACATCGGCCTCACGCCGCAGTCGGTGCACACGCTCGGCGGCTACCGCGTGCAGGGCAGGGGCGAGGACGCGGCCGGGCGCCTGGTGGCCGACGCGAAGGCGCTGGAGGAGGCCGGGGCGGCGATCGTGCTCATGGAGGCGATGCCCGCGGGCGCGGCCCGGCGCGTCACCGAGGCGCTCGCCGTGCCGACGATCGGCATCGGCGCCGGGCCGGACGTCTCCGGGCAGGTGCTCGTGGTCTACGACATGCTCGACATCTACCCGGGCCGCAAGGCGCGCTTCGTGAGGAACTTCATGGCGGGCGCGCCCTCGGTGCAGGCGGCGATCGAGGCCTACGTGAAGGCGGTGAAGGCGAAGACCTTCCCCGGCCCCGAGCACTGCTTCTGAGGCGCGCGAGGCGACGGCCGCCATGCAGGTGATCGAGACGGTCGCGGGGCTGCGCGAAAGGCTCGCGGGCGAGGCGTCCATCGCGCTCGTGCCGACCATGGGCAACCTGCACGCGGGGCACCTCGCGCTCGTCGAGGAGGCGAAGCGCCATGGAAGCTGCGTGGTCGCCTCGATCTTCGTGAACCGCCTGCAGTTCGAGCCCGGCGGGGACTTCGACCGCTACCCGCGAACGCTCGAGCGCGACTGCGAGGCGCTCGCGAAGGCGGGCTGCCACGTGGCCTTCGCGCCGCAGGAGCGAGAGCTCTACCCGGAGCCCCAGGAGATCCGCATCGTGCCGCCGAAATCGGCCGAGCAGCTCTGCGGCGACTTCCGCCCGGGGCACTTCGAGGGCGTCGTGACGGTGGTCGCGAAGCTCTTCAATATTGTTGCACCGCACACAGCGGTCTTCGGGCGCAAGGACTACCAGCAGCTCTTCGTGATCCGGGCCCTCGCGCGGCAGCTCAACTACCCCGTCGCGATCGTCGGGGTGGAGACGGTGCGCGAGCCCGACGGGCTCGCGATGTCCTCCCGGAACGGCTATCTCTCCTCTGGGGAGCGCACCGAAGCGGTGCGCCTGAACCGCAACCTCAGGCGGATCAAGGACCTGGTGCGCTCCGGACGGCGCGATTTCGACGCGATTTGCGCTTCCGCAAGCGCGGACTTGACGCAGGCGGGCTGGCGCGTCGATTATGTTGCACTGCGGAATCAGTCCGGACTGGCCCATCCGGGCCCCGGGGAGCGCGACCTGGTGGTCCTCGGGGCCGCGTGGCTCGGCAGGACCCGGCTGATCGACAACCTCGAGTTCCGCGCCTGACGAGGCCACCTGGGGCGGTCCCGAGCTTTCGAGCCATTGCTCTAAAAAGGCTCGCTAGACTGGGGGCAGTCGAAACATCCGGAGTCGCACACCATGCAACGCACCCTCCTCAAGTCGAAGCTGCACCGCGTCACCTGCACGGGATCGGACCTGCACTACGAGGGCTCCTGCGCCATCGACCAGGCCCTCCTGGAGGCGGCGGACATCCTCGAATACCAGCGGATCGACGTCTACAACGTGAACAACGGCGAGCGCTTCTCGACCTACGCCATCGCCGCCGAGCGCGGCTCGGGGGTGATCTCGGTGAACGGGGCGGCCGCGCACAAGGCCCGCCGCGGCGACCTCCTCATCATCGCCGCCTACGCGGCGTACACCGAAGCCGAGGCGGCGCGGCACAAGCCCGACCTCGTGTACGTGGACGCGAACAACGCGATCAAGGACAAGCGCTCGGCGATCCCGGTGCAGAAGGCCGCCTGAGGGCGGGTCCGCGACTTCCCCGGACGGGCGCCCGCGGGCGCCCGTCGCGCTTTCCCGGGCGCGGTATCATCGAGCCATGCAGGCCATCCCGTCCCGTCGCGCGCTTGGAGGGCTGGGCATCCGGCTGCTCGAGAGCGGCCGGGGCGCCTGGCGCGGGCTGCGTTTCGCGGGCGACGCCCTCGTGGCAGCGCTGTCTCCCTCGACCTACACGGCGGCCGTGCGCGGCGCCGCGGCCCGGCAGCTGTGCGTGTCGGCCTGGCAGGTCCTTCCGGGCGTCGTGGCGTTCTGCGCGCTCCTCGGCTACGTCGTCATCCGGATCGTCTCCTCGACCGCCCACGAGTACGGCCTCTCGGCCTACGCGGTGGACGTCTTCGTGCGCGTGCTCGTGCTCGAGCTGATCCCGCTCTTCGTCGCGCTCTTCGTGGCGCTTCGCTCGGGGGCGGCCCTCGGCACCGAGGTCGCGCTGATGCGGGTGAGCCGGGAGAATCCCGTCCGGACCGGGGCCCGGGCCCTGCGCGCGGAGCTGCTGCCGCGCGGCATCGGCAACGCGGTGGCGGTGCTCTGTCTCACGGCCGTGGGCGCCGTCGTCGCGCTGGCGGTCGCCTACGTCGGCCTCTACGGCTTCTCGCCCTGGGGGCACGACGCCTACTCGCGCGCGATCGGGCAGGTGTTCGAGCCGCTGCTCCTCGCGGGCTTCGCGCTCAAGGTCTCGCTCTTCGCCCTGGCCGTCGGCGCGATCCCGGTCGCCGCGGGTCTCGCGGCCGCGCGCGACTGGCCGGGCGTGCCGCAGGCGGCGCCCCGCGGGCTCGTTCGCCTCTTCGTCGTGCTGGCGCTGGTCGAGGCGGTCTCGCTCGCCGCGCGCTACGTCTAGGACGATCGCCGCCGAGACGCCCATGGCCCCGCCCGACGCCCCCGAGGAGACCGTGGACCCGCGAGACGACCTCGCGCCCGAAGTCCGCCACGCCGAGCTCAAGGCGGCCACGCTCCTCGTCCTCCTCGCGGCGATCGTCGCCGGCTTCGTGCTCTACGTCCTCTACGCCCGCGGCGCCTTCGAGAGCGTGCAGAAGCTCGTGCTGATGGCCGACGACGGGGCCGGCGTCACCGTGGGCATGGACCTCACCTTCTCCGGCTTTCCCGTGGGCCGGGTGCAGCGGATCGAGCTCGCCGCCGAGGGCAAGGCGCGCATCGAGATCGACGTCGCGAAGAAGGACGCGAAGTGGCTGCGCGCCTCCAGCGTCTTCACCCTGGAGCGAAGCCTCGTGGGCGGGGCGCGGCTGCGCGCTTTCACCGGCAACCTCGAGGACAAGCCGCTGCCCGATGGCGCCGTCCGCCAGGTGCTGCGCGGCGACGCGACGGAGGAGCTCCCGGGCCTCATCGCGACCATGAAGCGCCTGCTGGAAAACCTCGACCGCATGACGAGCACGGATTCCAACCTGAGTGCGAGCATCGCCAACGTGCGCGCGCTCACCGACCGCATGACCGGTCCCCAGGGCGCGCTCGGCGGACTTCTCGGCAGCGAGGAGAACGCGAAGAAGGCCGTGCTCGCGCTCGACCGCGCCAACGCGCTGCTCGCCTCGCTCGACGGCCTCGCGGCGCGCATGGACCGCGCGCTCGCCCGCGCCGACGAGAAGCTCTTCGGCGACCAGGGCGTGGTCGAGGAGGGCCGCAAGGTCGCGGTGCAGCTGAACGCCGTGCTCGCCGACGTGCGCGAAAGCCTGAAGAAGGCCGACGCGGTGCTCGCGGACGCGCAGAAGATCGGCGCGAACACGAAGGCGGCCACCGAGGACCTCGCCTCCCTGCGCGCCGAGGTCGAGGCGAGCCTGCGCCGCGTCTCGCTCCTCATCGACGACATCAACCGCCGCTGGCCCTTCGGCCGCGACACCGAGGTGAAGCTGCCGTGAGGGCGATCCTCGCGACGGCGCTCCTCGCGCTCGCCGCCTGCGCGGGCGCTCCCCCGGCGCCCGAGTGGCAGCCGCGGGCGCACGGCGCGCTGCGCAACTACGAGGCGGCCTACCTCGGCGGCCAGTCGCGGCTCGCGGAACAGGAGTTCGCCCGCGCCCGCTCCGCGCTCGCGGCGACCGGGCGCGCGGACCTCGTCGCCCGCGCCGAGCTCGTGCGCTGCGCCGCGCGCGTGGCGAGCCTCGACTTCGACGACTGTCCCGGCTTCGGGCCCCTTGCGGGCGATGCGAGCGCGGCGGAGCGCGCCTACGCGGCCTACCTCGCCGGCCGGGCGAAGGGCGGGGAGATCGCGCTCCTGCCCGAGCAGCACCGCGCGGCGGCGGCGGGAGACGCCGGCGCGCTGGCCGGGATCGCCGACCCCTTCGCGCGCCTCATCGCCGCGGGCGTGCACTTCCGCCAGGGGCGCGCGACACCGGCCACGATCGGGCTCGCGATCGACACCGCCTCCGCCCAGGGTTGGCGCCGTCCCCTCGTCGCGTGGCTGGGCATCCAGGCCCTTCGCGCGCGGGAGGCGGGCGACCGCGAGGCCGCCGCGGCCATCGAGCGCCGCATCCGGCTGGTGACCGGCGAGGACGCCGCGCGCTGAGTCGCGCCGCCCTGCGGGCGCCGCGCTCAGTAGGCCGCTTCCGCGCTGATGCCCGCGAACCAGCCGCGGCCCGGCGCGGGCTCGAAGTAGCGCCCGTTCGTGTCGCCGACGATGACCGAGCCCGCGTAGCGGCGGTCGGCGAGGTTGTCCGCGCGGACGAAGCCGCGCAACCGGATCCCGCCGACCTTCTGCTCGAACCCGATGCGGGCGTTGACGATCGTCCAGGCCGGGGCGGCGTCGCTCGCCTGCTCGTTCACCGTCACCCGGCCGCTGTGCTGCGCGTCGAGCGCCACGGAAAACCCTCCCCAGCCCCCCGGCCGCCACGAGAGCTCCGCGAAGGCCGTGGCGGGCGGCACGCCGGGCAGGGGCGTGCCGGCGGGGACGCTCACGGGCGGCGTGCCCGAGGTGAAGTCCTGCGCGAACCTCGCGCGCAGCCGCGCGTAGGAGACGTAGGTCGCGATCCCGCCGCCCCAGTCCCTCTGCCACTGCACCTCGAAGCCGCGCCTGCGCGTCTGCCCCGCGTTGCGGTAGGTCGTCCGGCCCCCGGTCGCGGCGTTCACCACGATCTCGTCCTTCGTGTCCGTCGCGAACGCCGCGACGGCCAGCCGGTGTCCGGGCGAGAACTCGATCCGGACGCCCGCCTCGTTCGCCTTGCTCGTCGCGGCGTCGAGCGCCAGGTTGAGGCCCGGGCCGCCGGGGCGGTACGCGAGCTCCGCGAAGGTCGGCGTCTCGAAGCCCTCGCCGTGGCTCGCGTAGGCGTGGACATTCTCCGCGAGGCGCCAGACGGCTCCCGCGACGGGGCTCGCGTGGTGGAAGTCCCGCGAGCCGCTGTCGTCGGGATTGGCCGACGTGACGTAGCGGTCGCTGGAGCGGAACGCGATCGAGGACACGCGCACGCCCGCGAGCAGCGTGAGCGCCGGGAAGACCGTCCAGTCCACCTGCGCGTAACCGTCCGTCGCGCGCACGGTGTCGTCCTCGTCGCGGCGAAGATCGCCCAGGGCGCCGCCGTCGTTCACGAAGCCGCGCCGGCGCTCGCGCTGCCGTCCCGACTCGGCGCCCACGGCGGCGGTGAGGGCGCC
>CALEJW010000174.1 GCA_937898635.1 uncultured Pseudomonadota bacterium | reverse complement strand
GCGGTCGGCGCCGCGCGCGAGGTAGATGCGGTGCTCGTACACCGGCCGGCCGCGAAGCCTTCCGACCACGGGCGCCAGGACGCGCTTGGCGAATCCCGCCGCACCGCTTCGTCCCAGGGGATGGAAACGGCTGGTGGTGGGCATGTAGCGCAGGGTGAAGCCGCGCCGCGCGCGTTCGCTGCGGTTGGCTTCCGAGCCGTGCACGAGCCACGCGTCGAAGAGCACGAACTCGCCGCGCGCGAGCTCGATCGTGACGAGGTCGGCCGGGTCGATCTCTTCCGGCGCGACCGCCACCGGGAAGAAGGGGTTGTCCTCGCCGTCGCGCGGGACGTAGCGGAAGTCGCGCCGGCGGTGGCTGCCGCGCACCACCCGCAGCGCGCCGTTGCCGGCATCGGCGGCGTCGAGCGCGAGCCAGATGCTCGCGACCTCCACGGGATCCAGGTAGCCCTGCCAGTAGCGGCCGTCGGCGTGCCAGCCGATCGCCCGGCCCTCGCGCGGCGCCTTCAGGAAGAACTGGCTCGTCCAGAGCGCGATGTCGGGGCCGAGAACGGGCTCGACGATATCGAGCGCCGCGGGCGCCATCAGCCAGCCGAAGAGGCGCGGGTCGCCGAAGTGGGGCACGTTCAGGTCCGCGGGGCGGCGCCCGGCGGCCACGTCGCGCTGGTACTCCTGCGCGATCGCGTCGAGCGAAGCGAGCGCCGCCGCGTCGAAGAGCGGGAAGCGGCAGACGAGGAATCCGTCGCGCCGGTAGGCTTCGAGTTCGGTCGCGGAGAGCGCTCGCGTCATGCTTCGCTCGCGCGCCGCCGCGCCGCCATTCGGGTGGCTTTCAAGCGCATTCCATGGCCGGGCCGGTGACGCTGCGATATTATCCCAATGCGCCGGGGCGGACCCGCGGCGCGTCCCGCGCAATCGCCACGAGGATCCCATGGCCACCCTGCGGCACAGGCAGTCGGCGACGGTCGAGGTCGAGCCCGGGCTCTTCGGGCAGAAGCTCGTGGACGGCGCCCAGGGCGCGCGCGGCCTCTCGCTCGTGCGCGGCTGGATGCGGCCCGGCGGGCGCCACTCGCCGCACACCCACGACGTGGAGGAAGCGGTCGTCTTCCTCGCCGGCCGCGGCATTGTCGAGATCGGCGGCGAGCGCTTCGAGGTGGGGCCCGGCGACACGCTGCGCATCCCCGCGAACACGCCCCACGGCACCTTCAACCCGGGAACCGAGGACCTCACCTTCGTCGCCGCCTTCGACGACTGCCTGATCGCCGCGAACCCCCTCGCCACGGCGGAAGATCCCGCAGGCGGCCGGCGCCAGGCCAACGCGCTTCGCCGCGGCCTCGCGATCCTGCTCCGGAAGGTGGCGGGGTTGCTTTCTCCCCCGCCGCGCGGCGCTACGACTCCGCGCTGAGGCGCACCGCCTAGGGCCGCGGCGCGGTCGCGCCCTTCGCGAGCTTCCTCGCGTTCCTCGCCACGCGGCGCACCCTTCGCCGGCGCAGCAGGAAGCGCACGTGCGCCAGGCGCGAGCGCTCGAGGAAGAGCACGAGCCGCGCGAGGAGCCCCGCGTGGCGCTCCCACCAGGCCGAGCGGCTCATGGCGCGGATCCAGGACCTCGGGAAGCCGTCCACCTGCGTGAGGTAGATGAGGCAGTTGAGGTACGAGAGCTGCACGAAGGGAAACTCGCCGATCTTCGCCTTGCGGCTCAGGTCCCCGGCGTGCCCGGCATCGTCCGCGAGGCGCTCGAGCATCTTCTTCGCCTCGTAGTCGTCCTCGGTGATGGCCCCCGCCTCCAGCGCCTTGCGCGTGAGCGGGTAGTTCTCGCGGAAGGCGAGCGTGAACATCTGCACCATGAAGGGCCGCTCGAGCGAGAGGAAGAAGTCGAGCGTGAGGCGCACGTCGTCCGCCGTCTCCAGCGGGTTGTCGAGGATCGCGTCGTAGGTGACGGCGACGTCGGTGTCCGCGAACACCCTCGTGAGGCCCACCAGCTTGTCGCGGGCGCGCATCGGCCGGTTGAAGAGCTTCAGCGTCGCGGGCGAGGCGCTCTGGATGCCGATCTCCAGGTCCATGAGCCCGCTCTGCGCGAGCAGGCGCACGAACTCCTCGTCGAGGAAGCTGTCCGGGTGCGCCTCGCAGTACCACGGCAGGCCCACGCGGTCGCGGTAGGCGGGGAGGAAGCTCCTCATCCACTTGCGGTGGAAGAGGAACTCCTCGTCGAAGAACCAGACGTAGTTGGCGCCGAGGACGTCGCGCGCGTGCACGAGCTCCTCGATCACCGACTCGACGGAGCGCCGGCGCAGGAAGCGGCCGTCGGTGGTCGAGTAGAGGTCCTTCAGGTAGGGCACCGAGCAGAAGGAGCAGTTGTACGGGCAGCCGCGCGAGGAGATCAGCGGGTAGCCATAGCGGTCCGGCCCGTAGTGCGGCGGCAGCGTGTCGAAGGCGTGCACGCCGTCGTCCTCGATGAGGTAGCTCGGGGTCTCGTCGTAGCGGAACCAGGGGATGGTGTCGAGATCCTGCACCAGCGGGCGCTGCGGCACGGGGTCGCCGGCGCGCGTGTGAAGGCCCGGGATCCCGGCGAGAGAAAGCCCG
>CALEJW010000173.1 GCA_937898635.1 uncultured Pseudomonadota bacterium | reverse complement strand
TCGCGCCCCCGGCGTCGGCCGGGAGCTTCACGCGGAAGACCGTGGTGAAGATGAACGCGTAGACCGCGAGGAGCGCCAGCGGGTGCAGCAGCGCCCAGGCGGCCCCGCTCACGGAGCCCGCGTAGCGCGTGCCGAGCTCGCGGCGCAGGAAGGACGCGAGCAGCCACCGGTGCGTGTAGGCGGTGGCGGGCATCGCCAATTCAGCGCTTGGCGGGCTCGGCGGGCTGCGGAGCGGCGGCCGACGGCGTGCTCGCCTTCAATGCCTCGGCCTGTTGCTGCTCCAGCGCCTCGCGCTGCTTGCGCTCGATCTCCTCGCGGGGGATCTCCGTGCGCAGGGCGGCGATGGCCTGGGGGTTCCACTTCGTCTCGGGGCTGCGACGCCAGCGGTCGAGGAGCTTGAGGGAGGCTTCGCTGCGCAGCTTCACGGTCTCCTCCTCGATGATGGCGGCCTTCACCTCCTCGAACTTGCGCTTGTACGAGGGCTGGAAGCCCACGCGCTTCACGATGTGGAAGCCGGAGTTCGTCTCGATGGGCTCGGAGACTTCCCCGTCGGCCTTCATGCGGAAGGCGACGGCGGCGATGCGGTGGTCGATCTCCTTGCCGGTGACCGCGCCGAGCCGCCCGCCGTCGCGCTTGAAGCCGGGGTCGTCGGTGGTCTCCTTCGCGAGCGCGAGGAAGTCCTCGCCGGCGACGGCCCGGGCGCGGATCTCCTTCGCGCGGGCGAGCGCCATCTCGCGCGTGCGGCCCGTAAGGCCCACGAGGATGTGCTGCAGCTCGACGCGGTCGGGCTCCGTGTAGCGCGCCGGCCTCGAGAGGTAGAGCTCCCGCGCGCGCGCTTCCCCGATCTTGGGGACCGGGGCGGTGCGCTCGAGGTGGTTCGCGTACTGGAGGGCCAGGAAGGACTCCATGTGCTGGGCCATGCGGCGGGCCATCACCGGGTCCTGGTCGAGGCCGGCCTTGCGGGCCTCCCGCGCGAGGATGCGGTTGGAGAAGAGGAGATCCACCACCTTGTTGTTGCGTTCGCCGTCGGCCTTCGCGACGTCGCGAAGCTCCGGGGGCACGCGCTCCATGAACGCGTGGAAGTCGGCGTCGGTGATGACGATGTCGCCGCTCGAGACGAGGGGGGTCTCGGCCGCGGCCGGAAACGCCGCGGCGGCCAGCGCGGCGGCGAAGAGGGCTGTGGGGAACTTCATGGGGACTCCTATCGTGCCAAACAAAAGGCCCGCATGCGCGGGGCATGCGGGCCGAGGGGAAGCTGGACGGCTAGTTGAACTGCACGTAGATCGGGCAGGTCTGGAACTGGCAGCTCGGCACGCCGGGCGCGCTGGGCGGCGTCGGCGTCGGCTTCTTGATCTGGCGGAAGTTGAAATACACCGTCGTCGTGCCCAGGGGCAGCTCGCACACGGGCTGGTACCAGGGGATCGACGCCGGCTTCGGGCCGATGGAGAACTTCATCGAGCCGCCCGTGTACTGCGTGTGCAGGGCGCAGGGGCCGATCGGCGGCGAGAAGTCGCCGGGGCAGGCCGAGAGCGTGAAGTGGACGTCGGCCTGGTCGCCCGTGGTCGAGGTCTCGGTCACCACCACGGAGACGACGCCGTCCGCGCCGATGAACTGCGGGGTCGGCAACATCGACACGGCGCCCGTCTCGTTCTGCTTGACCGTGCTCACGATGGTCTGGCCGCCGCTCCACGGCACCGTGACGTTGGACGTCGTGGTGCAGCCCGTGGGAATGCTCACCGTCATCAGGTTGAGCGCCGTGAGTCCGAGGCTTCCGGTATGGCCGGCGATCGGCGCGCCGACGGGAATCGGGTCGAGGATCTGCACGCCGAGGTTCGCCGGCGCGGTGACTCCTGCGGGCACCGTGGCCGGCGGGGTGAAGGTGATCGTCTGCGAGGCGCCGCTGCCGGCCGGGAAGGTGATCTTGCCCGTGGCCGTGGGGGGCGCGAGGGTGCCGCCGCCGGCGAGGAGATTGCCCGCGCCGTCGGTCAGCGTGCCGCCGATCACGAAGGGAACGTCCCAGGCCCCGGCCGTTCCGCCGGTGCGGGTGACGGTGAGGGGCACCGCGGAGCCGCCGAAGAACGCGGTGGAGGTTCCCGAGGAGAAGGAGAAGGTCACGGGCGCGTTCGGGTCGACGATGCTCACCGAGTGGCTGACGGGGGAGCCCGCGGTCGCGTTGCTCGCGGTCATCGTTACCGAGCAGCCAAGGCCTGCAACTGCACCTGCGGTCAGGGTCACCGGCGTCGGGTCGGGCGTAGTGCCAGAACCCGCGAAAGTCACCGTGGGCGTGCTGAGGGTGCAGTTACCGGTGCCGGTAACGGCAAGGTTCGCGGTGGCCGCCGTGGCCGCGCCGACCACGCCGCTGCGGCTCACGGTGAAGGTGGTCATGCCGCCGGGCGCGAGGCTCGTGGCGGTGCCGGTGAGGTTCAAGGCCAGCGTGCCCTGCTGCACCGTGCCGCCCGCGCCCGTGCAGGTGAAGGTGAAGTTGCCGGCGGTGTCGCCGCTGAAGCTGCCGTAGGTGCAGGAGGTGGTGCCTCCGGAGAGGGTCACGGTGCCGGCGGTGGCGGTCGGGATCGGCACGAGCCCCGCGGCGAGGCCGAGGGCGGCCGCGAGGGCGGCGGCCAGTCGGCGGAAATCGAGGAATCGGCTCAGGCTTGGCATGGAAATCCTTTCAGGTGCTTCGGGTTTAGAGTGGCAGCGCCATCTTTCGGGGCTCTTGGAGGCCCGCCCGCTGCCCTCCCCGGCACGGGACTTGCGTATCCGCGCCGATTATATACGCAATGATGCCCGGCGCCGGATGCGGAGTCTGTCGAATAACGCACAAAAAAACGGGCAGACCGAAGTCTGCCCGTCGATTGCTGCAAGGAAAGGGCCCGGACCGCGGACCCCGTCCCCATCAACACCGTATTACGGCTGCGGCGTGATGTTGTCGATGTAGTTGTGCGTGAACAGGCTGCCATAGTTGCCCTGGCAAGCGGCGCCGGAGCAGGTGAGCGTGCCGTTGTTGAACGTGCGCGCCATGAAGCCCGTGACGGGCAGGCCCAGGAAGGTCTGCGCGCCGGCGGCGGCGGCGGCCGTGCCGATGTTCAGGGTGAACGAACCCGCCTGCGACACGAGGCCGACCAGCGAGTTGGCGCCCGTGAACGACAGGTTGCCCCAGCCGTTCTGGTAGCCGGTCGTCACGTTGACCGCCAGGGAGTTGACCGAGCCCAGCACGCCGGACGTGGTGCCCGTCGGGTTGTGGGTCTGGCCCGAGCGGATGCTCAGGATGGTCGATTCCCAGCACAGGCCGGCCACGAGGGTCGGGGGCAGCGGCGAGAAGTCGCCACCGGCGGCAGCGGCGCCGCGCTCTTCACGGTTGAAGAACTGGAAGCCGAAGGACTCGCAGGAACCCGTCGCCGTGAACTTGTTGGTGAACGGGGCAGCCGCGGCGGCCGTCGTCACGTAGAAGCGCTTGGTCGGGAAGGTCATCACCCAGTCGGTGTTCGACTTGGTGCCCGCGTCCAGCACGTACTCGTTGATGACGTTCTGGTGCATCATCGTCGCGGAAACGGCGTCGATGCCGGCCAGCCAGCCCGAGGTGTAGGAACGCGTGCCGGTCGCCGAGGAGGTGACCACGATGCTGACCGGGTCAGCCTGCGCGAAGTTGCCGACTTCCGAGCCGATGTCCGTGTAGATGTTGGCGGCGGTGACGTTGCCCAGCGCGATCGCGTTGTAGCCGGAGTCGGAGCCGTTGTTCACGTTGATCAGCGTGCCGGTGCCGGACAGGCCACCCGTCGGGGCGGCTTGGTCGGCGAGCGGGAGCGCGTTCGGGCCGGGGCCGGTGACGCCCGCGCAGGTCGGGACGTTCGTGGCGGCGGCGTGCGTGATGGCGGTCAGGGACGGGCCGATGACGGTCGCCATTTCCAGCATCTCGATGTAGCCCTCGCGGCTGCGCGCCAGCGTGGTGCCGGCGGCGTCGTCGAACGCGCCCGAGTACTGGAAGTTCCGGAAGTCCACGCCGGTGGCGGGGATCGCGGGGTTCGTGCACGA
>CALEJW010000172.1 GCA_937898635.1 uncultured Pseudomonadota bacterium | reverse complement strand
TGAGCGCAACGCGGGAAACCGCGAAGGGCGGCTATTCGATGGCCCCAACCCACACTCCGTGATGAGCGCCGGTTCGACGGGATACGTCCTGCGGCATCGCCGCTTCAACGGGAAGCGCGCCATCGGCTACGATCACGTCCCATGGCCAGGCACACCGGAACTCCCGCGACCCGCTTCCTCGCCCAACAGGGCGTGGCGTTCACCGAGCACGAGTACGAGTACGTCGAGCACGGCGGCACCGCGGTTTCGTCCTCGTCGCTGGGCGTGCCCGAGCACGAGGTGGTGAAGACGCTGGTCATGGAGACGGACAAGGGCGAGCCGCTGGTGGTGCTGATGCACGGCGACCGCAAGGTGTCCACGAAGGAGCTCGCGCGCGTGGCGCGGGCGAAGCGAGTCTTCCCCTGCAAGCCCGAGGACGCGACGCGGCACTCGGGCTACCTCGTCGGCGGCTGCTCGCCCTTCGGCACGCGCAAGGCGATGCCGGTGTACCTGGAGCGCTCGATCCTCGATCTCCCGCGCATCTACATCAACGGCGGGCGCCGCGGCTACCTCCTCGGCATGGCGCCTTCCGAGATCGTGCGCACGCTCTCGCCCGTCCTTGTTGAGGTGGGACGCGAGGAGTAACCTCGGCCGCAGGTTCCCCGCCCCCGCCGACGATCCCATGCACGCCAACGAACCCGGGCCGATCCTCCCGGGGCCGGCCGCCAACGACCCCGGCCCCGCGACGCTCGTCATGCCGGCGCGAAGGGTGCGCGCCGCGGCGGGCGTGGACTGGGTCGCCGACGGCTGGCGGCTCTTCCGCAAGGCGAGCCTCATGTGGATCGCCTTCCTCATCCTCTTCTTCCTCATCCACCTGGGCCTGGGCCTGGTGCCCTGGGTCGGCATGTGGATCGGGAACCTCCTCTCGCCGATCCTCATGGGCGGCATCGCGCTCGGCTGCCGCTCCCTCGAGACCGGGGGCGACCTGGAACTCGAGCACCTGCTCGCGGGCTTCCGCCGCAACACGGGCCTCCTGCTCGCGATCGGCGTCGTGTACGTGGCGGGCGAGCTCGTGCTGATGGGCGTCTTCTCGCTCTTCGCGGGCGCGCCGTTCCTGTGGGCGATCGTGAGCGGCGACGAGGCCGCGATCGTGAACCTGCTGCCCGAGGACCTCCTGCCGCTCGCGCTCGGCGCCCTGGTCACGCTCGCGCTCGCCCTTCCGCTCATGGCCGCGTACTGGTTCGCGCCGCCGCTCGCGATGCTGCACGACATCCCGGCGCTGCCCGCGATGAAGGAGAGCCTCGTCGCGTGCCTGCGCAACTTCGTGCCGATGCTGGTCTACGGCCTGGTGATGCTCGCACTCCTGGTGGCCGCGGCCATCCCGATCGGGCTGGGCCTCTTCGTCTGGGCCCCGCTCCTGATGGCGACCACCTACACCTCCTACCGCTCGGTGTTCACCGAGCCGGACGAGACTGGCGAGGCCTAGAGGAAGCGGCCCAGCGCCGTGAGCGCGAGGGAGATGAGGAGCGTGGTCGTGATCGGGAGGTACACGAGGCGGCCGCGGAAGCGCACGGTGATGTCGCCCGGCAGCCGGCCCAGCCCCAGCCGGGAGAAGTTCGGCGCGAAGAGGGAGAGCACCACGACCGCCACCACGATCACGAGCGCCCACTTCAGCATCGCGGGCTCACTTCGCGGCCTTCGCGCCGGAGCGCTCGATCGACACCCCGACCTTGCGCACGTTGCGGATGTGCCCGAGCTTCGCGACCGAGATCCGCACCCACGGCGCCTTGAACTCGCCGGTGACGATCTGCGCGAGGTGCTCGGCGAGTGCCTCCAGCAGCCCGAAGCGGCGCTCCGCCAGCTCGGCGGCGAAGCGCTCGACGACCTGGCCGTAGTGCACCGTGTCGCGGATGTCGTCGGACTTGCCCGCGCCGCGGTCCGGGATGCCGATCTCGACCTCGAGCTCGAGGGTCTGCGGCCGGAGCTTCTCCCAGTCGTAGATGCCGACCCAGGCGTCGATGCGGAATTCGCGGAGGAAGATGGTGTCCATCGGGGGCGCGCCGCCCTGCGGCGGGGAAGGGGCTTTCTCGAGGCCGTATTGTAGAGTATCGACATGACCGCGTTCGTGGCCGCCGTGCTTGCCTACCTCGTGGGCTCGATCCCCTTCGCGGTGATCGTGAGCCGCGCCATGGGCCTGCCCGACCCGCGCTCCTTCGGCTCGGGCAACCCCGGCGCGACCAACGTGCTGCGCTCGGGGAGCAAGGCCGCCGCGGTCCTCACCCTCGCCGGGGACGCGCTCAAGGGCTGGGTGGCGGTGTGGGCGGCGACGAGCCTGGGCCTCGCGGCGGAAGTGGTCGCCGTCGTGGCGCTCGCGGCATTCCTCGGCCACGTGTTCTCCGCGTGGCTTCGCTTCAAGGGCGGCAAGGGCGTGGCCACGGCCGCCGGCGTGATCCTCGCGCTGGACTGGCGCGCGGGGGTCGCGGTGCTGCTGGTCTGGATCGGCGTCGTGGCGGTGAGCCGCTTTTCCTCGCTCGCCGCGCTCGTGGCGGCGCTCTTCGCGCCGGCGGCGATCTACTGGCTGCGCGGCGCGGACCCGGCCTTCGCCGCCACTTGCGCCATGTGCGCGGTGCTCGTCTGGCGCCACGAGGCGAACATCCGCAAGCTCCTGCGCGGCGAGGAAAGCCGCATCGGCGAGAGGAGGCCCGCCCCATGAATCCCGGCGCCCCCGGTTCCCCGGACGACGATCTCGACTTCACCAAGCCGGCGCCCGTCCCGCCGCCGGCGCCATCGCCGCAGCAGATCGCGACGGCCGGCAAGGAGGCGGCCTCGGGCGGCGAGGCGCTGCGCAAGAGCGGCTACTACATCGCGCTCGCGAAGCGGGCCGCGGCGAAGATCCCGCCCCGCAACGGGGAGCGCCACGCGCTCCTCGTGGTGGAGGACGACCCGGACCTCTCCAACCTCCTCGCGGAGATCTTCAGCGTCGCCGGCTTCGAGGTGCGCCGCGCGGCCAACCGCGCCGAGATCAACGCCGAGGTGAACCGGCCGATCCTGCCCGACCTGATCCTCCTCGACATCGTGCTGCCGGACGCCGACGGGCGGCAGATCCTCACGCGGCTGCGCGGCCACCCGAAGTTCGCGCGCATGCCCGTGATCCTCATGACCGGCAAGGCGGGCTCCGCCGACGTGAAGGCGGGCCTCGCGGCGGGGGCCGACGGCTACGTGAGCAAGCCCTTCAAGATGAGCGCGCTCGTGGCGGCCGTGAACCTCGTGCTGGGCCGGGACTAGCCGCGCCGCGGCGGGACGAGCCACCAGGTCGCGGCGACCAGCGCGCCGAAGGCCGCGTACACCGCCGTGAAGACCCAGGCCGGGGCGCTCCAGTAGAGGAGCGCGCGCACCCAGCGCTGGATGAAGCCCTCGTCGGTCGCCGCGCCCCGCAGCGCGTCCTCCCAGATCGTGAGCGGGCAGGTGTAGCCGAGCACCGATTGCACGACGACGAAGGCGATCGCGGCCAGGTGCAGCCCCCGGAACCACGGGTTGCGCGCCCACGCCTTGCCCAGCGCCGCGCCCGCCCAGGTCGCGGCGAGCCCGCCCACCACGAAGAGGACGAAGGCCGCGTGGGCCAGGAGCACGAGATCCGCGATCACGA
>CALEJW010000171.1 GCA_937898635.1 uncultured Pseudomonadota bacterium | reverse complement strand
GCCTCGCCGATCTGCTGCATGCGGTAGGGCTTGCGCAGCACCCGCTTCACCCCCGCCGAGAGCGCGCGCGTCTCGAAGCCCGCGCCGCCGAAGCCCGTCGCGATCACGATCGGCACCTCCGGGTTCACCCGGCGCAGCTCCATCGCGAGCTGCGTGCCCGTGAGCCCCGGCATCACCTCGTCGCTGATCACCGCCTCGAAGCGGCGCGGCTCGGCGCGGAAGGCCTCCAGCGCCGCCCGGCTGTCGGTGTAGCCCACGGGCTCGTAGCCGAGGGTGGCGAGCATCTCCTCGAGCGCGGCGAGCACCTCGGGCTCGTCGTCCACGGCGAGCACCACCTGGCCCCTTCCCGGCGCCGCGGGACGAAGGGCCTCGGCCGCGAGGCCGGTGGCGTCCACCCTCGGCAGCCAGATGGTGAAGGTGGTGCCGCGCCCCACCTCGCTCGAGACGTCGATCGCCCCGCCGTGCTCCCCGACGATGGTGTGCACGAGCGCGAGCCCCAGGCCCGTGCCGCGCCCCGCGGGCTTGGTGGTGAAGAAGGGCTCGAAGATGCGATCCATCACCTCCGGCGGGATGCCCGAGCCGCTGTCCTTCACCTCGAGCACGGCCCATTCGCCCGCGGCGACTTCCGCGAGGCGCGTGCGCACCGGCGCGGCGAGCGTGCGCCGCGAGAGCCCGATCTCGAGCACTCCTCCCCCGGGCATCGCCTGCATCGCGTTCGAGGCGAGGTTCATGAGGAGCTGGTGCAGGCGCGTGGGGTCGCCCATCACGATCACCTCCTCGGCGGGCGTCGCGAGGCGCACCTCCACCCCGGCGGGCGAGGAGCCGCGCAGGAGGTCGCGCACCTCCGTGGCGACCGGCCCGAGCACCACGGGCTCGGCCACCGCGCTCTCGGCGCGGCTGTAGGCGAGGATCTGCGCGACGAGCGCCTTGGCGCGGTTGCCCGCGTTCACGATCGTGTCCACGTAGCGCTTCATCGTCGCGTCGGCCTCGGCGCGCGCCTGGGCGAGCTCGCCGTAGCCGAGGATCGCGCCGAGGATGTTGTTGAAGTCGTGGGCGATGCCGCCCGCGAGACGGCCCACCGCCTCCATCTTCTCCGCCTGGCGCAGCTGCGCGGCGAGCGCCTGGCGCTCGGCCTCGGCGCGCACGCGGTCGGAGACGTCGCTCACGAAGCCGATGATGCGCCGGCGCCCGCCCCCGCCGGGCGCGGGGTCGTCGATGGCGTAGCCGTTCGCGCCGACGGTGATCCACTCCCCCGCGCCGTGCCTCACGCGGTACTCGATGGCCACGTGGGAGATCGCGCCCGAGAGGAGCTTTTCCCGCAGCCCGCGGATGCGCTCGCGGTCCTCGGGGTGCACGCGCGCGACCCACTGCTTCACCGTCGTGATTTCCGCGGCCGGCACGCCCAGGACCGCGCGGGTGTCGCCGTCCCAGAGGATGTGCCGGGAGGCCGGGTCGAGCTCGTAGAGGAGGTTTCCGCTGGCGCGGATCGCCGCCTCGTAGCGCCGCCGCCAGGCCTCCGTCGCCTGCGCGGCGCCCTCGCGCTCGGCGAGCAGCGCCGCGGCGAAGAGCGTGGTCACCACGGCGGTGGCGAGGAAGCCCTGCAGGTAGAGGAGCGCCGTCAGGTCCCGGGTGCCGAGGATCGCGAAGGGGCCCAGCCCGTGCGCCGTGTGCCAGTAGCTGATGAGCCCCAGGGCCGCGAGGCCGAGCGTGGCCGCGCGCAGCCCGAAGCGCAGCGCCGCCCAGATGAGGAAGGGCGAGCAGAGGTAGGCGAGCGGCGAGATGTAATCCGCGGCCGCGGGCACGGTGCGGAAGATCGCGTGCGTGGCCGTCACGAGGCCGGCGTAGAGCACGAGGGCTTCCGCGATGCGCCCGCGCAGGGGCGCGAGCGCCTCCTCCCAGCCGCCCCGGCTCCACGCGACCACCAGGGGGGCGAGGAGGATCGCGCCGATGAAGGCGGAGACGAATCCCGCCGTCCAGGTGGGGCGGAACTCCACCCCGTAGTGCGCCCAGGCGAGGGCCGCGTCGGCGAGGGAAACCGCGCCGGTGAGGGGCACGAGGTTCACGAGGAAGGCGGTGAGCCCCGCGAGGGTGCCCAGGCCCACGCGCCCCCCGGACAGCCGCAGAAGGCCCGCCGCGACGACGACGGGCTTCACCGCGTTGAGCAGCGCCGCGTACAGGGCGGCCTCCACGCCCCAGCTCGCCTGCAGGCCCACGGCGAGGCTCGCCGCGAACGCGAGCCCGGCGATCGTCACCCACCGGCCGTAGGGCGAGACGAGGAGCGCGCCGAGGGCGAGGCCCTCGGCGGGCCAGATGAAGAGCGGGGGGCGCTCCTGCGCGGGCAGGGCCGCGCCGAAGACCGCGAGCGCGTAATAGGCGACCAGGAAGAGGGCGAGGAAGGCGGCGTCGCGCCGGCCCGCGTCGGGGCGGGGTTCGCCGGCGGGAGGTCCTTCGGAGTCGGTGGCCACGGAATATGTCCCTTTGGCGAGCGATTCTACGGGCTCCGGGCGTAAAATGGCCCGCAAACGGCCCGAACACCCCCGAACCGACACCCGTGGAAGCCCACATCCTCGTCGTCGACGACGACCCCGCCATCCGCGCGCTGGTGAGCGACTACCTGGTCGAGCACGAGCTCAAGGTGTCCACCGCCGACTCGGGCGCGGCGATGGACAAGGTGCTCGGCGCGGAGATGGTCGATCTCGTGATCCTCGACCTGAAGCTCCCCGACGAGGACGGCCTCGCCATCGCCCGGCGGCTGCGCCAGACGCTCGACATCCCGATCATCATCCTCACCGGCAGCCGCAAGGAGGAAGTGGACCGCGTGATGGGGCTCGAGATCGGCGCCGACGACTACGTCACCAAGCCCTTCAGCCAGCGCGAGCTCCTCGCCCGGATCAAGGCGGTGCTGCGGCGCACGGAGGCCAAGCGCGCCGCGCGCCGCGACGAGAAGGTGCGCGCCTTCCGCTTCGCGGGCTGGGAGCTCAACACGGGACTCCGGCGCCTGAAGTCGCCCGAGGGCCAGAACGTGGAGCTCACCAACAGCGAGTACGCCCTGCTCGTCGCGTTCCTGCGCGCGCCCCAGAAGGTGCTCTCCCGCGACCAGCTGCTGGAATCGAGCCGGCTGCACGACGACATCTACGACCGCTCGATCGACGTGCAGATCCTGCGCCTGCGCCGCAAGATCGAGGTGAAGCCGAACGAGCCGAAGCTCATCCGCACCGAGCGCGGCTCGGGCTACTTCCTCGACACCTCCGTGGAGACCGTGTGAGCGCTGCGGCGGCACGGCGGTAGCGTTCGCGATGGACCCCCTGCCAGCGCTTTCCGCGATCGACGGCGTCATGCTCGTCGTCGTCGCCTGGTTCGCGATCGGCCTGGCCGGCATCGCCGCGCTGCACGACTTCCGCCTCGTCGGGCGCGTGTTCTTCCCCCTGAGCGCCGCGCTGAGCCTCGCGCTCGCCGCCTTCGCCCTGCTCGCGCTGCCCGGCGCCCCGCAGGTGGCCGTCCTCGCGATCGGGCTCCCGGACCTGCCCTTCCACCTGCGCCTGGACGCGCTCTCGGCCTTCTTCCTCGCGATCCTGGGCCTCGCGAGCGCCGGCATCTCCGTCTTCGCCGGCGGCTACTTCCGCCAGGGCGAGGGCACGCCCCCGGGGCTCCTGTGCCTGCAGTACCACCTCTTCCTCGCGAGCATGGCGATGGTGCTGCTGGCCGACGACGCCTACGCCTTCATGGTGACCTGGGAGGTGATGGCGCTCTCCTCCTACTTCCTGGTGACCACCAACCACCGCATCGCGGAGATCCGCCGCGCGGGCTTCCTCTACCTCCTCGTCGCCCACGTGGGCGCGATCGCGATCCTGCTGTGCTTCGGCGTGCTGCAGGCGAACACCGGCGACTACACCTTCGCCAACATGCGCGCGCAGGAGCTCTCGCCCTTCTGGGCCTCCTGCGCCTTCCTGCTGGCGCTCTTCGGCTTCGGCGCCAAGGCGGGGATCCTGCCGCTGCACGTGTGGCTGCCGGAGGCGCACCCGGCCGCGCCCTCGCCGGTGTCCGCGCTCATGAGCGGCGTGATGCTCAAGACCGCGATCTACGGGATGGTGCGCGTGAACTTCGACCTGCTCGGCTCCCCGATCTGGTGGTGGGGCGTCGTGGCGCTCGCGGTCGGGCTCGCCACGGCGCTCTTCGGGGTGGTGTTCGCCGCGGCGCAGGTGGACATGAAGCGCCTCCTCGCCTATTCCTCCATCGAGAACATCGGGCTCATCGTCGTGGGCCTGGGGCTCGCGATGATCTTCGCGGCGTACCGGATGGGCTCCCTCGCGGCGCTCGCCCTCGTGGCCTCGCTCTACCACTGCCTGAACCACGCGCTCTTCAAGAGCCTCCTTTTCCTCGGCACGGGCTCCGTGCTCCACGCCACGAAGGAGCGGAGCCTCGGCAAGCTCGGCGGCCTCATGCGCTACATGCCCTGGGTCGCGTGGACCACGCTCGCGGGCGTGATCGCGAGCGCGGGGCTGCCGCCGTCGAACGGCTTCGTCTCCGAGTGGCTCCTGCTGCAGGGCTTCCTCTTCACGGGCGAGCTGCCCAACCCGTACCTGCGCATGCTGGTGCCCGTCTTCGCCGCGGGCGTGGTGCTGGTCGCCGCCCTCGCGGGCTACGTGATGGTGAAGTTCTTCGGCGTGATCTTCCTCGGCCGGCCCCGCGAGGAGAAGCTCGCCCAGGCCCACGACGCCGGCGGGCTCGAGCGCCTGGGGCTCCTCTGGCTCACGGCCGGCTGCGTGCTGCTGGGCCTCTTCCCCGTGGCGGTCCTCGAGGCGCTCGACCCCATCACCGTCGCCCTCGTCGGGCGCGGCCTCGCCGCGAGCGGGAGCGCGGGCGACTGGCTGCTGCTCGCGCCGGTGTCGGCCGCGCGCGCCTCCTACAGCCCGATCCTCTTCCTCCTCGTCACCGCCGCGATCGTGGCCGTCGCCTTCGTCCTGGTGCGCCGCTTCTACCACGGCCGCGTGCGCCGCGCGGCCGCCTGGGACTGCGGCTTCCCGATGCAGACGGCGCGCATGCAGGACACCGCCGAGGGCTTCGGCCAGCCCATCCGGCAGATCTTCGAGCCCTTCTACCGCATGCGCCGGGAGCTGCCCACGCCCTTCGACGAGGCGCCGCGCTACAAGGTCACCGTGGAGGACCCGCTCTGGGCCTGGGTGTACCTGCGCATCGCCGCGGCGACGGAAGCGGCCTCGCGCTGGGTGGGGCTCCTGCAGCGCGGGAGGATCTCGATCTACCTCCTCTACAGCTTCCTCACGCTCGTGGCGCTGCTCTTCCTCACCCAGGCATGAACCTCGAAGCCATCGTCGCCCAGCTCCTCGCGATGGCGGTCGCCCTCGCCGGCGCGCCGCTGCTCTCGGGGTGGGTGAACCAGTGCCGGGCGTGGCTGCAGGGCCGGCGCGCGCCCCCGCTCCTCATGCCCTTCCGGACGCTGCACAAGCTCTTCTGGAAGGAGTCCGTGGTCGCCCACGACGCCTCCCCCATCTTCCGCCTCGCGCCCTACATCGTCTTCGCCTGCATGGCGCTCGCCGCCCTCATCATCCCGACGCTCTCCACGGATCTCCCGATGGCCGCCGCGGCGGACGCCATCGCGCTGGTGGGGCTCTTCGGCATCGCGCGGCTCTTCATCTCGCTCGCCGCCATGGACATCGGCACCGCCTTCGGCACGCTGGGGGCGCGGCGCGAGATGCTGGTGGGCTTCCTCGCCGAGCCCGCCTTCCTGATGGTGCTCTTCACCGCCTCCCTCATCTCGAGCTCCACCTCGCTCGCGACCACCGTCTCGGCGCTCGCCCACAAGGACTTCGCGATCCTGCCGAGCCTCGCCTTCGCGGGGCTCGCCTTCACCATGGTCTCGCTCGCGGAGAACGCGCGCGTGCCGGTGGACAACCCCGCCACCCACCTCGAGCTCACGATGATCCACGAGGCGCTGGTGCTCGAGTACTCCGGGCGCCACCTGGCGCTCATCGAGTGGGCGGCGACGCTGAAACTCTTCGCCTACTCCTGCGCGGGGCTCGCGATCTTCTTCCCCTGGGGCATCGCGGAGGCGCGCGACCACGCGGCGCTCCTCTGGGCCCTGCCCGTCCTCGCGGCGAAGCTCGCGGTGGGCGGCTTCGTGCTGGCCCTCATCGAGACCCTGCTCGCGAAGATGCGCATCTTCCGGGTGCCGGAGTTCCTCGCGACCGCCTTCCTGCTGGGGGTGCTCGCGCTCCTGGTCCACCTGCTGCTGGGGGCCTAGGCGCCATGACTTCCTTCACCAGCCAGGTCATCAACCTCTTCGCCGCCGTGCTGCTGCTCATCGCCTTCGCGATGCTCTCGCAGCGGCGCATCGTCACCCTCATCAACCTCTTCGCGCTCCAGGGCCTCGCCCTCGTGGGCTCCACGGTCACGGTCGCCTGGGCGACGGGCCAGCACCACCTGTACTGGTCGGCGGGAATCACCTTCGTGCTGAAGGTGCTGGCGCTGCCCTGGATCCTGCACCGGCTCATCCGGCGCCTGAACGTGAAGTGGGACATCGAGACCCTCATCAACATCCCGACGATGATGCTCGTGGGGATCGTGCTGGTGGTCTTCGCCTTCAACCTCGCGCTGCCCATCGCGGAGTTCTCGGATTCCATCGCCCGCGGCACGCTCGGCATCGCGCTCGCCTGCGTGCTCATGGCCTTCCTCATGATGATCACGCGCTCCAAGGCCGTGCCGCAGGTGATCGGCTTCCTCGCCATGGAAAACGGCCTCTTCTTCGCCGCGACCAGCGCCACCTACGGCATGCCCATGGTCGTGGAGCTGGGCATCGCCCTCGACGTGCTGGTGGGCATGATCATCCTGGGCGTGTTCATGTTCCAGATCCGCGAGCAGTTCGATTCCCTCGACATCCACCACCTCGAGAAGCTGAAGGAGGACTAGCGTGGTCGAGGAACGAGCCGTCAACTAGACCAATGGAAGCCTTCGTCGTCCTCCTCGCGATCCCGCTCCTCGGCGCCCCGGCGCTGTGGCTGCTGGGCGACCGCGAGATCGCGCCGGAGGTGAACTCGGCCTTCAGCCTCGCCACCTTCGGCGCTTCCGCGTGGCTCACGGCGGAGGTGATCTCGGGCGGGCCCATCACCGCGTGGAACGAGCAGTTCTTCGTCGACGCGCTGAACGTCTTCCTCGTGGCGCTCACCGCCTTCGTGGGCTTCACGACCTCGCTCTTCTCCCGGCCCTACATGCGGATCGAGCGCGAGAAGGGAAAGATGACGGGGCCGCGGCTGCGCCTCTACCACAGCATGTACCAGGCGTTCATGTTCACGATGCTCGCCGCGCTCACCACGAACAACCTGGGGATCCTCTGGGTGGCGATGGAGGCGGCGACCCTCGCCACCGTGCTGCTGGTGTCGGTGTACCGCACGGCGGCCTCCCTGGAGGCGGCGTGGAAGTACTTCATCCTGTGCGGCGTGGGCATCGCCCAGGCGCTCTTCGGCACGATCCTGCTCTACTTCGCCGCCGAGCGCGTGCTGGGCGCGGCGGGCAACGCGCTCCTGTGGACGCACCTCAACGTCGTGAAGGGCCAGCTCGAACCCGCGATCATGTCGCTCGCCTTCGTGTTCCTCCTGGTGGGCTACGGCACCAAGGTGGGCCTCGTGCCGCTGCACAACTGGCTTCCCGACGCCCATGCCGAGGGACCGACGCCGATCTCGGCGGTGCTCTCGGGGCTGCTCCTCAACGTCGCGCTCTACTCCGTCATCCGCTGCAAGGTGCTCGCCGACGGGGCGCTCGACTCGCGCTTCGCCGGCAACATGATGATGGGCTTCGGCCTCACCTCGGTGGTGGTGGCGGCCTTCTTCCTCTCCCGCCAGCGCGACGTGAAGCGGATGTTCGCCTACTCCTCCATCGAGCACATGGGGCTCGTCACCTTCGCCTTCGGCATGGGCGGGCCCATCGCCAACTTCGCCGGGCTCCTGCACATGACGGTGCACTCCCTCGTGAAGAGCGCGATCTTCTTCGCCGTGGGCCACGCCGCGCAGAAGGCCGGCACGCAGGTGATGGAGGACATCCGCGGCCTCATGAAGGTGAGCCCGACGGTGGGCTGGGGGCTCATGATCGGGACCCTCGCGATCCTGGGCATGCCGCCCTTCGGTGTCTTCGCGAGCGAGTTCCTGATCCTCACGACGGCGATGCGCGAGCACCCGTGGGCCACGCCCTTCCTGCTCCTCGCGCTGGGGGTTGCCTTCGCCGCCGTCTTCAGCCGCGTGCAGCCCATGGTCTTCGGCGACACGCACATCAAGCCGCTCGCGCACCAGCCGGCGCTGGTGCCGGTGTTCGTGCACCTGGGACTGGGGCTCCTCCTCGGCCTCTACATCCCGCCCTACCTCGCGGCCTGGTACGCCGAGGCGGCGAGGCTCCTGGGCTAGCCGCCATGCGCATACCCGGCCTGAACCTGCAGTGGACCGCGCTTCCCGGCGACGCGCCGGCGGCGATGGCGAGCGTGGGCGAGTGGCAGTGGACGGAGGCCGCGCGGCTCGCGCGCGAGGGCGGTGGCCGGCTCGTGTCGCTGTGGGGCGCGGACCACCGCGACCTCGCCGAGGACGAGGACGAGTACTCGGTGTACGCGGCCTACGCGGTGAAGGAGGGTCTCGCGATCGTGCGCCTGGTCGTCGCGGACCCGGCGCCCTCGTATCCGGACCTCTCCGGGCTCTTCCCCGCGGCCGGGCGCATGCAGCGCGCGCTCTTCGACCTGCTGGGCATCGGCGCCTCGGGCGCGGCGGACACGCGGCCCTGGCTTCGCCACGGCGCTTGGGCCGAGGACGCCTTCCCGCTCCGGCGCGACTTCGACGCTTCGAAGCTCCCGCCCAACGCGCTCACCGACTACGCGTTCGTGCGCGTCGAGGGCGACGGCGTGCACGAGATCCCCGTGGGCCCGATCCACGCGGGGATCATCGAGCCGGGGCACTTCCGCTTCTCCGTCGTGGGCGAGAAGGTGCTGCGCCTCGAGGCGCGGCTGGGCTACGTGCACAAGGGCATCGAGAAGCGCTTCGAGGACTTCACCGTCGCCGAGGGCCATCGCCTCGCCGGGCGCGTCTCGGGCGACTCGACCGTCGCCTACGCCTGGGCCTACGCGCAGGCCGCGGAATCGCTGCTCGGCGTGGTGCCGCCGCCGCGCGCGAAGTGGATCCGCGCCCTCGCCCTGGAGCGCGAGCGCGTGGCGAACCACCTGGGCGACCTGGGCGCGCTGGGCAACGACGCGGCGCTCGCCTTCGCGCTCTCGCAGTTCATGCGCCTGAAGGAGGACTGGCTGCGCACGAGCGGCGAGGTCTTCGGCCATCGCCTGCTCATGGACCTCGTCGTGCCCGGCGGCGTCGCGGCGGATTTCGACGCGGCCGCGGGCGCCCGCATGGCGAAGGAGGCGATCGCCATCGCCGCCGAGGTGCGCGACCTGCGCGACATCTTCGACGAGCACGCGGGGCTGCAGGACCGCTTCCTCACCACGGGCCGCATCACGCCGGACCTCGCGCGGAAGCTCGGCCTCACGGGACTCGCGGGGCGCGCGAGCGGCCAGGCCTTCGACCTGCGCGCGGATTTCCCGGCCGCACCCTACGGCGATCTCGCGGTGCGCAAGGCCGGCTACGCCGCGGGCGACGTGGCCGCGCGCGTGAACCTGCGCTTCGACGAGTTGCTGGAATCCCTGCGGCTGGTGGGCGCGATCGTGGCCGGGGCGCCGGCGGGCGAGCTGCGCGTGGACCTGCCGGCGCCCCGGGCCCAGGCCTTCGGCGCGGGCTGGGTGGAAGGCTGGCGCGGCGAGGTGCTCGTGGCGCTGGAGGCGGGCGAGGGCGGCCGCATCCGCCGCTGCCACGCGCACGACCCCTCGTGGCAGAACTGGCCCGTGATCGAGCACGCGGTGATCGGCAACATCGTTCCCGACTTCCCGCTCATCAACAAGAGCCTGAACTTGAGCTACTCGGGGCAGGACGGCTGAGATGATCCACATCCTCCGGCGGATCGTGCGCACCGGCATCGTGAGCGAGGACGCCCCCTCGCCCCTGGAGGCGCTGCGCACCCGCGCCCCGGAGATCCAGGCGGAGGTGTTGAGGCTCCTCGGCCGCGCGCTCGCGATCCGCCAGGTGGACGCGGGTTCCTGCAATGGCTGCGAGCTGGAGATCCACGCGGTCAACAACCCCTACTACAACCTCGAGGGCCTGGGCATCAAGTTCGTCGCGAGCCCGCGCCACGCGGACATGCTGCTGGTCACCGGGCCCGTCGCGAAGAACATGGAGCATGCGCTTCGCATCGCCTGGGAGGCCACGCCCGCGCCGAAGCTCGTGGTGGCCGTGGGCGACTGCGGCTGCACCGGCGGCATCTTCGGCGAGAGCTACGCGAGCTGCGGCAAGGTCGCGAACGTGATCCCCGTGGACGTCGAGGTGCCCGGCTGCCCGCCGACCCCGCTCGCGATCCTGCAGGCGATCCTCACCGCCGTCGCCTCCCGCTCCTGAAGGGGACGCTACCCTTCGAAGGGAAGCGTCCCCTTCGTTTCAGGC
>CALEJW010000170.1 GCA_937898635.1 uncultured Pseudomonadota bacterium | reverse complement strand
TGAGGAATGTTGCGCAACTAGCTGAAAACAAGTAAAAATCCGGTTTCAAACAAGAATTTGAAACCGGACCCCGCGTGGCCCAGTCTCCCCGGGAGGGAAACGACCGCCTCACCGTGAAGCGCCTGCTCGAGGCGGCGGCGAAGGAATTCGCCCGCCACGGCTACGCGGCGACGCGCGTCCGCGACATCGTGGAGGCGGCCGGCGCCAATCTCGCCGCCGTGAACTACCACTACGGCGGCAAGGAAGGCCTCTACCGCGCCACGGTCGCGCACCTGGCGCGACGGGCCCGGGAAGACCTGCCGGGCGAATCCCCCGAACTGCGCGCCCGCCCTCCCGAGGAGCGTCTCCACGCCCTCGTCCTCGTGATGCTGCGCCGCCACCTCGGCCCCGAGCAGTCCTCCGCCGCGAGCCGCCTCGTCGCCCACGAGCTCCTCGACCCGACCCCGGCGTTCGACGAAACGCTCCGGGAAATTTCCGCGCCGCCATGCCACCGGCTGGAGGAGATCGTCGCCCTCCTGCTCGGGCCCCGGGCCGACGCGCAAGAGGTGAGCCTCGCCTGCCTGTCCGTCGCCGGGCAGTGGGCCAGCCTCCCCTTCGCCCGCCGCGCGCTGGAGTCCCGGTTCGCGGCCATCGCCGCCGGCCCCGACCTCGTGGACCGCCTCGCGAGGCACATCGTGGCCTTTTCGGTCGCCGCCATCGGCGCCCGGCGGGCGGCACTCGAATCCCCGGACCCCCGGAAGCTTGCCGGAGCGACGGTTGCAAGCGCCTGAAACCATGGCCGAATCGCGCCGTGTTACGGGGGAAACCGGGCGCATTGCGCCTGTAAGCCGGAAAGGGCCCGTTTTGTGGCTTTCCCCATAGGCCCGCGAAGGCGTTGCCGCCACAATCGCGCAGGTTGAAAAAAGCAGCTTTCACGCAAACCCCCGGCCGTCACGGCCGGCGCCGGAAAGGGAGGGCAGGACGATGAGATACCCGCTGGTCCATGCGCTCGCCGCGATCGCGCTCACGGGCGCCGTCACGGCATTCGCGCAACAGGCGCAACCGCTGCAGTCGCGGCTCGAGGCGCGCAAGGTCGTGGTCTCCGAGGGCCGCGAGAGCCTCGTGGACGCCGCGAACGCCCGCCCGGGCGACGTGATCGAGTACGTCGCGACCTACCGGAACACCGGCAAGTCCGCGATCACGGGCCTGCAGGCGACGCTGCCCATCCCGCACGAGACCGAGTTCATTCCCGGCTCCGCGCGACCTTCGGCGGCGAAGGCGAGCCTCGACGGGCGCGTCTTCGCCGACATCCCGCTGAAGCGGACCGTCCAGCGCGACGGCCGCCCCGTCGAGGTGAGCGTGCCCTGGCGCGAGTACCGCGCCCTGCGCTGGTCGGCGGGCGAGCTGGGCGCGGAGAAGTCCGCGACCTTCGTCGCCCGCGTGCGCGTAACCGACGACCGCGCGCCTCCCGCCGCGGCCAAGCCGGGAGACAGCCGATGAGACCCGACCCGACGAGATCCCGAGATCCGGCCCCGGCCGGATTTCCCGTTTTTCGAAACCCCGAAACAACCGCAATCCGCTTCGCATCCACCCAGGAGAACCACATGAACGCAGACAAGCAGTCCGGAGGCCGGGGCGCGAGCCTCGGAGCCGCGATCGCGGCGTTCGCGGTGTTCGTCGCCGGGGCGCTCGCCGCCCTCGCGCCGCTCCCCGCGCTCGCCGCACCCGCGGCCGGCACCGTGATCGGCAACCAGGCCACGGCGACCTACACCGACGCCGCGAGCACCCCGCGCACGGCGACCTCGAACCTCGTGCAGACCACGGTCTCGCAGGTGAAGATCTTCACGCTCACGGCACCGGGGGCGCGCACCGCCTCGGCCGGGCAGACGGTCTACTACCCGCACACCATCACCAACACGGGCAACGGCACCGACACGTTCGCGCTCAACGCGCCGACGACCGGCGGCGCCTTCACGCACACCGGCCTCGTGTACTACATCGACGCCGACGGCAACGGCGTGCCCGACAACTTCACGCCGATCGTCACGAGCGGCCCCATCGCCGCGGCGGGCATCTTCCGCTTCGTGGTGGCGGGCACGGTGCCGGGCAGCGCGACCAACGGCCAGACGGGGACCATCACCGTCTCGGTCTCGGACACGGGCACCACGACCCTCACCAACATCGACACCACGACGGTCGCCAACTCCGCGATCAACGTGACGAAGTCGCTCTCCATCACGAGCGGGCCTTCGCCCAACGCGGGCCCGATCACCGTGACGCTCTCCTACACCAACACGGGCAGCGCGGCCGCGACGAACCTCGTCCTGCGCGACCTCGTTCCCGCCGGCATGACCTACATCGCGGCGAGCGGCCGCTGGAGCGTCACCGGCGCCGGCGTCACCCTCACCGACGCGCTCAACACCGACGACCAGGGCGGGATCGTCTACGACAAGGACGTGACCACCGTCGGCGAGGTGACCGCGACCATCGCGAGCGTGCCCGCGGGCTTCTCCGGCAACCTCACCTTCCAGGTGTCGATCGCCGCCGGGCGCCCGCCGGGGTTCATCAACAACACGGCGCAGTTCCAGACCTCCACCCAGGCGCTCACCAGCACCAACACGGCGAGCTACCAGGTGCTGCAGACGGCCGGCGTCGTCGCCAACGGCTCGACCACGGACAGCACCAACGGCACCGGCGAACCGGTGACCATCGCCGCCGCCGCCGCGGGCTCCACGATCAACTTCACCAACGTGATCTGGAACACGGGCAACGCCGCCGACAGCTTCGTCATCACCATGGCCGGGCAGGCCTCCTGGCCCGCGGGCACGACCTTCACGCTGCTGCAGTCCGACGGGCTCACCTCGCTCATCGCCAACTCCACGCCCGCGATTCCCGTCTACAGCGCCGGGTGCCCGGCGGGCTTCGAGACCGACGCCTCCGCGCCGACCCAGTACTGCGGCTACCGCGTGATCCTGCGCGTGCAGCTGCCGGTGTCGGCCACGGGCGGCGCCTACTCCATCACCAAGACGGCGACCTCGAGCTTCGACAACACGAGGACCGACACCGTGGTGGACACGCTCACCGCGGTCACGGCCAACTCCGTGGACCTCACCAACGACTCCGCCGGCGGCGCCGCCCCCGGCGCGGGCTCGACGGGCACGACGGTGATCACCACCAACGTCGTGACGCCCTCGACGACCGGGCCGACGCTCACGCGCTTCCGCCTCTTCGTGAACAACACCGGCGCGATCAACGACTCGTTCGACCTCGCGACGCTGGCGGTCCCCGCCGGCTGGTCCGTGGTCTTCCGGGCCGACGGCGGCGTGGGCGACTGCTCGACGGTCGGCGCGGGCCTCACCAACACGGGCACGGTCAACGCGGGCGCGGCGCGCCTCATCTGCGCCGAGGTCACGGTGCCGATCACCACGTCGAACCAGGCGGCCCCCGGCAACTACGACCTCGACTTCACGGCGACCTCCGCGCTCAACGGCACGGTGAACGACGCGAAGCGCGACCGCGTCACCGTGAACGCGGTGGCGAACGTCACCCTCACGCCCAACAACACGCAGCAGACCTTCCCGGGCGGCTCCGTCACCTACACCCACGTCGCCACGAACCTCGGCAACGTCGCGGAGACCATCAGCTTCGCCGCGGGCTTCCTCACGGACTCGCGCGCCGCGCAGGGCTGGACCTCGATCGCCTACGTGGACGGCAACTCGAACGGGATCTTCGACCCGGGCGTGGACGACGTGCCGGCGAACGCGATCTCCACCGCGACGACCTTCGCGCTGGCCGTGAACGCGAGCCGCACGATCTTCGTGCGCGTCTTCGCGCCCGGCAGCGCCGTGGGCGCCGACCCGGCCAACGTGACGACGATCACCGCGCGCTACAACGCGGGCGCGGCGTCGGCGGCGGCGACCGATTCGACCTCGGTCTCCGACGGCCTGGTGCTGCTCAAGGAGCAGGTCGCGGTCAACTGCGCGACCGCGGCGCCGCACGTGGGCTACTCCACCGCGCCCATCCCCTCCGGCCCGGCGACGGCGCCCGGGAGCTGCATCGCCTACCGGATCACCGCCACGAACACGACGGCGACCGGCATCACCCTCGTGGTGGTGAACGACAACATCCCGGCGAACACGACCCACCGCTTCTCCTGCGGCACGGGCGCGGCGCCGGGCGCGGCGACGACCGTGGGCACGATCAGCGCCCCGGCCGACGGCGCCACCGGCACGGTAAGCGCCTCGGTCGGACCTCTCGCGTCCTCGCAAAGCGCTGTCGTCACCTTCTGCGTGCGGATCGACCCGTGACCGGAAGGTCCCCCGTCCACGCCTGCGTCCCGGCCTCGCGCCGGGCCGCGGGATGAGTTCTCCCTCGGGCTGCGGGCGACCGCAGCCCCTTTTTCGCCGCGCCTTCGCGAGAGGGCGCGGCGATGAAGCCAAGACGCTGACGACGAGCCTTCCACCGTGACCTCCGCGAGCCATCCGGGCACCCGCCGCCACCTCGCGCGCCTCGCGCGCGCGCTGGGCGCGGCCGTCCTCGCGCTGGCGCTGCCCACCGCCGGCGCGCCGCCGGCCGGCACGGTCATCCCGAACCAGGCGAGCGGCACGGCCCAGGCGGGCGCCACGCCGCTCGCGG
>CALEJW010000169.1 GCA_937898635.1 uncultured Pseudomonadota bacterium | reverse complement strand
GGCGCCCGGGTCGCGAGCCACTTGGCGGCGCGGATCGCGCCCTGCGCGTAGTTCGCGCGGCTGGACGAGCGGTGGGTGATCTCGATCCGCTCCCCGGTGCCGGCGAAGTAGACCGTGTGGTCGCCCACGATGTCGCCGCCGCGGGCGACCGAGAAGCCGATCGTGCCGGCCTTCCTCTCGCCCGTCGCCCCGTGGCGGGCGAAGACCCCGTCCTTCGCGAGCGTGGTGCCGCGCGCCGCGGCCGCCACCTCGCCGAGCTTGAGCGCCGTGCCCGAGGGCGCGTCCACCTTGAGCCGGTGGTGCGCCTCGAAGACCTCGACGTCAAAGGCGGGCCCGAGGGCGCGCGCGGCGAGGTCCACGAGCTTGAAGGTGACGAGCATGCCGATGGCGAAGTTGGGGGCGAAGACCACGGGGATCGCGCGCGCCGCGCCGCGGATCGACTCGACCTGCGCGGGCTCGAAGCCGGTGGTGCCGATCACGATCGCCTTGCGCGCGGCGACGCACGCGGCGAGGTGCGCGAGCGTCCCCGCCGGGCGCGTGAAGTCGACGAGCACGTCGGAGGCGGCGAGCGCGGCGGCGACGTCCGAGGTGACCGGGATGCCCGTCGCGCCCGCGGCGAGGGCGCCCGCATCGCGCCCCGCGTGGGGCGACTCCGCGACCTCCAGCGCCGCGCCGACGGTGGTGTCCGCGTCGGCGCTTGCCGCCTCGAGCAGCGCCCGGCCCATGCGGCCGCCCGCCCCGGCGACGCCCAGGCGCAACACGCTCACTTCGGCGGCGCCGCGCCCGCGGCCGACTTCGTCGGTTCGCCCACGATCCGCACCACCCGCTCGTTCTCGAAGTGCACGGCGAACTTGTTCTGCTCCACGAGCCGGCCGCGCTTCTCGTTGCGGAAGTAGTAGTCCCAGCGGTCGGCGTGGAACGCGTCGGTGAGGAGCGGCGTGCCGAGGATCTGCCTCACCTCGGACTTGGTCATCCCGGTCTTCACCCTCGCGAAGTTCTCCGGGGAGACGAGGTTGCCCTGCTGGATGTCGATGCGGTGGACGATCGGGCCGCAGGCGGCGAGGAGGAGCACGAGGGCGAGCGGGGCGAGGGGGCGCATGGGCGTGGAGGGCGGAAATTGGCGGCCATTATAGCGCGCGGGTCGCGCCCGCCCGCCCCTGCGCGGGGGGAACGCGGTTATGATTCCCTTGCCCCACCCGGAAGCGAGCCCGCCCCATGAGCGACCCCAAGGAACTGCGCAGCACCGGCCTGAAGGTCACCGCGCCCCGCCTTCGCGTGCTCGACCTCTTCCAGACGAGCCCGGAGCGCCACCTCACGGCCGAGGACGTCTACCGGCGCCTGCTCGAGGAGCACGCCGACATCGGGCTCGCCACCGTCTACCGCGTGCTGACCCAGTTCGAGCAGGCAGGGCTGCTGGTGCGCCACCACTTCGAGGGCGGCAAGGCCGTCTACGAGCTGAACGAGGGCAAGCACCACGACCACCTCGTGTGCCTGCAATGCGGCAAGGTCGAGGAGTTCTACGACCCGGAGATCGAGAAGCGCCAGGCGCGGATCGCCCGCGACCGCGGCTTCGCGATCCACGACCACTCGCTCTACCTCTACGCCGACTGCCTCAAGGCGGACTGCCCCGACCGCCTCAAGAACGGATGAGGGCCCCGGCCGCGCTCGCGAGTCTCGCGTTCGCGGCTCTCGCCGCGTTCGCCGCTCCCGCCGGACTCGCGCAATTCGCGCCCTCTCCCGCCCAGCCCGAGATCCCGGCGATCGAGCTGCCGAAGGAGGCGATCGAGACGCTCGGTCGCATCCGCAAGGGCGGGCCCTTTCCCTACGCGAAGGACGGCGCCGTGTTCGGCAATCGCGAGGGGCGCCTGCCGAAGCGCAAGCGCGGCTACTATCGCGAGTACACCGTGAAGACGCCGGGCGAGCGCACGCGCGGCGCGCGGCGGATCGTCGCCGGGCGCGCGGGCGATCTCTGGTACACCGAGGACCACTACGCCAGCTTCCGGCGGATACGGGAATAGAGGACGGGCCATGCCCCTTGAAGCGCTGAGGAACCTGCTGGAGGACGAGACGGGCGGCGTCTTCTTCCTGCCGCGCCACGCCGCGCCCCGCGAGATCCAGGCGGAGGCGAAGCGGGCGAAGTTCGCCTACTTCCACGTCGAGGGAAAGAACATCGCCCGCAAGGAGCAGCTCCTCAACCACTTCGCCACGACGCTGCGCTTCCCCGGTTACTTCGGCGGCAACTGGGACGCCCTCGAGGAGTGCCTCACGGACATGGAGTGGGTCGACGCCCCGGGCTACGTGATCTACTACGACCACATCGACGCGCTGCTCGGCGCGCAGCCGGAGCAGTTCGCCACCTTCGTCGAGATCTGCCGCGACGCGGTCGGGTCCTGGAAGGAGGACGGCACGCCGATGGTCTTCCTGCTCTCGGGTACCCGGGCGCCCAAGGGCGTGGCGAAGCTGAAGGAAGAGGACTAGCCGCCCGCCTCCGGAGGGCAGACGACGGGAATCGGCCGCTCCATGAGGATCGCGCGAGGGGTCACCTTCGCGCGCCAGGCCATGACCTCCACCCCCGCCGCGATCGCCTCGCGAAGGCCCCGTCCGTAGCCCGGGTCGATCTCGTCCGCCGGGCGCACCTCGTCCACGTCGCCGCGCTGCACGCAGTAGAACTGCACCGCGCGCAATCCCCGCGCGCGCAGGCGCGCAAGCTCGCGAAGGTGCTTCGCGCCGCGCTCGCTCACCGCGTCGGGAAAGAGCGCCACGCCCGCCTCCACGGCGGCAGTGACGTTCTTCACTTCCACGTAGCAGGCGGGCCGTCCCGGCGACTCGAGCAGGAGGTCCACGCGGCTTCTCTCCTCGCCAAAGGCCACCTCGCGGCGGATCGACGCGTAGCCGGCGAGCGGCGCGATGGCGCCGGCGGCGATCGCCTCGGCCACGAGGCGGTTGGGGAGCCCCGTGTTGATGCCGACCATCACCTCGCGCCCCCGGCCCCCGGGCTTCACCGCGACGAGCTCCCAGGTGTGGCGGTACTTGCGCGTGGGCGAATCGCTCTCGGAAAGCCATACGCGGCTGCCCGGCTCGCAGCAGCCGAGCATCGACCCGGTGTTGGGGCAGGCGGCCGTGACGACCACACCCGGGGCGAGCTCCACGTCCGCGAGGAAGCGCTTGTAGCGGCGCAGCAGCCGCCCGGGCACGAGCGCCTTCGCGAACTTCACGGCGGCGGCCGCGACGAATGCCGGCAGGTCGCCCGCGCGGACAAGGCGACTACGCGGACGGCTTGGCCGTTTCCTGCTCCGCCATCTGCCGGCGCACCTCGACCATGTCGAGGGCCTTCGACTTCTCCACCACCTGCTCGAAGGCGCCCTGCGGGAGCGCGCCCGGCTGCGAGAAGACGATGATCTGCTCGCGGAAGACCATGAGCGTGGGGATCGAGCGGATCTGGAAGTGCGCCGCGATCTCCTGCTCCTCGTCGGTGTTCACCTTGGCGAACACCACGTCGGGGTGCATCTCGGAGACCTTCTCGAAGACGGGCGCGAAGCCGCGGCACGGCCCGCACCACGGCGCCCAGTAGTCCACGATCACGGTGGGGCTGGAAGTCACCACCTGCTCGAAGTTTTCCTTCGTGAGCTCGACGACGGCCATCTATTTCTCCAGGAGCGCCCGGAGCATCCAGGCGGTCTTCTCGTGAACCTGCATGCGCTGCGTGAGGAGGTCGGCGCTCGACTCGTCGGCCGCCTTGTCCACCAGCGGAAAGACCTTGCGCGCCGTCCTCACCACCGCCTCCTGGCCCTCGACGAGGAGGGCGATCATCTTGCGCGCCTCGGGAACGCCGTCGGTCTCGGGGATCGAGGAGAGCTTCGCGTAGGCCCGGTAGGTGCCCGGCGCGGGAAAGCCCAGCGCGCGGATGCGCTCGGCGATCAGGTCCACGGCGAGCGCCAGCTCGTTGTACTGCGTCTCGAACATGAGGTGCAGGGTCTGGAACATCGGGCCCTTCACGTTCCAGTGGAAGTTGTGGGTCTTGAGATAGAGCGTGTAGGTATCGGCGAGCAGGCGCGAGAGCCCTTCCGCGATCTTCGCGCGATCCTTCTCCGGGATGCCGATGTCGATGAAACCGGTGCTGTCCTGCTTCCTTGCCACGATGCCCTCCTTGGGGTTGGCCTTGACGACATTTTCCGTCCATTCGCCCGCGGGCGCCAATCGGAAATGCCTATCCGGGCCATTGGCGGCCGCAATGCGCACTGCCGGGCGTTCACTCAAATGACATGAGGCCGGCCCGGGCGCGCTTCAAGCCGTCCCCGCGAGGCCCTGCGCCGCCTTCGCGAGCGCCGCGGTGAGGGCGCGCACGGAACGGGCCACGCGTTCGTCGGCGAGCGAGCCATCGGGCGCGAAGGCCTCGTGGGCCCTGGGCACCGCGACCTGCGTGCCGAGCACCGTGACGCCGAGCGTCGCCAGCACCTGTCGCAGGTGCGGCAGCCCTCGCACGCCGCCGAAGGCTCCCGGGGAAGCGGCCATGATGCCGGCGACCTTGCCGCGCCAGGGCGCGAGGCCGGAGGCCTCGCCCTTGCCGTCGCCCAGGTCGCGCGAGAGCCAGTCGATCGTGTTCTTGAGGAGCGCCGTGAGCGAGGAGTTGTTCTCCGGCGAGGCGATGAGGAGCGCGTCGTGGGCGAGGAAGAGCTCGCGGAGCTTGCGCGCGTTCTCCGGCATCCCCGAGGCCGCCTCCAGGTCGCCGTGGTAGAGCGGGATCGGGTAGTCGTCCAGGTCCACGAAGCTCGCCTCGGCGCCGGCCTCGCGGACGAAGGCGGCCGCGGCGCGCGCGAGCTTCTTGTTGAGCGAGTCGCGCCGCGCGCTGCCGGCGAAGACGAGGATGCGGGCCATGGCTGCCTCCGGAGTGCGGGAATGCCGGCGCGGCGCTCAGGCCGCGGCGGCGACGGGATAGTCGGTGTAGCCGCGCTCTCCCGGCGTGTAGAAGGTCTGCGCGTCGGGCTGCGCGAGCGCCCTGCCCTCGCGCTGCCTCCTCACCAGGTCGGGATTGGCGATGAACGGGCGCCCGAAGGCCACCAGGTCGCCGCGTTTCGCCTCCAGGTCGGCATTCGCGCTTGCCGCATCGTACCCGCCGGAGAGGATGTAGCGGCCCCGGAAGGCGGCGCGGATCGCGGCCTCGAGGGCAGCGCCCGGCTCCGGCGCTCCCATGGAGCTGTGGTCCACCACGTGCACGTAGGCGAGGCCGAGGGCGTCGAGCCCGGCCACCAGGCGAAGGTACATCGCGTCCATCTCCGGGTCGCTCGCCTGGCCGTTGAAGACGCCGTGCGGGGAGATGCGGATCCCGAGCCGGTTCGCGCCGATGGCCGCGGCCGTGGCCCCGGCGACTTCCAACGCGAAGCGGATGCGGTTGTCGATGCTCCCGCCCCAGCGGTCGCTGCGGGTGTTGGAGGCGGTGTTGAGGAACTGGTCGATCAGGTAGCCGTTCGCGGCGTGCAGCTCGACGCCGTCGAAGCCGGCCTCGATCGCGTTGCGCGCGGCCTGCGCGAACTCGCCGATGGCGCGCGCGATGTCGGCCTCCTGCATTTCGACCGGCACGGGGTGCGGCTGCATGCCCTGCGCGTCCGTCCACATCTGGCCGGGCGCGGCGATGGCCGAGGGCGCGAGGATGCGCGCGCCCGCCGGAAGATTCTCCGGGTGGCCGACGCGGCCGGTGTGCATGAGCTGCGCGAAGATCCTTCCGCCCGCGCGGTGAACGCCCTCGGTCACCCGCTTCCAGCCCGCCACCTGCGCGTCGCTGAAGATGCCGGGGATGCGCGCGTAGCCCAGGCCGTCGGGCGAGGGCGCGACGCCTTCGGTGATGATGAGGCCGGCCTCGGCGCGGTCGGCGTAGTAGCGCGCCATCAGCGCGTTGGGGACGTTGCCGATGGCGCGGCTCCTCGTCATCGGCGCCATCACGATGCGGTTCGCGAGCTCGAGGCCGCCGAGCGAGATCGGGGTGAAGAGGGGCTGG
>CALEJW010000168.1 GCA_937898635.1 uncultured Pseudomonadota bacterium | reverse complement strand
CGAGGCCTTCGCGCCGCCAGGAGGGCAACCTGATGCAGGACCAGGCCCATCCCGGCGCCGAGGCGCCGATCGTCGTCCTGGGCGGCGGCCTCGCCGGGCTCACGGCCTCGATCGCGAGCGGCGCGGAGGTCTACGAGGCCGAGGACGGCGTCGGCGGCGTGGCGGCCTCGGACCGCCGCGACGGATTCGCCTTCGACCGCGGCATCCACGTGATGCAGTCCGTCCCGGCGCGGATCCTCAAGCTCCTCGACGACGTGGGTGTGGAACTCAACGTGCGCAACCGGCGCGCGTTCATCTACTCGCACGGCACCTACACGCCCTACCCTTTCCAGGTGAACACCGCGGGCATGCCGCTCGGCGTGCGCACGCGCTGCGTCTGGGACTTCCTCACCCGCGAGCGCGCGGGGCGCCCGCGCAACTACGAGGAGTGGATCTACCAGAGCGTCGGCCGCGGCTTCGCCGAGACCTTCCTGATCCCCTACAGCGAGAAGTTCTGGACGGTCCACCCCCGCGAGATGACCCACGAGTGGACGGGCAACCGCGTGCCGCAGCCCACGACGCTGCAGGTGCTTCGCGGGGCCCTCTGGAGCCGCCAGACCCGGATCGGCACCAACGCGGAGTTCCGCTACCCGAGCCACGCGCCCGGCTACGGGTCGATCGGGGAGTCGCTGCGCGCGCGCGCCGCGAAGGTGCACTGCGGGCACCGCGCGAGCCGCGTGGACATCCCGGGGCACCGCGTCCACTTCGAGAACGGCACCACCGTGGACTACGGCCGCCTCGTCAGCACCATCCCGCTCCCCGAACTGGTGCGCATCTGCCCCGAGGCGCCCGAGGAGGTGCGCGCCGCCGCCGCGCTCCTGCGCACCAACAGCATCGTGGTGGTGAACCTCGGCATCGACCGGCCCGCGGTCACCGACTGGCACTGGGTGCACTTTCCCGACCGCGACGTGAGCTTCTTCCGCATCAGCTTCCCGAACAACTTCGCCGAGAACGTGGTGCCCTTCGGCATGTCGAGCGTCTCCGCCGAGGTTTCCTACTCCCCGCTCCGGCCCCTGGACGAGACCGGGATCGTCGAGCGCGTGGTCGAGGACCTGCGCCGCGTCGGCGTGCTGCGCGCCGATGACCGGATCCGCTTCTCGATGACCCGCAACATCCGCTACGCCTACTGCATCCACGATTTCCACCGCAAGGCCGCGGTGCGCACGGTCCGCCACTGGCTGCTGGAAAACGACGTGATCGCCACGGGGCGCTTCGGCCTGTGGAACTACTTCTGGAGCCACGAGGCGATGATGAGCGGCCTGCAGGCGGGCGAGAAGGCCCGGTCCGCGCCCTCGCTCGTCGCCGAGGCCGGGGAGCCCGCCGTTGCCGCCGACTGAGCCGGGCGACGAGGGGCCGCGCTACCGCGAATACCGCCACTGCCCGCGCTGCGGCGCGCCCTTCCGGGCGGAGGACTTCCACGAGGCCGAGTGCCTCTTCCTGTGCGCCGGGTGCGGCCTGGATTTCTACCAGAACCCCCTGCCGGCCGCGGTGCTCGCCCTCACCCACCCCGAGCGGCCCGGCGCGCTGCTCTTCCTCAGGCGAAGCACGCCGCCGGGCATCGGCCGGTGGTGCGTGCCGGGAGGATTCATCCGCTACGGGGAACTGCCCGCGGCCGCGGCCGCCCGCGAAGCGCGGGAGGAAGTGGGCGTCGAGGCCGAGATCGGCCCCATCCTGCGCGCGGGGCTCGTCGATTACCTGTACCGCGGCCGGCGGCTGTGCATCGTCGAGATCGCCTTCCTCGCGAGGCCCGCGGGGCCCTTGCCGGCCGCGACGCTGGTGACGCCGGAAGCCTCGGAGATCGCCTGGCTGGAGGCGGCCGAGGTCCTCGCGAAGCCGGAAAGCCTCGCGTTCCCGGAGCAGGCCGGGATCCTGCGCGCGTTCCTCGCGAACCCGGGGCTCGCCGTCCCGCCGCCCGCCCGCCCAGGCTAGGCCGCGACCTCGGCGCTCGCGGCGAGCTCGAGCAGGTACTTGCCGTAGTCGTTCTTCGCGAGGGGCACCGCGAGCCGCGCGAGATCGGCCGCGTTGATGAAGCCCATGCGGTAGGCGATCTCCTCGGGACAGGCGATCTTGAGCCCCTGGCGCTTCTCGATGGTGCTCACGAAGACCGCGGCCTCGATGAGGGACT
>CALEJW010000167.1 GCA_937898635.1 uncultured Pseudomonadota bacterium | reverse complement strand
TCAGTCGAGCTCGAGGACGAAGGCCTGGTCGCAGCGGCGGGTGTCGGGCTTGCCGGGCCGGGGGGAGAACCCGGCCTTGCGGTAGAGCGCGATCGCCTCCTTCAGGATCGAGGCGGTCTCCAGCTCCACGCGCGCGAAGCCGCTGCCGCGCGCCCAGGCGATCGCCCGGTCGAGGAGGCGCTGCCCGAGTCCGTGGCCGCGCGCGTCCCGACGGACGTACATCTTGCGCAGCTCCAGGCGCCCGTCCGCGAGCACCTTGAGGCCGCAGCAGGCTTCGAGGCGTCCGTCCTCGCCGATGGCGACGTCGAACATGCCGCCGCCGGCGAGGAAACCGCGCTCGAGGTCCATGAGGTCGGCATCGGTGGCCTCGGGCTCCGGCACGAGGCCGTATTCCCCGAGGATCGTGAAGACGAGCTCGCGGGCCGCGGCGGTGTCGCGGCCGTCCGCGCGCCGGATGGCCGCGCCGTGGAACCCGGCGGCGAGCCGGGCCGGCGCGCCGTCGCGCCCGGCCAGGTGCCGCGCCAGCTCGCGCGCCGCCGGCGGGACGGGACCGGGCCGCAGCGCGACGGTGAGCACCGTCGCGGTCCCCGCGGCGGCGCCGAGGTCGGCGCACGAGGCGAGATCCACGCGCGCGCGCGCGGCGAGCTGCGCCACCTGCGCGTGGGTGAGGACAAGGAGGTCGCCGGCGCCGCCGGCGAGGTACTCGGCGAGGACCGTCGCGGCGGGACCGAAGCGGCCGGAGACGGCGATGCCCGCGTTCGCCGCGACCGCCCGGACCAGGCCCTGCGCCGCTTCCGCGCCGAGGACGGGAATGCTCACGGCGGCTCGCCCCGTCCCTTGCTCAGGCGGCGACCACCCGGACGGGGTCGTCGTAGAGCTCGGCGCGCTTGTCGAAGAGCGGGATCGTTGTGCCGTTGATGCGGTTCTGCCCGAGGAGCGCGAGGTCCACGTCGGCGACGACGATCTGCTCGCCGTTCACGATGCCCTCGGCGGCGATGCCGTCCCGGGCGAAGGGGAAGTCCGAGGGCGCGAGGATCGCCGCCTGCCCGTAGTGCATGCGCAGCCCGCTCACGCGCAGGTTCCCCACGGTGGAGGTCATCGCGACGTACACCTGGTTCTCGATGGCGCGCGCGTGGCAGCAGTAGCGCACGCGCAGGAACCCCTGGCGGTCGTCGGTGCAGCTCGGCACGAAGAGGATGTCGGCGCCCGCCTCCGACATCTGCCGCGCGAGCTCGGGAAACTCGATGTCGTAGCAGACGAGGATCGCGATCTTGCCGTGGGCGGTCTCGAAGAGGGAGAGCGTCTCGCCGGGCGTGGTCTCCCAGTGGTCCTTCTCCCAGCGCGTGCGGTGCAGCTTGTCCTGCTCGAAGACCTGGCCCGCGGGGTTGAAGAGGTAGGCGGTGTTGTAGAGCTTGCCGTCGCGCAGCGTCGGGTGGCTGCCGGCGATGAGGTGGTAGCCGTGCTTCTCGGCGTGGCGCTTCATGAGCTCGATGTACTGCGGGGTGTAGGCGGAGAGCTCGCGCACGGCCTGGCGCACGTCCGTCACGTCGAGGAAGGACATGAGCTGCGTGGTGAAGATCTCCGGGAGCAGCACGAACTGCGGCCGGTACTCGGCGGCCGCGTCGAGGACGAAGTCGACCTGGCTCTCGAATCCGGACCAGTCCTGGATGTGGCGCAGGTGGTACTGCACCGCCGCGATGCGGACCTTCATGCCGACCTCCTTCGCGCCTTCGCGACCGGCCGCGGCGGGGCGTAGCGCGGGTTGAGCCAGACGATGAGCGCGGCGTTTCCGCACGACGGCCCGTCCTCGGGCAGGTAGTTGTGGATCACGCCGCAGTAGTGGAAGCCCTGCGACATCTGGAAGCGCAGCACCGGGTCGGGAATGTCGCCCCAGACCACGCGCATGGCGTAGAGCTCGGGCGACATCACGTCCTTCACCTCGCGGTAGCCCGGCAGGCGGCCGGCGGCGATGATGCGCCTGAGGTTCAGGCGCTCGCAGAGCCGGCGGCGCGCCTTGTAGAGCGTGCGGCCGATGCCGTGGCCGCGGCGCTTCGCGTTCACCACCACCTCCGCGCCGTAGAGCGTGCGCCCCGCGGGGTCGTGGGTGGTGAAGAAGCCGCCGCCGGTGATGCCGTTCCAGGTGTGGTCCACGCCGTAGTCGTCCCAGGCGACGACGAGCGAGGCCGAGGCGCCGATCACGACGCCGTTGTGCTCCGCGACCATCTGGCCCTCGGGAAAGATGCGCACCTGGGAGGCGAACTGCTCGTCCGACCAGGGCTCGATCGCGGGGTAGGCCGCGCGCTGCAGCTCCCGCACCGCCGCGAAATCCTCGGGGCGCGTCTGCCGGACCGTGATGGGCGCGGAGGCCGTGGGCGGGCCCGATCGCCAGACGTCGGCGATGGTGGCGCCGGGGCGCGAGGCGTCCGTCGGGTTCTCGTCGGGGCGGGACATGTGGGGATCCTCGTCGGGGGAACGTGCGCCTGTCACGCAGGCGATTCCGAGGATAGCACCCGCCGCGCCGGCGGCCCGCCGGCCGCGCGACGCCCGCTAGAAGTCCTTGCGGAAATGCGTCTTCGCGCAGGTCGGGCAGGGGGGCACCGTCCCGGTCTGGCGGAAGCGCATCGCCGTGCCGCAGCTGTCGCAGGTGAGCATCCCCGCGCTGATCACCTCGCCCGTCCGGTAGGCGAGCGCGGCGTCGGCGTGCTCGCCGAAGGCGCGAAGGACTTCCTCGCCCGCCGACTCGAGCACGATCGCGAGCGCGGTCAGGGCCCCGGATTCGGGCTCGGCGCGCTGCAGCTGCTCCGCCGCGACGCGGTGGCGCGTGAGGTACTCCGCCGCGGTGCGGTCGAGATCGCGAAGCAGCAGGACCTTGAGCCTCTCGCCCTGCGGCTTCGTGAGCGCGCCGGCCTGCGTGAGCTGCTCCCGGGCCTTTTCCGCCGCGACCGCCATCGCCTCGCGGCTGCGGTCCGCGCCCTGCTCGAAGGCGAGGCGGAAGCGGTCCGCGAGGCGGTCGTAGAGCGCCTCCTGGCGGTGGCGCACCACGGCGGCGGCGGTGCGGATGCGCGCGAGCGCGCGCGCGTCGGCCTCGGAGCGGGGCCTGCGGATCGGGTTTCGCGTGCCGGGCCGGGCGAGGCCCGGGGTTCGGGGATCGGCGTTCTTCATGGGAGCGACTCCTTTCGCGTGGGTGAGCGGGCTGGGGTGTCGTTCGGCGGGCGCTCTTCGCTTCCGCCCCGGCCCGCGCGTGCGCGGACCGGCGTGCCGCCGAGGGGGCAGGTTCCTGCCCGTGGCGACGAGGCCGTGGTTCGCACGGCCGAACAGTTGGACAGCGGGCGCGCGGGCCGGGTTCCCGGCAATTTTCACGCGATCTCGGGCCGCCGCGGCCGCGCGATTCGCTCGGGGGAGGTCCCGTCGGTTAGAATAGCGGGCTTCGCCAGTACGCAATTCCCGCCGGAAAGATTCGCCATGGCCCAGTACGTCTTCACGATGAACCGCGTGGGCAAGGTCGTCCCGCCCAAGCGCCAGATCCTCAAGGACATCTCGCTCTCGTTCTTCCCCGGCGCCAAGATCGGCCTCCTGGGCCTCAACGGCGCGGGCAAGTCCACCGTCCTCAGGATCATGGCCGGCCTCGATCGCGAGATCGAGGGCGAGGCCACGCCCATGCCCGGCATCAAGATCGGCTACCTCCCGCAGGAGCCGCAGCTCGAGCCCGGCCACAGCGTGCGCGAGGCGGTCGAGGAAGGCGTGGGCGAGATCCTGCGCGCGAAGACCCGCCTGGACGAGGTGTACGCGGCCTACGCGGAGCCCGACGCGGACTTCGACAAGCTCGCCGCCGAGCAGGAGAGGCTCGAGAAGCTCCTCGCCACCGCCGACGTCGCCTCCCTCGAGGCGCAGCTCGAGATCGCGGCCGACGCGCTGCGCCTGCCGCCCTGGGACGCGAGCATCGACAAGCTCTCCGGCGGCGAGAAGCGCCGCGTGGCGCTCTGCCGCCTGCTCGTCTCCAAGCCCGACATGCTGCTCCTCGACGAGCCCACCAACCACCTCGACGCCGAGAGCGTCGACTGGCTCGAGCAGTTCCTCTCGCGCTATCCGGGCACCGTCGTCGCCGTGACCCACGACCGCTACTTCCTCGACAACGCCGCGGAGTGGATCCTCGAGCTCGACCGCGGCCGCGGCATCCCCTGGGAGGGCAACTACAGCTCCTGGCTGGAGCAGAAGCGCGATCGCCTGAAGCAGGAGGAGTCCTCCGAGAGCGCGCGCCAGAAGGCGCTCAAGAAGGAGCTCGAGTGGGTGCGCCAGAACGCGAAGGGCCAGACCAAGAAGAGCAAGGCGCGCCTCCTGCGCTTCGAGGAACTGAACTCCTACGAGTACCAGAAGCGCAACGAGACGAGCGAGATCTTCATCCCCGTCGGCGAGCGCCTGGGCAACGAGTGCATCGAGTTCGTCGGCGTCACCAAGTCCTACGGCGAGCGCTGCCTCATCGACAACCTCTCCTTCAAGGTGCCGCCGGGGGCGATCGTGGGCATCATCGGCCCCAACGGCGCGGGCAAGTCCACGATCTTCCGCATGATCACCGGCCGCGAGAAGCCCGACTCGGGCGAGGTCAAGGTCGGCCACACGGTCCAGCTCGCCTACGTGGACCAGTCGCGCGACTCGCTCCCCAACGACAAGAACGCGTGGGAGGCGATCTCCAACGGCCAGGACATCCTCGCCATCGGCAAGTTCGAGATCCAGTCGCGCGCCTACCTGGGCCGCTTCAACTTCAAGGGCCAGGACCAGCAGAAGCTCGTGGGCAACCTTTCCGGGGGCGAACGCGGGCGGCTGCACCTCGCCAAGACGCTCCTTACCGGCGGCAACGTGCTGCTCCTCGACGAGCCCTCCAACGACCTCGACGTGGAGACGCTGCGGGCGCTGGAGGACGCGCTCTCGGAGTTCGCCGGCTCCGTGATGGTGATCTCCCACGACCGCTGGTTCCTCGACCGGATCTGCACGCACATCCTCGCCGCCGAGGGCGACTCGCAATGGTTCTTCTACGCGGGCAACTACCGCGAGTACGAGGAGAACAAGCGCGAGCGCCTGGGCGAGGAGGCGGCCGCTCCCCATCGCCTGCGCTTCAAGGCCCTGAAGTAGCCCGCGCGCCGGGCCCGCGGGGCGCGGGGGAGGCCGGGGCGCCTGCCCGCGACTACAATACGCGTCAAACCAACGGCCTCACGCCCCGTGCGCACACCTTCGCCCGTCTTCGCGAACATCGCGTTCTTGAGGATCCCGCGCTTCGGCGAGCATTCCGTCGCCGAGCAGGCGGCGCTCAAGGACCGCCTGGAGGCGCGCGTGCGCGCGGCGATCGCGGGCATCGCGCCGGCCGACTGGATCGTGCTCGACGCGACCGACGGCCTCGCCCTCGTGCTCTTCGGCGAGCCCGCGCGCGCGCTCGACCTCGCCCAGTCCCTGCGCGCGGGCGACGAGCCGCCGCAGGTCGGCGTGAACCACGGCCCCATCGCCGTCACCGCGCGCGACGCGGGCGGGCTCGTCTTCGGCGACGGGCTCTCGGCGGCCGCCACCGCGGCGGGCTTCGCCACCGGCGAGCGCCTCCTCGTCACCGCCCCCTTCGCGAAGATGCTGGAGGTCACCCGCCCGGACCGCGCGGCCGAACTCGCGCCGGCCGGGGAGTTCACGGACGCGCGCGTGCGCCTGCACGCCTTCTACACGCCGGAGCCGCAGCGCCGCGTGGCGCGCCGCAACCGCCTCGCCGCGTACGCGCTCGCCGGCATCCTCGCGATCCTGCTCCTCGGCCTCGCGGGACGCGAAGTGAACCGGCGCTACTTCCCGCCGCGCCCCGCCGTCGTGGAGTTCGAGATCAAGCCCCGCGGCGACGTGGTGATCGACGGCTTCACGCACGGGCGCACGCCCCCGCTCCGGGAAGTGGAGCTGCCCCCGGGGCGGCACCACATCCAGGTCCGCCATGGCAACGCGCCGCCCTTCGACGTGAGGGTGAGCCTGGAGCCGGGCGAGCGCATGACCGTCACCCACACCTTCGCGGGCGAGCGCCCGGCCACGACGCCGGCCAGCCTCTGGCGCGACCTGCGCCGCAGCCTGGGGTTCTGACCATGAGCGACACGAAGCCGGAAGCCTCCCCGCAGCAGTTCGGCCGCTTCCGCGTCCTGGGCGAGCTCGGGCGCGGGGCCATGGGCGTGGTCTATCGCGCCGAGGACCCGGCGCTCGGCCGCGCGGTGGCGATCAAGACGATCACGCTCACGGGCACCGTCGAGGAGCGCGAGCACTTCGAGGCGCGCTTCCTGCAGGAGGCGCGCGCCGCGGGCGGCATCGCCCACCCGTCGATCATCACGATCTACGACGTGGGCCGCGAGGGCGACATCGCCTTCATCGCGATGGAGCTCCTCGACGGGCGGGAGCTGCGGGATCTCATCCGCGGCGGCTCGCTCGCCCCCTCGGAGGCGGTCGAGATCGCCGCGCGGGTGGCCGAGGCGCTCGCCTTCGCCCACGAGCGCGGGGTGATCCACCGCGACGTGAAGCCCGGCAACGTCATGGTGCTCGCCGACGGGCGCGTGAAGATCATGGACTTCGGCATCGCCCGGCTGCGCGACCCGGACGTGAAGACCGCGACGGGGATGCTGCTCGGCTCGCCGCGCTACATGTCGCCCGAGCAGGTCTCGGGGGAGCCCTTCGACCACCGCGCGGACATCTTCTCGCTGGGCGTGGTGCTCTACGAGATGCTCACGGGCGTGACGCCCTTCGCGGGCGACGACATCACGCAGCTCATGTTCCAGGTGGTGAACGGGGCGGCCGTGCCCCCCAGCCACGTGAACCGCAACCTCCCCTCGGTGCTCGACTACATCATCGCGCGCGCGCTCAAGAAGAGCCCCGACGAGCGCTACGGCAGCGCCGCGGAGTTCGCCTCCGACCTGCGCGACGCGATCCCCGACGTGCTCGCGGCGGAGGCGAAGGTGCGCGAGAGGGCCGAGTCCGGCGCCGAGGCGACGGTTCCGGGGCACGACCCCGTGCCCGCGGGCGCGCCGAGCCTCGACCACGGCGACGAGGTCGTGGAGCTTCGCCCGTCGCCGCGCTTCGACTGCGTCGAGGGCCTTGCGCGGCTCGCGGTGCTGCCCGTCGACGCCGACGCCACGCGCTCGCGGGCGGGCTTCACGGTGCCGCCCGGGACGAAGGCGAGCCGCCCGCGGCTTCGCCTCGACCTGCCCTTCGCGATGGTCGTCGCGGGCTACCTCGCCGCGGCGATCGTCGCGGCGTTCATCGTCCTGCGCTGAAAGCCGCCGGCGCGAAGGCGCCGATCGCGATGGCCGCGAGCAGGCCCGCGGTGAACGCGACGAAGAGGGCGGAGATCGCGCCCATGTTGCGCGCCTTGGTCGCGTGCGAGAAGCCGCGCACCTTCATCGCCGCGAGCAGGCGCCAGGCGAGGAGCGCCGAGGCCGCCACCGGGGCGAGGGCGAGCGGCGGCAGGGCGCGCGCGGCCACGAGGAGGGCGGGCGCCGCGTGGGCGAGCGCGACGAGCGCGACCACGGGGTAGTGCGCTCGCGCGGGGCCGAGGACGATGGCGAGCGTGCGCCGCCCCGCGCGGGCGTCGCCCTCGCGGTCGCAGGCGTTGTTCGTGGAGAGGATCGCGGCGACGAGGAGCGAGGAGGGCAGGCCCGCGAGGAGCGTCGCGCCGTCCAGGCGCTGCGTGTGCACGAAGGCGGCGATCACGACGAGCGCGCCCCCGAGGAGCCCGCCGGCGAAGAACTCGCCCACCGGCGTGCGCGAGATCGGGCGCGGGCCCCCGGAATAGAGGTATCCGAAGAGCATGCACAGCGCGCCCGCGGCGACGACGCCCCAGCCCGCGCGCGCGCCGATCGCGAGGCCGGGCGGCACCGCCAGGGCGAAGAGCGCGAAGGAGAGGTCCCGGGCGACGCGGGGGTCGATGTCGCGCTGCACGAGGGCCTTGAAGCGCTCCCTGTCCGTCTCCCGGGTGTCCACGCCCGAGAGGAAGTCGAAGTAGCTGTTGAAGCCCGTCGTGCCCATGTCCACGAGGAGGGTCGCGGCGGCCATGAGCGCGGCGAGCGTCCACGAGAAGCGCTCCGGCGCGGTCGAGAGCGCCCAGGCGCCGCCCACGAGGAGCGAGGAGACGCTCACGATCTTGGTGCGGATGTCGACGATCTTCAGGAGGTCGCCGGGGCCGGGCCGCGCGCCCGCGTATCGCCCCATGCTAGAGGCGGCGGTCCATGCTCCGCAGGCGTGCGGCCATCACGCGCATGATGTCGAGCGCGAACTCGGGGTTCTCCGCCACCAGCGACTTGAAGCGCTGGGCGGTGACCGGCGCCAGCGTGCAGCCGGCGAGCGCGGTGGCGGTGGCGCTGCGCGGGGAGGCGTCGATGAGCGCCATCTCCCCGAACACGCCGCCCTTCGAGACCTTCTCGAGGGTCCGGCCGGTGACCGACAGGCGCACGGTGCCCTCGAGGACCACGTACATCACGCGGCCCTCGTCGCCTTCGACGAAGATGTTCTCGCCGGCGGCGAAGTCCCGGGTGTCGCCGTCGTCGCGCAGGAGCGAAAGGATGCTCACGGCGCCCGCCTCAGTCGATCCGCCCGAGCACCGCGCGGATGGTGTCCACCATCTCGGCGATGTGGGACTCCTCGACGATCAGGGCCGGGGCGAGGCACAGGATCTCCCCGGCCTGGCGCACCAGCACGCCCTTCTCCCAGCAGCCGACGTAGGCCTCGTAGGTGCGCGCGCCCGGCGCGCCCGCGCGCGGCGCGAGCTCGACCGCGCCCACGAGGCCGCCGTTGCGGATGTCGATCACGTGGCGCGTGCCCTTGAGCGAGTGCAGCGCCTCCTCGAGCACCGGGGCCATCTTCCGCGCGCGGGCGAAGAGGTCCTCGTCGCGGTAGAGATCGAGCGTGGCCACGCCGGCGGCGCAGGCGAGCACGTGGGCGGAATAGGTGTAGCCGTGGAAGAGCTCGATCGCCCCGGGCGGGCCGACCATGAAGGCGTCGTGGACGGCGGAGGAGACGAGCACGCCGCCCATGGGCACCGAGCCCGAGGTGACGCCCTTCGCGAAGGTGATCATGTCGGGGACCACGCCGTAGACGTCCGCGGCGAAGGCGCCGCCCATGCGGCCGAAGGCGGTGATCACCTCGTCGAAGATGAGGAGGATGCCGTGCTTCGCGGTGATCTCGCGCAGGCGCCTGAGGTAGCCCTTCGGCGGGAAGAGCACGCCCGTGGAGCCCGCCATGGGCTCGACGATCACCGCGGCGATGGTGGAGGCGTCGTGCAGCGCGACCAGGCGCTCGAGCTCGTCGGCGAGGTGGGCGCCCCACTGCGGCTCGCCGCGGGTGAAGGCGTTGTGCTCGAGCGAGTGGGTGTGCGGCAGGTGGTCCACGCCGGCGAGCATCGCGCCGTACATCTTCCGGTTGGCGACGATGCCGCCCACGGAGATGCCGCCGAAGCCCACGCCGTGGTAGCCGCGCTCGCGGCCGATGAGGCGCGTGCGGGCGCCCTCGCCGCGCACGCGGTGCCAGGCGAGCGCGATCTTGAGCGCCGTGTCCACGGCCTCGGAGCCGGAGTTGCAGAAGAAGACGTGGTCCATGCCCTCGGGCGCGAGCTCGACGATGCGGTTGGCGAGCTCGAAGGCGAGCGGCTGGCCCGCCTGGAAGGCGGGCGCGTAGTCCATGGTCGCCGCCTGCTTCTGGATCGCCTCGACGATGGGCTTGCGGTTGTGGCCCGCATTGCAGCACCACAGCCCGGCGAAGCCGTCGAGGATGCGCCGGCCCTCCGGCGTCCAGTAGTGCATGCCCTCGGCCCGGGCCACCATGCGCGGCGCCGCCTTGAACTGGCGGTTGGCGGTGAAGGGCATCCAGTAGGCGTCCAGCTGGTCCGCGGTGAGGTGCAACTGGTCCGAGAGGAGCGTCATGACGGGTGCCGGGCGGGCCGGGTGGGAAAAACCCGTATTCTGCGCCCATGCAGACCATTCTCACCATCACCATCCCGTTCTTCGCGCTGATCTTCGCCGGCTACGTCGCCGCGCGCCGCTCGTGGGTCCCGACGGCCGCGGTGCCCGCGTTCAACGGCTTCCTCCTCTACTTCGCGGTGCCGGCGATGCTCTTCCGCTTCGCCTCCCTCACGCCCTTCGGCGAGATCGCCAACGGGGAGCTCTTCCTCGCCTGGACCGCGGCCGGCCTCGTCGTGCTCCTCGCCACCACCTGGCTCGCGCGCCGGCTCGGGCTGCGGCTCCGGGAGGCGGCGTTCATGGGGCTCGCCGGCGGCGTGGGCAACCTCGGCTTCCTCGGCGTGCCGCTCCTCGTGGCGCTGCTCGGCGAGCGCGCGGCGGCGCCCACCATCGTCGCGATCGTGGCCGACCTCGCGGTGCTCGCGAGCGTGGGACTCGCCATCGCGCACCACGACCCGGCCGACGGGGAGGAAGGGCAGGGCGCGCGCGAGATCGCCGCGCGGGTGCTCCTGAATCCCATGCTCGTGGCGATGTCGCTCGGCGCGCTCTTCTCCTACCACGGCTGGCGGCCGTGGACGCCGGTGGACGAGATGGTGCGGCTCCTCGCCAACGCGGCGGGCCCCTGCGCGCTCTTCGCGATCGGCGTCTCCCTGGTGCGCCCCGACGCGCCGCTGCGCGCGCCCGTCGTCGCGCTGCCGGTGGTCGCGAAGCTCGTCGTGCATCCGCTGGTCGCGGCGCTCGTGCTGTGGGCGGCGGGCGTGGACCGCTTCGCCGCGCTGGTGGCCACCTTCGCCGCGGCGCTGCCCTCGGCGGGATGGGTGTTCATCTTCGCCGAGCGCCACGACGCCCAGGCGGGCCGGGTCTCCGCGGCGATTCTCCTCACGACGGCGCTCGCCTTCGTGAGCTTCTCCGCGCTCGTGTGGCTGCTCGGCGTCTCCCCGCCGCCCCGGTGAGGGCGCCTTGCCCCCCACCCCCCGGGGGAACACAATGGGCGGGAGAAAGCGCCATGCAAGCATCCCGAAACCGCCGCGAAAAGCCCCCATGAGACTGCTCACGTACTGCGTCGGCCCGGCGGGCCCCGCGCGCGCCGGCGTTCGCGTGGGCCACCGCGTGCTCGACATCGAGGAGGCCTCGCGCGTGAAGGGCGAGCCGCTGCCCTCGTCCCTCAAGGCGCTGTTCGCGGCCGGCCGCGGGGCGCTCGCGCGCGTGCAGGCGCTCTCCAAGGCGGCCACCACCGAGGCGGGCTCGCTTTCGAAGGCGATGCACGAGGAGCGCGCGATCCGCCTGCTGCCGCCGGTGCCCGACGCCGGGAGGCTCTTCTGCCTGGCGGCGAACCTCCCCGCGCCCGCGGGCGCCGCCCGGGCCCGCGAGCCCGAGGTGTTCGTGCTTCCCGACGCCTGCCTCGTCGGCCACGATGCGCGGGTCGCGCCCGCGGGCGCGCCGTTCGGGCCGGAGCTCGTGTTCGTGATCGGCCGCCGCGCGGAGGCCGTCGGCGAGGACGAGGCGATGGATCACGTGATCGGGGTGACGGTGCTCGACCGTTTCGGCTGCCGCGAGCCGGGTTCGCCCGGCCGCGCCTCGCTCGGCCCGGACATCGTCACCCTCGACGAGATCGCCGATCCGGACGACCTGTGGCTCACGTGCGCCGTGAACGGCGAGGAGCGCCTGCGCGTCAACGTGCGCGAGCAGGGCTGGAAGCTGCCCGCGGTCCTCGCGCGGCTCTCGGCGCAGGGCCCCCTGGAGCCCGGCGAGATGATCGCGATGGGCCTCGCCGGCTCGGCGGGACCCGCGCCCGCGCCGGGCGACACCGTGGAAAGCGCGATCGAGGGCATCGGGCTGCTGCGCAACGCGATCGCCACCGAGGCGCTGCCCTGAGGGCGCCCCGCCTCGCCCCCGCGGCGAAAGGCTAGCCGCGCCCGACGAAGGGCATCTTCGTCGCCATGATCGTCATGAACTGCACGTTCGAGTCGAGCGAGAGCCCGGCCATGAAGACGATCGCCTTCGCGACGTCCTCCACGTCCATGCGCGGCTCGACCATCACCTGGCCGCTCGCCTGGACGATGCCCTTCGTCATGCGCTCGGTCATCTCGGTGGCGGCGTTGCCGATGTCGATCTGCCCGCAGGCGATGTCGAAGGCCCGCCCGTCGAGGGAGATCGACTTCGTGAGGCCCGTGATCGCGTGCTTGGTGGCCGTGTAGGCGGCGGTGTTTGGCCGCGGGGCGTGGGCCGAGATGGAGCCGTTGTTGATGATGCGCCCGCCCCGGGGCGACTGCGCCTTCATCATCGCCATGGCCGCCTGCGCGCACAGGAAGGAGCCGTTCAGGTTCGCATCCACCACGGCCTTCCACTTCTCCCAGGGCAGCTCGTCCATGGGCACCGCGGGCGCGCCGGTGCCGGCGTTGTTGAAGAGGACGTCCACGCGCCCCCATTTCGCCTTCACCGCGGCGAAGAGGGCCTTCACGGAAGCCGGGTCCGTCACGTCGGTGGCGAGCGCGAGCCCCGCCCCGCCGGCTTCCGCGAGGGCCTTGTCGAGGATTTCCTGGCGGCGGCCCGCGAAGGCGACCTGGTAGCCCGCCTTCGCGAGCGCGAGGGCGGAAGCCTTGCCGATGCCGGTGCCGGCGCCCGTGACGACGGCGACCTTGAGCGTTGCGTTCATTGCGGGGTTCTCCTTCGGTTTCGGTCAGTCCTGCTCTTCCTCGTCGTCGCGGGCGATCACGATGACGCGCGTGCGCTTCGGCCCCGCCGCGTACTTCTCGAGCCCGAAGAGCACCGGGTAGAGCGCCTCGAGCCGCGCCCGGGCCTCGGCCTCGTCGTCGAAGACGAGGAGCCGGCCGTCGGGCCCGTGCACGTCGTGCCAGAGGCGCGGGTCGGTCTCGTCCTCCTGGACCTGCAGCTTGTAGGCGGGGGGCTTGCGCTTCGGGTAGGGCATGGGATCAGGCGCTCGCTTGCGCGAGCCTCGCGAGGGCCGCGCCGTCGAGCGCGAGTCGGGCGGCGCCGAGGAGCTCCTCGACCTGCGCGACGGTCCGCCCGCTCGCGATGGGCGCGGTGATGCCGGGCTGCGCCATGAGCCACGCGACCGCGACCTGCCCGGGCGTCGCGCCGAGCCCCGCCGCCACCTCGTCCAGCGCGCCGAGGATGCGAAGCCCCCGCGCGTCCAGGTAGCGCTTCGCGCGCTCGCCGCGCGCGCTCGAGGCGAGGTCGGCCTCGCGGCGGTACTTGCCGGTGAGGAAGCCCGAGGCGAGGGCGAAGAAGGGGAGCACGCCGATCCCCTCCTCGCGGCAGAGCGGCGCGAGCTCCGCCTCGAAGCCGGCGCGGTCGCAGAGGTTGTAGAGCGGCTGCAGGGTCTCGTAGCGCGGCAGCCCCAGGCGCGCGGAGGCGGCGAGCGCCTCGCGCAGCGTGGCCGCCTGGAAGTTGGAGGCGCCGATGGCGCGGACCTTCCCGGCGGCGATCAGCTCGGCAAAGGCGGAGAGTGTCTCCTCATGGGAGACGCCGGGGTCCTCGACGTGCGACTGGTAGAGGTCGATGCGGTCGGTCCGCAGCCGCGCGAGGGACTCGTCGGCGCTCTTCAGGATGTGCGCGCGCGAAAGCCCCTTGCCGGCCTCCTTGCGGTCGTAGCCCACCTTGGTCGCGATCACCACGCGCTCGCGCTTGCCGCTCCTCGCGAGCCACTTGCCGATGATCGTCTCCGACTCGCCGCCGCGGTTGCCCTGCGCCCAGGCCGAATACACGTCGGCGGTGTCGATGAGGCCGAAGCCCGCGTCCACGAAGGCGTCCAGCAGCCGGAACGAGGTCGCCTCGTCGGCGGTCCAGCCGAAGACGTTGCCGCCGAAGGCGATCGGGGCGGCCTGGAGGCCGGAGCGGCCGAGGGGACGCGGGGACATGGTGTCGGGAGCCGGCGCGGGCAGGGCGCCCGCGAGGCCCCCATTCTAGCGCGCGGGCGCGCCGGCCTCGAGGAAGCGCGCGGCGATCTCCTCGCCCTTCATCGGCGTGCTGAGGAAGTAGCCCTGGCCCTCGTCGCAGCCGAGCCCGCGCAGCGCCTCGAGCTGGGCGCCGGACTCGATGCCTTCGGCGACCACGCGCAGCCCCAGGCCGTGGGCGAGCGTGACGATGGCGGTCACGATCGCCGCGTCGTGGCGGCTCGTCTCGATCTCGCGCACGAAGGAGCGGTCGATCTTCAGGCCGTCCAGGTGCAGGTGCTTGATGTAGTTGAGGGAGGAATAGCCCACGCCGAAGTCGTCCAGCACGATCCGGCTGCCGCGCCCGGCCACCTGCTCGAGCACCTTGCGCGTGGCCTCCTGGCTCGTGATCAGCATGCTCTCGGTCACCTCGAACTCGACGTCGCGCGGCTCCACGCCCGCCTCGCGGACGCAGCCGGAGACGATGTCCGGGAGGGCGAGCGTGAGCTGCTGCGCCGAGAGGTTCACCGCGATGGGCACGGCGCGCACGCCCTCGCGCCGCCAGCGCGCGATCTGGCCGCAGCTCTCCCGGAGCACCCACAGGCCGAGCTCGTGGATGAGCGCCGACTCCTCGGCGATCGCGATGAAGCGCGCCGGCGACACGCTCCCGAGCTCCGGGTGCGTCCAGCGGCACAGCGCCTCGAGCCCGCAGATCCCGCGCGTGGCCATGTCGAACTTCGGCTGGAAGACGAGGTGCAGCTCGCGCCGCTCGATGCTCTGCCGCAGCCGCGTCTCCACGAAGAGCCGGTCGCGCACGCGCTCGCCGATCACGCGGTCGAAGCGGTAGTAGCGCCCCCGCCCCTCGACCTTCGCGAAGTGCATCGCCGACTCCGCCTGCCGCAGGAGCGTCTCGGCCTCCACCGAGTCCTGGGGAAAGACGGCCACGCCCGCGGAGCAGGTGAAGCGCAGCTCGTGGCCCTCGACCCGGAAGGGCGCGTCGAACGCCCCCATCACGGCCTCGACGTAGCGGTCCACCTCGGCGACGTCGTGCATCGTCGTGCCGATCACGAGGAACTCGTCGCCGCCGATGCGCGCGAGCGAGTCGCCCTTGCCGAGCCGCGCGGCGATGCGCTGGCAGGCCTCGCGCAGCACCGCGTCGCCGGGCGCGTAGCCGAGGGACTCGTTGACGGTCTTGAAGCGGTCGATGCCCAGGTGCAGGACCGCGACCACGGTGCAGTCGCGGCTCGCCCGCTCGATGTCGTGGTCGAGGCGGTCCAGGCCCAGCACGCGGTTCGGCAGCCCCGTGAGCGAGTCGCGGGTGGAGAGGAACTCCGCGCGCTGCTCGGCCGCCCGCGCCGCCGTGACGTCGGTGACGGACGAGAGCAGGCACGGGTGCCCGCCGATCTCGAGCACCTCCGCGGCGAGGAGGCACTCCATCACCTCGCCGGAGCCCTTGCGGAATCGCGTCTCGAAGTCCTTCACCACGCGCCGGTCGCGCAGCGCCTGCACGAGGCGTTCGCGGTCGCGGCTGTCCTCCCAGATGCCCACGTCGAGGGAGGTCCGGCCGACGACCTCGTCGCGCCGGCGGCCGAACATCGCGAGGTAGGCGTCGTTCACCTCGAGGTAGGTGCCGTCGTCCAGGCGGCTCACGGAGATGGCGCTCTGGCTGGAGCGGAAGAAGCGGCGCACCGTGTCCTCGGAGTCCTGCAGCGCGCCGGTGAGGGCGCGCTCGCGCATCGCCGCGGCGCGGATCGCCTTCATGAGGATGCGCCCGCCGGCCGCGCTCGCCGCGATGAGCAGGACGAAGTTGAACGTGGTCCTCAGGTCCACGTGGTCCGAGAGCTCGTTGCGGAAGAGGCCGAAGTGCTCGGCCCCGCCGAGGGCGGCGGCGCCGGCCATCATGAGCGCGGCGAGTCCCCAGTAGGCGTTCGCGCCGAGGAAGACGCAGCCTGCGAAGAGGATCGCCGGGTACCCCGCGATCGCGTAGTCGCGCATGCCGTAGCCCGCGAGCTGGAAGGCGAAGAGGCCGAGCGCGAGCGCATAGAAGACGGCCGCGGCGGCGACCCGGAAGCCGATCCGCTCCGCGATGACGCCCGCGAGCGTCGTGAGGGTGGCGAGAACCACGGCGACGCTGCCGGTGGCGATCTTGCCGGAGAGCAGGTTCACGACCGCGAGGACGGCGAGGGCCGCGCCGATCGCGGCGAGGAGCAGCCGGAACGGCGCGGCGAGGGACGGATCGGGACCCGGGTCGGGGGTGTCTGTTCTCGGCATGGCGGTTCGGGCGCGGGCCTCGGGGATCGGGTCGCGGCCATCATAGCCCTACGCCACAGGCGATGTCCTCCCGCCGGGCGCGTCCCCGGCGCCGGGCTAGCGCAGGGCGCCCGGCAGCATGTCGCCCCAGCCCTGCAGCGGGCCGAGGGGCTGGCGCGTGGTCTCCTGCTCGTGG
>CALEJW010000166.1 GCA_937898635.1 uncultured Pseudomonadota bacterium | reverse complement strand
CCCTTCGTCAGTACTGCTGCCAGGGAAGGCCGGCGACGCGCCAGCCGTTCTTCGCGTTGCGGTGGTGGTTCTCGTCGAGGTCGCCCTCGAAGCCGTGCAGGACGTTCACCACGTGCTGGAACCCCGCCGCCTCGAGGGTGTTGGCGGCCTCCACGGTGCGGTTGCCGCTGCGGCAGATGAGGACGATGGGCCGGTTGCGGAAGTTCGCGCCCGCGAGCTTCTTCACCTGGCCGACGAAGTGGGGATTCAACTCCCACTCGGCGCCGTCGTACCACGGCACCATCATCGCGCCCACCGGGTGGCCGACGAACATGAATTCCATCTCGCTGCGGCAGTCGATGAACACCGCGTCGGGGTGTTCCTGGAGGAAGGCGTGGGCTTCCCGGGGCTCGAGGTTTTCCATGGCGGAAGGCGTCGAAACGGCGCTCGGAGAGGGGAAGAGGCCGATTATAGTCGCCGCCGCGCGCCGCCCGGCTACAATGCCCCCTCGCGCCACCTCCCCATTCGCCGCCCATGAACGCTCCCGACACGCCGTTCCGTTTCGATGCCGCCCTCCTCGCCGCCGCCGACCGCGTGAAGGCGAAGGTCGTCGCCTGGCGCCGCGACCTCCACGAGCATCCCGAGCTCGGCAACCGCGAGGTGCGCACGGCCGGCGTGGTCGCGAAGCACCTGAAGGCCCTCGGCCTCGACGAGGTCCGCGAGAAGGTCGCCGTTACCGGCGTGGTGGGCGTGCTGAAGGGCGGCAAGCCCGGCCCCGTGGTGGCGCTGCGCGCCGACATGGACGCGCTCCCGGTGAAGGAGGAGGTCGATGTCCCCTTCGCGAGCAAGGCCATGGCGGAGTGGAACGGCCAGCAGTGCGGCGTGATGCACGCCTGCGGCCACGACGCCCACACCGCCATCCTCATGGGCGTGGCGGAAGTCCTCGCCGGGATGCGCGCGGAGATCCCGGGCACGGTGGTCTTCGTCTTCCAGCCCGCGGAGGAGATGCCGCCCGTCGGCGAGGAGGGGGGTGCCAAGCTCATGATCGAGCAGGGCTGCCTCTCGGACCCCAAGGTCGAGGCGATCTTCGGCCTGCACGTCACCTCCATCCACAACACCGGCACCATCGGCTACCGCTCGGGCCCGCTCATGGCCTCCGCCGACGCCTTCCGCATCTTCATCCGCGGCACCCAGACCCACGGCGCGATGCCGTGGCGCGGCGTGGACCCGATCGTCGTCGGCTCCCAGGTGGTGATGGGGCTGCAGACCGTGGTCTCGCGCAGCATGAACATCACCAAGGAGCCTTCCGTCGTCACCGTGGGCGTCTTCCGCGGCGGCGTGAGGAACAACATCATCCCCGACGAGGTGAGCCTCGAGGGCACCATCCGCGCCTTCGACGAGGGCCAGCGCGACGAGATCCACGCGCACGTCACGCGCATCACCGAGATGATCGCCGCCGCCGGCGGCGCGAAGGCGCGCGTGCACATCGACCGCGGCTACGACGTCACGGCGAACCATCCCGGACTCACGCAATGGTCAGTCCCCACGCTCGCGCGCTTCGCGGGCGAGGCGAACGTGCGCGTGATCGACAAGGTGTGCGGCGCCGAGGACTTCTCCTGCTACCAGAAGGCCGTCCCCGGCTTCTTCTACTTCATGGGCTGCACGCCCCCGGACAAGGACCCGCGCACGGCCGCGCCCAACCACAGCCCGCGCTTCCGGGTGGACGAGGACTGCCTCCCGCTGGGGGTGAAGACCCTCGCGGCCCTCGCCCTGGACTGGCTGGCCGCGAACCCGCGCTAGGATGCGCTGTCCGAGGGGTTGCGCGGCGTCAATTCCGCGACTGTCCCCGCAGGCATACTCCCGTCCCATGACCCGCCTTCATCGCCGGTTGGCCGCCTCCCTTGCCGCGCTCGCGCTCGCCTTCGCGCAGCTCGCGGTGTCGGCGCACGCCTGCGACGTGACCGGCCCGCGGGGCAAGCAGCCCGTGGCCGCCCAGCCCGTCACGTGCCACGAAATCGCCCGGGACGAAGGCGTGGGCGAGAACCTCTGCGAGCAGCACTGCCAGTACGGCGACGCGTCCGTCGAATCGAACGCGCCGGCGCCCGTGGCGATGCACGTCGCCGGGCCCGCCCTGAGACTGGAACCCGCCGGGACCTTCCCGGTCGAGGCGATCTCGCCCTCCCGGGCGGATGTGCCCCCCATTGCAGCACCCCCTCCCGCCATCCTCTTCGGCGTCCTGAGGATCTGACCTCCCGGTGATTCCCCGCGGCCGCGGCGTTCGCGGCCGTGCGCAATCCCGTCCGGAGGTCCCATGTCGCCAGCCTTTCCCGTCCGCGCCGCGCGGACAACGCAAGCCGCCCTGCCGCGCCGCCTGTCGGCCGCCGCCTGCCTCGCCGCGCTCGCCCTCGTCCCGGGCCTCGCCCCGGCGCAGGAGACGCTGCCCGGCCGCAGCGCCGAGAGCTTCCTCGCGATCGCGCGCGAGCGGAACCCGGAGATCGCCTCCATGCGCCAGGAGGCGGCCGCCGCCCGCGAAAGGCCGGAGTCCGCCGGGGCGCTCCCCGATCCGACGCTTCGCGTGCAGCTCATGGACGTCACCAACGCCGGGCGCGAGGCGAACCCCAACCTCCTGCCGGCGAGGATCGGCGCGACGAAGTACACGGTGATGCAGATGCTGCCGTGGTTCGGCAAGCGCGACGCGATGCGGGAAGCGGCCGAGGCCGACGCGCAGGCCGCGATGGGCCGCGAGCAGCTCGCGTGGACCGAGCTCGCGATGCGCATCAAGACCGCCTACGCCCGCTACTACCTCTCGGTGGAGAGCGAGAAGCTCACCCGCGGCGTGCTCGACCTCATGGTCCGGCTGGAAAGCGTCGCCCAGGCGCGCTACGCCGGGGGACTCGCCCCGCAGCAGGACGCGATCCGCGCCCAGGTCGAGCAGACCTCCATGCGCACCGACCTCGTCATGCTGGAGTCCGACCGCCGGCGCGCCGCGGCGCGCCTGAACGCGCTGGTCGCCCGCCCCGCCGCGGCGCCCCTGGCCGACCCCGAGCGGCTGCGGCCCCTGCCGCCCCCGGCGAGGCTCGGGATCGCGGATCTCGAGGAGCGGGCCAGGGCGCGCAACCCCCTCATCGCGGTCGAGGAAGCGCGCGAGCGCTCCGCGGCGAAGATGGTCGAGGTCGCCGACCTCAACCGCTACCCGGACTTCAGCGTCGGCGTGACGCCCACCCAGATGCGCAACCGAATCGCCGAGTGGGAGCTCATGTTCGAGGTGAACATTCCCCTGCAGCAATCGAGCCGCCGCGCCAAGGAGCGCGAAGCGAGGGCGATGCTGGAGGCGGCGAAGTCCCGGCGCGAGGCGGCCGCCATCGGCGCCCTGGGCGAGCTCTCCGAAAGTGTGGCCGCGCTGGAGGCCGCGCGCCGGACGGAGAACCTCGCCGGGGCGAGCCTCCTGCCCCAGGCGGAAGTCACCTTCCAGTCGGCGCTCGCGAGCTACGAGAACGGAAAAGTGGACTTCGCCACCCTCCTGGACGCGCAGCGCCAGATCCTGCGCGCGAAGCTCGAGCGGCTGAAGGCCCAGGCCGAGGCGCAGATGCGCCTCGCGGAAATCGAACGCATCGTGGGAGAAGACCTATGAAGACCCCTGTCGCCGTCCTGATCGCCGTCGTCGCCGTGGCGGCCGCCGCGGGCGGATACCTCGCCGGCACCAAGCGCGAAGCCATGCCCGCCGCGCAGACGGCCGCCGCGCCGGCCCCGGCCGGGGAGGCGAAGAAGGAGAAGAAGCTCCTCTTCTACCGCAACCCCATGGGGCTTCCCGACACCTCGCCCGTGCCCAAGAAGGACTCCATGGGCATGGACTACATCCCGGTGTACGAGGGCGAGGACGAGGCTCCCGCCGGCGGGGGGCTCAAGATCTCGCTCGACCGCGTGCAGAAGCTCGGCGTGCGGACGCAACCCGCCGAGCGCCGCCCGCTCTCGCGCCTGGTGCGCGCCTCGGGCCGCGTCGAGGTGGACGAGCGCCTCCTCGCCACGATCTCGCCCAAGTTCGAGGGCTACGTCGAGCGCCTGCACGTGAACACCACCGGCGAGCCCGTGCGCGCCGGCCAGGCGCTCTTCGAGGTCTACAGCCCGGAGCTGGTCTCGGCGCAGCGCGAGTACGCGATCGCGACAAGGGGCGTGAAGGCGCTGCAGGGCGCGAGCGCGGAAAGCCGCGCCGGCATGGCGCAGCTGGCCGAGTCGAGCCTCACGCGGCTGCGCAACTGGGACGTCTCCGCCGAGCAGGTCGCCGCGCTCGAGCGCACCGGCGAGGCCGTTCGCACCGTGACCTTCCGTTCTCCCGCCTCCGGCATCGTGATGGAGAAGAAGGCGGTCGCGGGCATGCGCTTCATGCC
>CALEJW010000165.1 GCA_937898635.1 uncultured Pseudomonadota bacterium | reverse complement strand
GTTGCGGGCCCTCTCCCAAAGGGAGAGGGAGAAGGTCGCGCGAAGGGAAGCGTCCCCGTCAGCCCTCACCCCGGCCCTCTCCCAAAGGGAGAGGGAGAACGTCGTGCGAAGGGAAGCGTCCCCTCTAGTCCCGAGCCCGTTACACGTCACCCGAAAACGTGGCGATCGTCGGCCTGGGTCCGACGCCGCCGCCGTGGGCTACCATGCGGTCGGTATGGACTCGATGATCGCCGCCGCAGCCCGCGCCCTGGCCGCCGGCGACACGCTGGAGGCGTTGAACAAGGTCGCCCTGCGCGTCGATGCGCCGGCACTGGCCCTGCGCGGCATTGCGCTGGCGCAACTCGGCGAGCACCGGCGTTCGCGCGAGCTGCTGCGGCGCGCGGCCCGCGCGTTTGGGGCGCGCGAAGTGGTGGCCCGCGCCCGCTGCCGGGTCGCCGAGGCCGAGGTTGCGCTCGCGATGCGCGACCTGGGCGGTTCGCCGCGCACTCTGGCCGCCGCGATGGCCACGCTCGAGGCGCATGGCGATCGCGCCAATGCGCTGCACGCGCGGCTCACCTCGGCACGCCGGCAGGTGCTTCTCGGGCGGCTCGGCGAAGCCGCCGCGACCCTCGCCCGGCTGGACTCGCGTGGCGCGCCGCCGCTGCTGGCCGCGGTGGCGGAGCTCACCGCTGCGGAGCTGGCGCTGCGCGCGCTGCGAACGGCCGAGGCTCGCACGGCACTCGATCGCGCGGGCGAGCACGCACGGCGAGCGGGCGTCCCGTCGCTGATGGCCGAAGTGGCGCAAGCGCGGACCGCGCTCGAACGCCCCGCAGCCCGGCGGCTTTCCCGTGGCCGCGAGCAGATGCTTTACCTGCATGAGGTCGAGACGCTGCTGAAATCGAAGGCGCTGGTGGTCGATGGGTGCCGCCACGCACTGCGCTCCGGCAACGTCTCGTTTCCACTCGCGCGCCGGCCGGTGCTCCTCGCATTGGCGCGCACGCTCGCCGAGGACTGGCCCGGCGACGTCGCGCGCGAGGACCTGATCGCGCGCGCGTTCGGGGCGCGCCGCCAGGACGAGTCGCACCGGGCGCGGCTGCGGGTGGAGATCGGGCGCCTGCGCGCGCTGGCCGCACCGCTCATGCGCATCCAGGCTACCGAGCGCGGCTTCGCCCTCGAGCCGCACGGCGACCGGGACGTCGTCGTCCTCGCACCCCCGATCGAGGGCGATCAAGCTTCTCTCCTCGCACTCCTTTCCGACGGTGCGGCGTGGTCCACGTCGGCCCTGGCCCTCGCGCTGGGCGCCAGCCAGCGCACCGTCCAGCGCGCGCTCGTCGAGCTGGAGGCCTCGGGCCGGGTGTGCTCCATCGGCCTCGCCCGCGCGCGCCGCTGGCTCGCGCCGCCGCTCGCCGGATTCACGACGAACTTGTTACTCCCGGCATCGCTCCCACTCGCGTAGATTCCGCTCCGACGGTGCCGATCCAGGGCGCCCCAGGAGGAGCCATCCATGACGAGCAAGACCAGCAACACCGCACCGGAGGTCCGCGTCGACGAGGCGGAGATCGTGCGCGAGTACGGCCCTTTTCCCGGTGTCGACTCCGTCGGGGGCGTTACCCACGACGGCAAGCACGTCTGGGCAGCCGTCGGCGCCCGCCTGATCGCGATCGATCCGAAGAGCGGGGAGACGACGCGCACGCTCCCCCGTCCCGCTGACGCCGGTACGGCCTTCGACGGCAAGCACCTCTACCAGCTCGCCGAGGCGCGCATCGACAAGATCGATCCCGCCACGGGCGACGTGTTGCATTCGATTCCCGCGCCGGGCCAGGGCAAGGACTCGGGCATGGCGTGGGCCGAAGGATGCCTCTGGGTCGGGCAGCACCGCGACCGCAAGATCCACCAGATCGATCCCGAGACCGGCAAGGTCCTGCGCACGATCGAGTCGAACCGCTTCGTGACCGGCGTGACCTGGGTCGACGGCGGGCTCTGGCACGGCACCTGGGAGGGCGACGAAAGCGAGATCCGGCGCATCGACCCCGCTAGCGGCGCGGTGATGCAACGCCTGCAGATGCCCCCGGGCGTGTTCGTGAGCGGCCTCGAGTCCGATGGCGCCGATCTTTTCTACGCCGGCGGCGGCGCGAGCGGAAAGGTTCGCGCCGTGCGCCGCCCGAAACGTTGACCAGGGAGACACCCATGAACGCACGAGTTGATCATCCCGTCGTTTCACCCAAGGAATGGCTCGTCGAACGCAAGGCGCTGCTCGCACGCGAGCGCGAGCTCACGCACCTGCACGACCAGGTCGCCCGCGAGCGCCGCGCGCTGCCGTGGGTGAAGGTCGAGAAGGACTACGACTTCGACACGCCCGAGGGGCCGCGCAGGCTCGCCGACCTCTTCGAGGGCCGCCGCCAGCTCCTGGTCCAGCACTTCATGCTCGGGCCGGGATGGGAGGAGGGCTGCCCCAGCTGCTCCTTCATGGCGGACCACACCGACCCGATGATCCCGCACCTCGCGCACCGCAACGTCACCTTCGTCGCGATCTCGCGCGCCACACTTCCCGAAATCGAGCGCTTCAAGCGCCGCATGGGCTGGAAGTTCAAGTGGGTCTCGTCCAACGGCGGCGATTTCAACTTCGACTTCGGCGTGAGCTTCACGCCCGAGGACAAGGCGAAGGACGAGGTCACCTACAACTACGCCAGCGGACCCTACGAACACGACGAGCTGCCCGGCATAAGCGTGTTCTACAGGGACGACGCGGGCCAGGTCTTCCACACCTACTCGGCCTACCGGCGCGGCGTCGAGGCGATGATGGGCACCTACAGCCTCATCGACCTCACGCCCATCGGCCGGGACGAGCGCAAGGGGCAAGGGATGGCCTGGGTACGTCATCACGACCGCTACGAGGCCCCGTCCGGGAAAAGAGCGGCGCCCGCCGCGGGCTCCTGCTGCCACTCGCAAGAGTGATGCGCATGAAGCGGCGCTGGCTGCTGCTCGGCGTGCCGATCGTTCTGGGCCACGCGGGATGCATCGCCTCCCCCGCCCTCGCGGTGGCCCTCGGCCTGCCAATGGTGATGCCGATCTGCGGCGACGGCTTCGGCCCGCTGCTGGCGGCGCTCGGCCCGATGGCGGCGCTCATGGTGGCGATGATGGCGGCCACCGGGGCGAAGGGAAGCGTCCCCTTCAGCCCTCACCCCGGCCCTCTCCCAGGGGAGAGGGAG
>CALEJW010000164.1 GCA_937898635.1 uncultured Pseudomonadota bacterium | reverse complement strand
GGCGCCCCTTGACTCGGGTCAAGCCCAAACCCGCCGCCGCTTCGGTAGTCTAATGGCCTGATTCCGAAGCCCTGGCGCCCCCCGCGAGGGCATCCCCTCCGGGGCCGCCAGCCAAGCCGGCTCCGTGACGACACACCTTTGGGTACGCCATGAACGACCGCGTCGCCGTCCCGCTCTCGAAGATCCGCAAGGCCCGTCCCACGCCGAAGGGGCGCGCCGTCGATCCCGTGGCGCGGCAGGAGATCGAGTCGCTCCTCGCCGGCGCGCCTCGCGCGGCCGAGTACCTCATCGAGAACCTGCACCGCGTGCAGGACCGCTTCGGTTCGCTCTCGGCGGCCCACCTGGCCGCCCTCGCCGAGCTGATGAAGCTCTCCCAGGCGGAGGTCTTCGAGGTCGCGACCTTCTACCACCACTTCGACGTGGTGAAGGAGGGCGAGGACGCGCCGCCCGCGCTCACGGTGCGCGTGTGCGAGACGCTTTCCTGCCGCATGGCGGGCGCGGGCGATCTCCTCGAGCGGCTGCCCGCGATCCTGGGGCCGAGCGTGCGCGTCGTCGCCGCGCCCTGCATCGGCCGCTGCGCGCAGGCGCCGGCGGTGTGCGTGGGCCGGAACGCCTTCGGCCGCGCCACGGCCGAGAACGTCGCCGTCGCCGTGAAGGGCCGCGCGACGAAGGCCCCCGCCACCACCCACATCGGCTACGCGGACTACCGCAAGGCGGGCGGCTACGCGCTGTGGGCCGACTGCCTCGCGGGCAAGCGCGACCTCGAGGCGGTCCTGAAGACGATGGAGGATGCCGGGCTGCGCGGCCTCGGCGGCGCGGGCTTCCCCACGGGGCGCAAGTGGCGCATCGTGCGCGCCGAAGCCGGGCCGCGCTACATGGCGGTGAACATCGACGAGGGCGAGCCGGGCACCTTCAAGGACCGCCACTTCCTCGAGCGCGACCCGCACCGCTTCCTCGAGGGGATGCTGGTGGCGGCCTGGGCCGTCGGCATCGAGAGGATCTGGATCTACCTGCGGGACGAGTACCACGCCTGCCGGGAGGCGCTGGAGCAGGAGCTCGCGCTGCTGAAGGCGGACCCGCCGGCGAAGCTCCCGGAGATCGAGCTGCGGCGCGGCGCGGGCGCCTACATCTGCGGGGAAGAGTCCGCGATGATCGAGTCGATCGAGGGCAAGCGCGGCATGCCGCGGCTGCGCCCCCCGTACGTCGCCCAGGTGGGCGTCTTCGGCCGTCCCACGCTCGAGCACAACTTCGAGACGCTCTACTGGGTGCGCGAGATCCTGGAGAAGGGCGCGGGCTGGTTCGCCTCCCAGGGCCGCCACGGCCGCAAGGGCCTGCGCTCCTTCTCGGTGTCGGGGCGCGTGAGGAAGCCCGGCGTGCACGTGGCGCCCGCGGGCATCACCGTGAAGGAGCTCATCGACGAGTTCTGCGGCGGGATGCAGGAGGGACACGCGTTCTACGCCTACCTCCCCGGCGGGGCCTCGGGCGGGATCCTGCCCGCCTCGATGGGCGACATCCCGCTCGACTTCGACACGCTCCAGCCCCACGGCTGCTTCATCGGCTCGGCGGCCGTGATCGTGCTCTCGGACCAGGACCGCGCGCGCGACGCGGCGCTCAACATGATGCGCTTCTTCGAGGACGAGTCCTGCGGCCAGTGCACGCCGTGCCGCGTGGGCACCGCGAAGGCCGCGAAGCTCATGGAGGCGCCGAAGTGGGACGCGGCGCTCCTCGAGGAGCTCTCGCAGGCGATGGCGGACGCCTCCATCTGCGGCCTCGGCCAGGCGGCGCCGAACCCGATCCGTTGCGT
>CALEJW010000163.1 GCA_937898635.1 uncultured Pseudomonadota bacterium | reverse complement strand
CCAAGCGCTCCCGCGCCGGACCGCGCGGGGCCCGGTGCTAGAATGCGCCGTGCGATTTCGCTTCACCAAGATGCACGGCCAGGGCAACGATTTCGTCGTGATCGACGGCGTGCGCCAGGCCATCGCCCTCTCGGCCGCGCAGGTCCGCGCGATCGCCGACCGGCACCTCGGCGTCGGCTGCGACCAGCTCCTGCTCGTGGAGCGCGCGCGCGATCCCGCGAACGACTTCCGCTACCGCATCTGGAACGCCGACGGCGGCGAGGTCGAGCAGTGCGGCAACGGCGCGCGCTGCTTCGCGCGCTTCGTGCGCGACGAAGGGCTCACGGTGAAGGACGAGCTGCGCGTGGAGACCGCGCGCGGCGTGATCCTGCCGCGCCTCGAGCCCTCCGGGCGGGTAAGGGTGGACATGGGGCCGCCCTGCTTCGCGCCCGCGGAGGTGCCCTTCCTCGCGCCGGGCGAGGCGCCGGTCCACGCGATCGAGGTCGGCGGCGAGCGGATCGAGGCGAGCGTGCTTTCCATGGGCAACCCGCACGCGGTGCAGGTGGTCGCGGACGTCGACCGCGCGCCCGTCGCCGTGCAGGGCCCGCTCCTCGAGAACCACCCCGCCTTTCCCGAGCGCGTGAACGCGGGCTACATGCAGGTGCTCTCGCGCCGCCACGTGCGCCTGCGCGTCTGGGAGCGCGGCGCCGGCGAGACCCTCGCCTGCGGCACCGGCGCCTGCGCGGCCGTGGTCGCGGGCATCCGCCGGGGGCTCCTGGACGCCGAGGTCCGCGTGAGCACGCGCGGCGGCGACCTGGACATCGCCTGGGCCGGCGCGGCCCCCGGCATGACGCCCCCCTTCGCTCCCGTTATGATGACGGGCGATGCCGTGCGGGTCTTCGGGGGCGAGATCGAGCTCCCGCCGCCCGGCGCCCTGGAGAGCCCGCCTTGCTGACCCCGGAACAAGTCGCCGATTTCCTGCGCCAGAACCCCGGTTTCTTCGAGCAGCACGTCGACCTGCTGCTCGACATCCGCGTCCCCCATCCCCACGGCGGGCGCGCGGTGTCGATCGGCGAGCGCCAGCTCGTCGCGGTCCGCGAGAAGACGCGGCTCCTGGAGGAGAAGCTGCGCGAGCTCATCGGCTTCGGCGAGGAGAACGACGCGCTCTCGGCCAAGGTGCACCGCTTCGCCTGCCGCCTGCTGCAGGCCGGCGGCCTCGACGCCACCCTCGACACCGCCTACCTCGACCTCCTCGACCATTTCGCCGTGCCCCACGTGGCGGTGCGGCTCTGGGGCGTGGCCGAGCACGATCCCGAGACCCGCGAGTTCGGCGCCGTCGCCGCCGAGATGCGCGAGTTCGTCGAGCGCATGACCACGCCCTACTGCGGCAACCACGCGGTCTACGAGAGCCAGGCGTGGTTCGGCGAGGCCGCTCCCCACCTCAAGTCGTTCGCGCTCGTCGGCCTGCGCCAGGGCGGGCGCGTCTTCGGCGTCCTCGCCCTCGCTTCCGAGGATGCGCGGCGCTTCTATCCCGAGATGGGCACGCTCTACCTCGACCGCCTCGGGGAGCTCCTCGCGAGCGCGCTCTCGCGCCACCTCACCCCCGTCCGTGAACCCGCCGGCTAGCGCGTTCGCGCGCTACCTCGATTTCCTCGCCCACGAGCGGCGCCTCGCCGCCCACACGATCGCCGCCTATGCCCGCGACGGCGCGCTCCTCGCCGCGCTCGCGCAGGGACGCGAGGCGTCCGCGCTCGCCGCGGCGGACATCCGCCGCTTCGTCGCCGCCCTGCACGGGCGCGGGCTCGCGCCGCGCTCGCTCGCGCGCCTGCTCTCGTCGTGGCGCGGCTACTTCGACTGGCTCCTGAGGCGCCGCGAGATCGCCGCGAACCCCTGCAAGGGCATCCGCGCGCCGCGCGCCGCGCGCACGCTGCCGGCCTCGCTCTCGCCCGACGAGGCGACCCGCCTCGTGGCCCTCGAGGACGACAGCGACGCCGGCATCGGCGACCGCGCGCTCTTCGAACTCGCCTATTCCTGCGGGCTGCGGGTCTCGGAACTCACCGGCCTCGACGTCGACGCGGTCGATGCGCGCACGGGCGAGGCGCGCGTCACCGGCAAGGGCGCGAAGACGCGCATCGTCCCCGTCGGCGCCCCGGCGCTCGAGGCGCTGGCGCGCTGGCTGCCGGTGCGCGAGCGCCTCGCGGCCGCGGGCGAGACGGCCCTCTTCGTCGGCCGCGCGGGGCGGCGGCTCTCGCCCCGCGAGGTGCAGCGGCGCATCAAGCGCCGCGCCGCCGCGGCGGGGCTCGCGGTGGACGTGCACCCGCACATGCTGCGCCACTCCTTCGCCTCCCACGTGCTGCAGTCCTCCGGCGACCTGCGCGCCGTCCAGGAGATGCTCGGCCACGCGAGCATCGCCTCGACGCAGGTCTACACGCACCTGGACTTCCAGCACCTCGCGAAGGTCTACGACGCCGCCCATCCGCGCGCGAAGCGCAAGGGCTGAGGCCGGCGCAACCGAATTGCATCTCGGCCGCGCCGCGGCCTAGAATCGCCCCATGGGAAAGCCCCGGGCCCGCCACGCCGCGCACCTGCCCGCCGCGCGCGAAAGGATCCGGGCCGCGGGCGAGCGCCTGACGGCCCCGCGGGCCGCGGTCCTCGCCGCCCTCCTCGCCTCCGACGCCGCGCTCACGCACCACGAGGTCGAGGACTCGCTCGCGACGAGCCTCGCCGTCGATCGCGTGACGGTCTACCGCGTGCTCGACTGGCTGGTCTCGCTCGGCCTCGCCCACCGCATCCCCGGCGAGGACCGCACCTGGCGCTTCGGCGCCAACCGCGACGACTCCCACGCGCCCCACGCCCACTTCACCTGCTCGCGCTGCGGCCGCACGGTCTGCCTGGAAGGCGTGGCGGTGCCGCCGCGCGTGAGCCTGCCCCGGGGATACCTGCCCCGCAGGGTCGAGCTCACGGTGCAGGGGCTCTGCGCCGCCTGCCGCTGAGGCGCCGCCCGATGGTCGCCACCGCCGTGCTTCCCGTCACGCTGCTCACCGGCTTCCTGGGCAGCGGCAAGACCACGCTCCTGAACCGCCTGCTCGTGCACCCGGCCGCGGGCGACTGCGCGGTGATCGTGAACGAGTTCGGCCCCGTCGCGATCGACCACGCCCTCGTGCGAACGGCCTCCGAGAACGTGGTGCTCCTGCCGAGCGGCTGCGTGTGCTGCCAGGTGGCGGGCGACCTCGTGCAGGCCATGCGCGATCTCTACTTCCGCCGCGCCGCCGGCGAGATCCCCGCCTTCCGCCGCGCCATCGTGGAGACCACGGGCCTCGCCGACCCGGCGCCGCTCGCGCGCACGCTGGTCGAGCTGCCCATGGTCGCCGCGCGCTACTCGCTCTCGGGCATCGTCACGACCGTCGACGGCGTCCACGGCGAGGGCCAGCTCGACCGCCACCCCGAGGCGGTGAAGCAGGCCGCCGTGGCCGACCGGCTCGTGATCACGAAGGCGGACCTCGCGACGGCGCAGGCCCTCGACGCCCTCGAGGCGAGGCTCGAGGCGCTCAATCCCGGCGCCACGCGCCTTCGCAGCGCCCATGGCGACGCGGACCCGGCCAGGCTCCTCGACACGGGCCTGAGCCGCGGCGGGGGCCTTCTCGCGGACGCGGGCTCCTGGCTGCGCGCAGGCGCCTACCGGCGGGTGGGCGCGCCGCAGCCCGCGGCCCACGATCCGCGCGTGCGCGCCTTCGCCTGGTTCGCCGATCGGCCCGTGGACTGGCCGGTCTTCGAGGACGCGCTCGCCACCCTCCTCGACCTCGCCGGCGAGCGCATCCTGCGCCTGAAGGGCCTCGTGAACGCCGCCGGCGCGGACGGGCCCGTGGCGGTCCACGCCGTCCAGCACACGCTCTACCCGCCCGCGAGGCTGCCTTCCTGGCCCGACGGGGACCGGCGCACCCGCCTCGTCTTCATCGTCCGCGACCTTGAAGAATCGTTCGTGGCCCAGACATTGGACTCCTTCGTGGGAAAATCCGCTCCCGACTCCCTTCCGGGGCCTCGCCTCGCGCGCGCCGGCCCCCAACCCGAGAGGTAAGGCATGGCCGCCGTCCCGAATCCCGAGCAGGACCTCATCCCCGTCACGATCCTCACCGGCTTCCTCGGCGCGGGCAAGACCACGCTCCTGAACCGCATCCTCACCGAGCATCACGGCGAGCGCATCGCCGTGATCGAGAACGAGTTCGGCGAGACGGGCGTGGACAACGAGATCCTCGTGGAGGACCGCGAGGAGCAGATCGTGGAGATGAACAACGGCTGCCTGTGCTGCACCGTGCGCGGCGACCTCGTGCGCATCCTGGGCGAGCTCGGCCGCAAGCGCCGCGAAGGCGCGCTCCGGTTCGACCGCGTGCTGATCGAGACCACCGGGCTCGCGAACCCCGGGCCGGTCGCGCAGACCTTCTTCATGGACGAGGGCGTGCACGGCGAGTACCTGCTGGACGCGGTCATCACCGTCGTGGACGCGAAGCACGGCCAGAAGCAGCTCGACGAGCACGACGAGGCGCGGGCCCAGGTGGGCTTCGCGGACCGGCTGCTGCTCTCGAAGGCGGACCTCGTCGGCGACGAGGAGCTCTCGCGGCTCGCCGACCGCCTGCGCGACATGAACCCCCGCGCCCGGCAGAGCCGGGTGGACTTCGGCAAGGCGGACATCGGCTCGATCCTCGACATCCGCGGCTTCAACCTGAACGCGGCGCTCGAGATCGACCCCGCCTTCCTCGAGGAGGGCCACCATCACCACGACGACGACGTGAAGAGCTTCGTGTGGCGGGACCCGCGCCCGCTCCAGATGGAGAAGATCGAGACCTTCCTCTCGCTCATGGTGCAGAACTACGGCGAGGACCTGCTGCGCTACAAGGGCATCCTCAACATCCAGGGCGAGCCGCGGCGCATGATCTTCCAGGGCGTGCACATGCTGATGGGCGGCACCCCCGGCAAGCCCTGGGCGGCGGGCGAGACGCGCGAGAGCGTCATGGTGTTCATCGGCCGCAGGATCCCGCGGCGGCTCTTCGAGGAAGGTCTCGCGTACTGCGCGTCCTGAGACCCGCCGAGGCCGTGACGCTCCTGGTTGCGGGCGTTATACTGGGCCTCGCGCTTGGGTCCCGGCGCGACGCACGGGCCGGGACCGTGGCTTGCCGGAGACCCCGCGTGCCCCGAGCCGGCGATTCCGGACTGAACCAGCGACCCGCGAGCCTCCTCGCGCAACGACAAGCGAGCCGACCATGGCGCACTCTGGCAATGCCCGACGCACCCTCCTCGTCCCCGCGCGCCGGCGCCCGGCCCGCGGCGGCTGCATCCTCGGCGCTGCGATGAACGCGGTGGCGGCCTAGCCCCCGGGGAAGCGAGCGACCATGGCCCCTCCCGCCGCCAGCCCGTCGACGCTCGCCGCCGCGAGGCACGCGGCGCGCCCCGCCGGGCGGACGGGCAGCGAGGAGTTCCATTCCGCGCAGCTGCCTCCCGCGCAGGAAGCGGCGGTCCTCTACGCCGCGAACCTCCCGGGACCGGCCGAGGCGCTGCTGCGCTCGCTCACGAAGGACCCCGCGAGCCGCTCGAACAAGCAGCCCTGGCTCATGCTCTTCGACCTCTTCGAGGTCACGCAGAACCGCGCGGAGTACGAGGCCCTCTCGATGCTCTACACCGTGAAGTTCGAGCAGTCGCCCCCCGCGTGGACCGGCGGGGAGACGGCCGCCTCCGACCCCCGGCGAGGGCAAAGCAAGGAGCGCAAGGACTTCTTCGCCCTCAAGCCCAACGCCCTGGGGGAGCTCGCCCCGGAGATCGAGAAGTTCGTCGCGTTCGCGGAGTCGATGGGAACGGTCCGCCTCGACCTCGGCAAGGTCGCCTCGATCACCGCCGCCGAGGCGGCGCTTCTCGCCGCGGCCCTGCGCAGGCTGCGCCACGCGAAGCTGCCCATGTGGTTCAACAACGCGGACACGCTCGAGCGCGTGCTGCGCGCGGCGTTCAACGAGCGCGCCTCCGACGCCACGCGCAGCTTCTGGCTGCTGCTCTTCGAGCTCTTCGTGCTCCAGGACAGGCTCGAGTCCTTCGAGGAGCTCGGGCTCGAGTACGCCGTCGCCTACGAGATGTCGCCGCCCATCTGGGAGGTGTACGTGAACCCGGTCGCCGCCGCCTCCGCCCGCTCCGCGACCGCGAGCGCGAACGCGAACGCGACCCCGGAGCCCGAGGCGGGCTTCGTGATGAAGGGCGTGCTCACCCTGGCGAGCCAGAACCAGTTCGCCGACCTCGCCGCCCACGCCTCCGCGGGCCCGGAGATCGCCGTGGACATGGGCAAGGTCCTGCGCATCGACTTCGCCGCGGCCGCCGCCTTCTACGAGGTGGTGAAGGCGATCCAGCTCGCCGGCAAGCGGGTAATCCTTTCCAATCTTTCGGAATTGAACGCGGCGCTGCTGGAGGCCTTCGGCTTCAATCGCCACGCCATCCTCATCCGCCGCAAGGCGAACTAGCCCCGCCATGGCCGAAGAGTCGTTCCACGGCACCACGATCGTCTGCGTCCGCCGCGGCGGCCAGGTCGCCATGGGCGGAGACGGCCAGGTGACGCTGGGCAACGTCGTCGTCAAGGCGTCCGCGCGCAAGGTCCGCCGGCTCTACAACGAGCGCATCCTCGCCGGCTTCGCCGGCGCGACGGCCGACGCCTTCACCCTCTTCGAGCGCTTCGAGGCGAAGCTGGAGAAGCACCAGGGCAACCTCCTTCGCTCGGCCGTGGAGCTCGCCAAGGACTGGCGCACCGACCGGATGCTGCGCAGGCTCGAGGCGATGCTCGCCGTGGCCGACCGGGACGCCTCCCTCCTCATCACGGGCAACGGCGACGTCCTCGAGCCCGAGCACGGGATCGTCGCCATGGGCAGCGGCGGCTCCTTCGCCCAGGCCGCGGCCATCGCGCTCCTGCAGCACACCGACCTCGCCCCGGCCGACATCGTGAAGCGCTCGCTCGAGATCGCCGGCGACATCTGCATCTACACCAACCAGAACCACGTGGTCGAGACGCTTTGAGCCCCGTTCGCGTCCGCCCATGAGCCCGTCCCCCGGCACGCTCGTCCCGCCCGCCGCGTCGATGATGACGCCGCAGGAGATCGTGCACGAGCTCGACAAGCACATCGTCGGCCAGGACGCCGCCAAGAAGGCGGTGGCGATCGCGCTGCGCAACCGCTGGCGCCGCGCCCAGGTGGCCGAGCCCCTGCGGGGCGAGATCACGCCGAAGAACATCCTGATGATCGGGCCGACCGGCGTGGGCAAGACCGAGATCGCGCGGCGCCTCGCGCGGCTCGCCAACGCGCCCTTCGTGAAGGTCGAGGCGACCAAGTTCACGGAAGTGGGCTACGTCGGCCGCGACGTGGACACCATCATCCGCGACCTCGCCGAAGTGGCGGTGAAGGCGACCCGCGAGCAGGAGACGCTGAAGGTCCGCCCGCGCGCCGAGGACGCGGCCGAGGAGAGGATCCTCGACGCGCTGCTGCCGGGCGTGCCGGCCGCGGAAGGCGCGGAAGCCGGCTCGACGCGCCAGCGCTTCCGCAAGATGCTTCGCGAGGGCAAGCTCGACGACAAGGAGATCGAGATCGAGGTCGCCCAGGGCGCCGGGTCCATGGAGATCATGGCGCCTCCCGGCATGGAGGAGCTCACGCAGCAGCTCCAGGGCATGTTCGCGAACCTCGGCCCCGGGCGGCGCCGGACGCGCAAGCTCGCCATCCGCGAGGCGCTGCGGCTCGTGACGGACGAGGAGGCCGGCAAGCTCGTGAACGAGGAGGAGATCCGCCTGAAGGCGATGCGGGCGGTGGAGCAGAACGGGATCGTGTTCCTCGACGAGATCGACAAGGTCGCGAGCCGCAGCGAGATCGCCGGGGCGGACGTCTCCCGGCAGGGCGTGCAGCGCGACCTGCTGCCGCTCGTCGAGGGAACGGCGGTCACCACCAAGTACGGGGTGCTGCGCACCGACCACATCCTCTTCATCGCGAGCGGCGCTTTCCACCTCGCCCGCCCCTCGGACCTGATCCCCGAGCTGCAGGGCCGGCTGCCCATCCGCGTGGAGCTCACGAGTCTCTCGGTGGAGGACTTCGAGCGCATCCTCACCGCGACGGACGCCTGCCTCACGCGCCAGTACGAGGCGCTGCTCGCGACGGAGGAGGTCGCCCTCTCCTTCACGCCCGAGGCCGTGCGCCGGATCGCCGAGATCGCCTACGCCGTGAACGAACGCACGGAGAACATCGGCGCGCGCCGGCTGCACACGGTGATGGAGAAGCTCCTGGAGGAGATCTCCTTCGACGCCGGGCGGGGCGCGCGCGAGGCGAGGATAGACGCGGCCTACGTGGACGAGCGCCTCGCGGAACTCGCGAAGAGCGAGGACCTCTCGCGCTACGTGCTCTAGCGCCCGCGCGGCCCGCCGCGTCCATCACGGACCGTAACGCACGGGAGCGGCCCGGGCGTCCAGAATCAGCGCGATGAAGCCTTTCCTGGCCGCGATGGCGGCCGGCCTCGCGGCCTGCGCCTCCCCGACGATGTCCTCCTCGCCCCCCGAAGCGCCCGCCTCGCTCGCCGCCGCCGAATCCGCCTTCGCCGCCCAGTCGGTCCGCGAAGGCATGCGCGCGGCCTTCCTCGCCTGGCTGGCGCCCGGGGCCACGCTCTTTCGCGACGGTCCCGTGGACGGCCCCGAGTTCATTCGCGCCCGTCCCGACCCCCCGGTCGTCCTCGACTGGCGCCCGGTCTTCGTGGAGGTCGCCGCCTCCGGGGAGATGGGGCTGTCCACCGGGCCCTGGACGCTCACGAGCCGCAAGGATCCGCAGGCGCCGCCTCGGCACGGGCAATTCGTGTCCGTCTGGAAGCGCGAGTCGGGAGGGCCGTGGCGCGTGCGGGTCGACCTCGGCATCACGCATGCCGGGCCATTCCTCGCCGACGCGCCCCTGCAGGCGTCCACGACGCCCCGCGCCGCCGCCGGCCCGGCCGGCACGCTCGACCGGGCGGAAGCGGGATTCGCCGAGCTCGCGGCGCGATCGGGAGACGCCGCGGCCTATGCCGCGTGGATGTCGCCGGAAGTCCGCGTGTACCGGGACGGGCATGCGCCGTTCCTGGGTCGCGCGAGCGCGCTCGCCTCCGCCGCGGTCGGCGCGGAGCGCACGGCCTGGACCGTCGAGTCCCGGGACTCGAGCGCCTCGGGGGATTTCGGGTATGCGACGGGCCGCTATGCCGCCGCGCCGGGCGGACCGCCCGCGGGGCACTTCCTGCGCGTCTGGCGGCGCGAGGCCGAGGGCTGGCGGATCGCGCTGGACGTGCTGAACCCGCTCTCGCCGCGCTAGGGCGGCGCCGCGGCCCCGCGCGAGAAGGCACAGAGCAGGCCCGCGCCCGCGAGCCGCCCGAGCATCGTCCCGAAGTCCCAGGGTTCGCCTTCGCCCGCCGCCTCCGCCAGCGTCTCGCCGCGCGCCAGCGCTTCGACGAATGCCGCTTCCCGCGGCGCCAGCAGGGCGTACCGAAGGCGCCCCGCCTCGCGCCAGGCGAGCACGTCGTCGGCGCCCTCTTCCCGGTCCGGCGTCCCGTCGCGTCCGGGCTGGTTCGCCTCCCAGATCGCCAGCACGGGCCAGGCGGAGCGCACCAGCCGCAGCGAAGGGTGCAGGCGAAAGCGAAGGCAAGGCTGCCCGGCTGCCTCCACCCGGGCGAGCGCGTCGAAATCGAGCGGCGCCTCGTCCGCGGCCATGAGCGACTCGTGCGCGGCCCACTCGAGCCGCGCGACGTCCGCGAGCCAGGGCATCGACGCGGCGTGCGGATAGCCCGAGAGAAAGGCGGGGAACGACTCGCCGTGGCGATTGAGATCGGCGCGCGCCGGGGGCGACGCTTCCCCGTAGCGCCGGGCAGCCTCGTCGAAGAAACCCTCCCCGACCAGGCGCGCGACCACCGGGAACGCCGCGCGCAAGGCGCCGGCCTGGTTGGCGAGGATCGCGCGCCGGTAGAGGCCGAGGCGCCGGCGCGCCGTTTCCGGATCGCCGGCGAGGTGCGCGAGCACGGCCTCGTCCTCTCCCGCGACGACCGCCCGGGCGAAGAGCGCCTGCAGGCTCGCGAGGGCGGGCGCCGCGCTCACGCCGCCTCCCGCCGCGCGCCCGCGCCGGCGAGGATCGCGTCCGCGCGCCGCGCCTCGGCCACGAGGACGTCGAGCGCGGGAATGTCGGTGTCCCACTCGATGAGGGTCGGCACCGGGCCGAGCCGCGCCACGGTCCGCGCGAAGAGCTCCCACACTTCCGGAAAGACGGCCGCGCCGTGGGAGTCGACGATTCCGTCGGGCGTCGCCTCGCCGCCCGCGAGGTGGATCTCCCCGACGCACGCCGGGTCGATCGCCTCGAGGAAGGCACGCGCGTCCGTGCCGTGGTTCACGGCATTGATCCAGGCGTTGTTCACGTCGAGCAGCACGCCGCAGCCGGTGCGCCGCGCGAGCTCCGAGAGGAACTCGCCCTCGGCGATCGTGGAGCCCGAGAACCGGACGTAGGCGGTGACGTTCTCGACGAGGATCCGCCGGCCGAGGCGGTCCTGCACCCGCGCCACGCGCTCGCCCACGTGCGCGAGGACTTCCTCCGTGAGCGGAAGCGGGAGCAGCTCGTTCAGGTGGCGGCCGCCGATTCCCGACCAGCACAGGTGCTCCGAGACCAGCGCCGGCTCGATGCGACGGGCGAGGCGCGCGAGGCGCGCGAGGTGCTCGTCGTCGAGGGGGTCCGCCGACCCGAGGGACAGCCCCACGCCGTGCAGGCTCACGGGGTAGTCGGCCCGCAGGCGCTCCAGCCACGCGAGCGAGGGCCCGCCGTCGGCGAAGTAGTTCTCGCTGTGGACCTCCAGGAAGGAGAGCGGGGGCCGGGTCGTCGCCAGCGCCTCGAAGTGCGGCGTTCGCAGGCCGATCCCGGCCTTCGCCGGGTCCGGCGCGCGTTCCGGGAACCTCGCGGTCACGCCGCCCCGTTCGCCTACTTGCCCGCCGGGGGCTTCAGCTTCCCGCCGAGCTTCGTGCAGGTGCCCTTCGCGACGTACTTCCACTCGTCGGGCGCGTTGTCCTTCTTCGCGAGGCCCGCGCAGGAGTGCGTCGCGGTCCCGCAGTCGTTCTGGCCGGCCTTGGCGATGCCGTAACACTTCTCCTTGGCGTCGTCGGCCAGGGCCGCCTGGGCGAACCCGAGACCCGCCGCGATCGCGCCGGCGAGAGCGGAACCGATGAGAAGCCTTTTCGAATTCATGGGATATCTCCTGTTCGGGGGACGGGGGCCGCCGGGCACTGCCCGCGCGGCAGGCCGCCGATGATAGCACCGGGAGTACGGCCGCCTTCGCCGCCAGGCCCCTTTTTAGTTGCGGGGGGCCCGCCTACAATAGCGCCCACTTCCCCTCCCCCGCCCGGCCTTTTCCCAACCGACATGCCCCAGAAGCTGACCCCCGCGCAGAAGGCCGAGATGCTGGTCGAGGCGCTGCCCTACATCCAGCGCTTCTACGACAAGACGATCGTGATCAAGTACGGCGGAAACGCCATGACCGACGTCGCCCTGCAGGAGGACTTCGCCGAGGACATCGTGCTCCTGAAGCTCATCGGGATGAACCCGGTGGTCGTGCACGGCGCGGGGCCGCAGATCGGCGCGCTCCTGCAGAAGCTCGGCAAGCAGAGCGAGTTCATCCAGGGCATGCGCGTCACGGACGAGGAGACGCTCGACGTCGTCGAGATGGTCCTGGGCGGCCTCATCAACCAGGAGATCGTCACCCTCATCAACAAGGCGGGCGGGCGCGCCGTGGGGCTCACCGGCAAGGACGGGCACTTCATCCACGCCCGCAAGCTCAAGGTGGCGAGCAAGGAGGACAAGAAGAAGAAGATCGACGTCGGCCTGGTGGGCGAGGTCGTGCGCATCGACCCGGAGATCATCCAGCTCCTCGACCAGCGCGACTTCATTCCCGTGATCGCGCCCATCGGCGCGGACGACCGCGGCACCGCCTACAACATCAACGCCGACGTCGCCGCCGGCAAGCTCGCGGTGACGCTGCAGGCCGAGAAGCTCATCCTCCTCACCAACACCACCGGCGTCATGGACCGGGAGGGCAAGGTGATCACCGGCCTCACGGCCAAGAAGGTGAAGGAGATGATCGACGAGGGCACGATCTCCGGCGGGATGCTGCCCAAGGTCGAGTGCGCCCTGGACGCGGTGAAGAACGGCGTGAGGACCGCGCACATCATCGACGGGCGCGTCTCCCACGCGCTGCTGCTGGAAGTGCTCACGAGCGAGGGCGTGGGCACTCTCATCCGCGGCTCCTCCGCGAACCGGGTGGACCACCGCTAGCGCGCGGGCCCCGCCCGCTAGGACCAGCGCCGCCCGATGCCCGCGACCCCCATCGCGAAGCGCGCGTAGCCGTAGGCGAGCCAGCCCGCGGCCCGCTTGAGCCAGGGGCGGCGGCGCCACAGCAGCCGCGGCACGGCGCGCGCTCCGTCCCGGATCTCGCGCTCGATCGACTCGCGAAGCTCCCGCGCGAAGGCCTCGCCGTGGACCGCCACGTTCGCCTCCCGCGCGAGGAACAGGCTGAAGGGGTCGAGGTTGGAGGAGCCGACGGTCGACCAGCGGCCGTCCACGACCGCCGCCTTGGCGTGCAGCTCGCTGCGCTCGTACTCGTGGATCTCGATCCCGTGGTCGAGGAGCGTTCCGTAGAGCGCGCGGCTCGCCTGCTGGAAGAGGCGGTGGTCCGACCAGCCCTGGACGACGATCGCCACGCGCACGCCCCGAGCGGCGGCCTCCATCAGCGCGTGCCGCACGCGCCAGCCGGGCATGAAATAGGCGCAGGCGATCAGGACCTCCCGCCTCGCGCCGCCGATCGCCTCGAGGTACATCGTCTCGATGTCGTGGCGATGGCCGAAGTTGTCGCGGAAGACGAAGGCGGCGGCGGTGTCGCCCGCCGGCACGGGCTGCACCGCGGGCGGCGCGAAGCCCTGCCGGCGCGCCTTGCGGGAAAGCGCCGTCACCAGCCACCAGAGCCGGTGGACCACGGGATAGATGTCCGCGAGGAGCGGCCCCTCCACGCGCACCGCGTAGTCGAGGCGCGGCCAGCGGGACCCGTGCCCCGAGAGGTCGTCGACCACGTTGATGCCGCCGACGAAGCCGACGCGGCCGTCGACGAGCGCGATCTTGCGGTGCAGGCGCCGCAGGCGGCTGCGGCGGAACGAGAACCAGCGCCGCTCGGGCCGGAAGCGCCGGGCGACGACGCCCGCCTCGCGCAAGCCCTCCAGGAAGGGCTCGGGCAGCTCGCGGGAACCGAAGCCGTCGACGAGCAGGCGCACCAGCACGCCACGCCGTGCGGCCCTGGCGAGCGCCTCCGCCACGGCGCGGCCGGCCGCGTCGTCGGCGAAGATGTAGGTCTCGACGTGCACGTCGCTCGCCGCGGCGTCGATCGCGGCGACCATCGCGGGAAAGAGCTCCGCGCCGTTGCGCAAGAGCGTGACGCGGTTGCCGGCGACCGGCTTCACGGCGTCCGCCCCGGGCCGTCAGCGAGTGAGGCGCGCGGCGAGCGCCGCATGGTCGGACAGGCGCGACCATGGCCCGCCCGCGAGGAGCTGGGTCGCGCCCACCTTGAGGTCGCGCACGTAGATGCGGTCCAGCGCGAAGAGCGGCAGGCCCGCGGGGAAGCTGCGCGCATGGGCGCCGCGCGAGTCCTGGAAGGCTTCCCGGAGTCCCAGCTCGCGCGCGAGCACCGCCGAGGCCGTGCCCCGCCAGTCGTTGAAGTCGCCCGCCACGACCAGGGGAGAGTGCTGCGGGACGGACTCGCGGATGCGGTGGCACAGCCATTCGAGCTGGAAGCGGCGGCTCCTCGCCCACAAGCCCAGGTGCACGTTGATGCAGTGCAGGGAGTCGCTCCACCCCGGCACCTCCATCTCGCAGTGCAGCAGCCCGCGGCTCTCCAGCACATGGTGCGAGATGTCGATGTTCTCGGACTTGAGGATCGGGTAGCGGCTCACGATCGCGTTCCCGTGGTGGCCGTCCTGGTAGCTCACGTTCCTGCCGTAGGCCGAATGCCCGCCCTCGTGGGCCAGGAACTCGTGCTGTGCCCCCTCCGGCCAGCTCACGTGGCGGCGCGAGTGGCGCAGGTGCGCTCCCTGGACCTCCTGGAGGAACACCACGTCCGGGGAAAGGGCGTGGAGGCGCTCCCGGATCTCGTGCACCACGAGGCGGCGGTTCAACGCCGAGAATCCCTTGTGGATGTTGTAGGTGACGACGGTGAGCGGCGCGGCTCCGGGGCTCATGGCGGGGTCCGGTCGGGGGCGAGGGACGCCTCGCGTTCGGGAAGCATGAGTATGGCCTGCCGGTTGCTCCAGGAGAACACCTCGGCGGCCGCCTCGCGCCACGGCAGCCAGCGATGGCGCAGGTGCTCGCCCGGGGCGAGCCGCACGGGAACACGCCCGGGAACCTTCAGGCCGAAGACGTGCTCCGTGTTGTGGGTGACGCCGGGCGGGTAGCGGTGGCGCCAGATCGCGAAGATCTCGTAGACGTTGGACACCCCCCAGTCGACGAGGGCGTGGCGGCCCGCGTCGATTCCCGTCTCCTCGAGGACCTCGCGCGCGGCGGTCTGCGCGAGGCTCTCGCCGGGGTCCTGGCTGCCGGTGACGCTCTGCCAGAAGCCGGGGCGGTCGGCGCGCTCGATGAGGAGGACGTCGAGTTCGGGCGTGTAGACGACGACGAGCGTCGAGACGGGAATCTTCGCGCGCCCCTCCACGCGGCTACACCCGCATGAGCGCGACGACGGCCGCGTCGCCGCGGAAATACGCGTGCGGCATGTCGCGCGTGCGGTGCCGGGCGACGGCGAGGCCCCGGTCGTCCACCGCGATGAGGCCCACGTCCGCGTCGTACGCCTCGCCCAGGCGCGCGAGCACCGCTTCCACGGCCTCGGCGAGACCCGCGCCCGCCTCGACCCGCTCGGCGATGGCGCGCGTGGCGAGCGAGCGCAGGACGAACTCGCCGGTGCCCGTGGCCGAGGCGGCCACGCGGCCCGAGGCATAGTTGCCCGCGCCGGGGACGGGCGAGTCGCCCACGCGGCCCACCATCTTCAGGGTGACGCCGCCGGTGGAAGTCGCCGCGGCGAGCACCCCGTCGGCATCCACGGCGGCCGCCCCGACGGTGCCGCCGGCATATTCGGGGTGCTCCTTGAGGAAGCGGCGCATCTTGTGCGCGTGCTCGCCCAGCACCTCGTCGATGCGGTTGCGCTTGTCGAACCAGTCGGCGCGGCGCTCGGGCGTCACCGGGTCGTGGTCGGGAAAGCCCATGACGCGCGCGAAGCGCTGCGCGCCGTCGCCGGTGAGCATCACGTGGTCGGTCTCCTCCATCACCTTGCGGGCGACGAGGATGGGATTGCGCACGCGCTGCAGCCCGCTCACCGCGCCAACGCGCGACTCGCGGCTCTCCATCACGCAGGCGTCGAGCTCGCAGTAGCCGTCGAAGTTGAGGACCGCGCCGGTCCCGGCGTTGTAGATCGGGTTGTCCTCCAGCGCCACGACGGTGGCGCACACCGCGTCGAGCGAGCGTCCTCCGCGCGCGAGGATCGCGCGCCCGGCTTCCACCGCCACGCGAAGCCCCTCGAGGGCGTCCTCGTCGGAGCCCGGACGCCACCGGCCGGCGCCCCCATGGGCGATGAGGGCGATGCTCACGGGGAGGGTGCCGTGTTGCGCAGGCGCAGGTGCAGCTCGCGCAGCTGCCTTTCGCTCACGGGGCTCGGCGCCTCGACCATCAGGTCCTGCCCGCGCTGCGTCTTCGGGAAGGCGATCACGTCGCGGATCTGGTCCACGCCGGCCATCATCGCGACCATGCGGTCGAAGCCGAACGCGATGCCGCCGTGCGGCGGCGCGCCGTAGGAGAGCGCGTCCAGCAGGAAGCCGAACTTGGCCCGGGCCTCCTCCTCCCCGATGCCGAGGGTGCGGAACTGCTTCGCCTGGATCTCGGCGCGGTGGATCCGCACGGAGCCGCCGCCGATCTCCCAGCCGTTCAGCGCGATGTCGTAGGCCTTGGCGAGGACCCGGCCCGGATCGCTTTCCATGAGCGCGACGTGCTCGTCCTTGGGGCTCGTGAACGGGTGGTGGGCGGCCAGCCAGCGCTTGCCCTCCTCGTCGTACTCGTAGGCCGGGAAGTCGACCACCCAGAGCGGGCGCCAGCCGGCTTGCGCGTGGCCCTTCTCGTGCCCGATCTTCACGCGCAGCGCCCCGAGGGCGTCGTTCACGACCTTGCGCCGGTCGGCGCCGAAGAAGATCACGTCGCCGTCCGCGGCGCCCGTGCGCTCGAGGATCGCCGCGAGCTCCGCGGGCTTGAAGAACTTCACGATCGGCGACTGCAGGCCCTCCTCGTTCGGCTTCGTGCGGTCGTTCACGCGGATGTAGGCGAGCCCTTTCGCGCCGTAGATCGCGACGAACGGCGCGAGGTCGTCCAGTTCCTTCCTCGTGAACGCGGCGTTGCCGCCGGGCACCCGGAGCGCGGCCACGCGGCCGTCGGGGAGCGCGGCCGCGGCGCGGAAGACCTTGAAGTCCACGTCCTTCACGAGGTCGGTGAGCTCGGTGAGCTCGAGCTTCACCCGCAGGTCGGGCTTGTCGCTGCCGAACCTCGCCATCGCCTCGGCGTAGGCGAGCCGAGGGAAGGCGGGCAGGTCCACGTCGAGCACGCGCTTGAAGACGTGGCGCACGAGGCCCTCCATGATGTCCTGGATCTCGCGCTCGGTGAGGAAGGAGGTCTCGATGTCGATCTGCGTGAATTCCGGCTGGCGGTCCGCGCGCAGGTCCTCGTCGCGGAAGCACTTCACGATCTGGTAGTAGCGGTCGTGGCCGGCGATCATCAGGAGCTGCTTGAAGAGCTGCGGCGACTGGGGCAGCGCGTAGAACTGGCCGTCGTGGATGCGCGAGGGCACGAGGAACTCCCGCGCGCCCTCGGGCGTGGACTTGTAGAGCACCGGCGTCTCGATGTCGATGAAGCCGTTGTCGTCGAGGTAGTCGCGCACCGCCCGGGCCGCCTGGTGGCGCATCCGGAGCGCCTTCTGCATCGGCTCGCGGCGAAGGTCGAGGTAGCGGTAGCGCAGGCGCACTTCCTCCGAGATCGTCTCGTCGTCCATCATGAACGGGGGCGTGACCGCGGGATTGAGGATCTCGAGCTCGTGGGCGAGCACCTCGACCTCGCCGCTGCGCAGCCCCGGGTTCACGGTCCCCTCGGGGCGCCGGCGCACGAGGCCGGTCACGCGCAGGACGAACTCGTTCCTCACGCGATCGGCGTTGGCGAAGGTCTCCTTCCGGTCCGGGTCGCTCACCACCTGGACGAGCCCCTCGCGGTCGCGCAGGTCGATGAAGATGACGCCGCCGTGGTCGCGGCGGCGGTGGGCCCAGCCGTAGAGCGTCACGGTCTGGCCCAGGAATCGGGTGTCGGTAAGTCCGCAGTATTCGGTTCGCATGTTCTCTCTGGGTCCCGCGTGGCGGGACGATTCGTCTCTTCGCTCCCGGCATTCGCCCGGGAGGCCTTTCGTCTACGCCACGGGACGCCGGGCGTTCGCCGCGGGCCGCCGCCTACGTTCTCGGCGGCGGCACCCGATTGGGGTCGGTCCCGGAGTCGGGTCTCTCGGGCCGGGCGAGGGCGCGCGGGGGTTCCGCCACGCCCATGGAGATGATGTACTTGAGCGCCTGGTCGACGCTCATCTGCAGCGCGATCGTGTCTGTCCGCGGCACGATGAGGAAGAATCCGGCGGTGATGTTCGGCGTCGTGGGCACGAACACCGAGAGCTGCTCGTGGCCGAGGTGGTCCGTCACCTCGTGCTCGGGGGCGCCCGTGACGAGCGCGACCGTCCAGGCGCCCGCGTGGGGATAGCGGACCAGGACCGCGCGCCGGAACGCGTTCCCGTCGGGCGAGAAGAGCGTGTCGCTGATCTGCTTCACGCCGCCGTAGATCGAGCGCACGATCGGAATGCGCCCGAGGATCGATTCCCAGACGAGGAGCAGGCGCTTGCCGAGGAAGTTGGCGGCGATCGCGCCCGTGAGCAGCAGGATGGCGAGCGTGAGCACGGCGCCGAGCCCGGGCAGGTGGAACCCGAGGAGCGCGTCGCTGCGGTAGCGCGCGGGCACGATGAGCAGCGACTGGTCCATGAGGTCGACCAGCAGCGAGACCACCCACAGCGTGATCGCGAGCGGGATCCAGACCAGCAGGCCCGCGATGAGGTAGCGCCGGAGCGTGGCCATCACGCGCGCGCGCGTCCTTCCCGGACGGACGGCACTCCGGCCCGCCTAACGGCAGGCCGGGCAGGCGCCCGAGCCGCAGGCCGGCGCGGGACCCGCGCCGCCGTCCTTCTTCTCCGTGGCCGCCTCGGTCTTCGCCTCGGCCTTCGCCGCGGGCTTGGCGCCGCCGGACTTGAAGTCGGTCGCGTACCAGCCGCTGCCCTTCAGCTGGAAGCCGGCCGCGGTGACCATCTTCGAGAACGTCTCCTGCCCGCATTGCGTGCAGCGCGTGTGCGGCGCGTCGCTCACCTTCTGCAGGAACTCCTGCTGGTGACCGCAGTTCGCGCAGCGGTATTCGTAAATCGGCATGCTCGCCTCGGAATCGCGAAAAAATGTCATTTTAACACAAGCACTTGGCGCAACAGCGGGAATGGCCTGCCGGAACTCATCCGCGCAGGCGCCCGCGCGTGAAAAGGCCGGCCGTACCCAGGCAGATCGCCATCGCCCAGAAGACGGGCCCCATTCCCAGCGCCGCGCCGATGCCGCCGAAGAAGAGCGGCAGGAACGTGTGGCTCATGTTCATCACCGTCGTGCGCACGCCGATCGCCTCGCCCAGGCGTCCCTGCGGCGTGAGCTGCTGGATGAGGGACATGAGGCTCGGCTGCGAGGCGCCCAGGCCGAGGCCGAGGAGGAAGGCGATCGCCGCGATGAGGGGCACCGTGCGCACCAGGGGAAAGAGCGCGTAGCCGGCGCCCGCGATGAGGAGCGTCGCGCTCACCATCCGCCATTCGGGCAGGCGGCGCGCGAACCACGGAAGCACCAGCCGCACCACGAAGGTGGCGAGCGCGAAGGAACCGAGCACTCCGCCGATCGTCGTGGCCGAGAGCCCGATCGCGGTGCCGTAGATGGGAACCGCGAAGTAGAAGAGGTCCCAGGCCATCGCGAGGAGGCCGGTCACCAGGAAGACGTGCCGCAGCTCGCGGGAGCCGAGCAGGTCCTTCAGGCCTGCGCCGGGAGCGGCACCGGCGGCCGCCTGCGGCAGGCGCGGCTTGCGCAGCCCGAGGACGAGCGCGGGAACGATCCCGAAGAGCGCGAGCAGCGCGAAGGTGACGCGGTGGCCGGCGTTGTCGATGGCGAGTCCCGCGACGGTCGGGCCGAGGACGCCGGAGATCGAGAAGCCGAGGGCGAGCCAGCTGAAGTTGACGGCGCGGTCCGCCGGGGCGCTCAACGCCCCCACGGCGTTCTGGACGGCGATGTGGAAGACCATGAACGCGAGCCCGATCACCGTGCAGGCGGCGTAGAGCGCGGGCAGGCCGGGCGCCAGCGCCGGCAGGCCGACGCCGCAGGCGATGACCACCGACGACCACAGGAGCGGCCTCGCGGTGCCGACCCGGTCGATCATCCGGCCGGCGCTCACCGACACGAGCATCGGCAACAGCGAATAGAGGGACACGAGCGCGCCCACGGTGAGCGGGCTCGACTTGAGGCTCAGCGCGTAGAGCGAGACGGTGAAGCGGCTGCCGTTGAACGCCGCGTGCGCGAAGACCGTGAGCGCCACGAGGAGGGCGAGCCGGACGGGCCGGCCCTCCGGGGCACCTGTCGCGGTCAACTCCTCGACTCGAGCGCGGCGATCCGCGCCTCGATGGGCGGGTGGGTGGAGAAGAGGGCCATGAAGCCGGGGCGGTCGGAGATGCCCGAGGACTGGAAGGCCTTGGGGAGTTCCCCGGGCTCCAGCCCGCCCAGGCGGCGCAGGGCCGAGACCATCGGGCGCGGCGTGCCCATGAACCGCGCCGCCCCGGCGTCGGCGCGGAATTCGCGCTGGCGCGAGAACCACGCGACGATGATCGAGGCGAGGATCCCGAACACGATCTGGCACACGATCACGGTGATGAAGTAGCCGGGGCCGACGCCCCGCTCGGTCTTGAATATCGCCCGGTCGACCGCGTAGCCCACGACGCGCGAGAGGAAGACGACGAAGGTGTTCACCACGCCCTGGATGAGCGTGAGCGTGACCATGTCGCCGTTGGCGACGTGCGCGACCTCGTGGGCGAGCACGGCCTCGACCTCCTCGCGGGTCATGGACTGCAGGAGCCCGGTGGAGACGGCGACGAGCGCGGAATCGCGAAAGGCGCCCGTCGCGAACGCGTTGGGCTCGCCCTCGTAGATCGCGACCTCGGGCATGCCGACGCCGGCCTTTTCCGAGAGCCGGCGCACGGCGCCCACCAGCCACTGCTCGTCCGGGCCCTGCGGCGTCTCGATCACGTGCGCGCCGGTGGACCACTTGGCCATCGGCTTGGACATGAGGAGCGAGATGATCGAGCCGGTGAAGCCCACCACCGCCGAGAAGACGACGAGCATCCCGACGTTGAGACCCTCGGCGGCGAGGAAGCGATCCACGCCCAGCACGCGCAGCACGATCGAGAGGACCACCAGCACCGCCACGTTGGTGGCGAGGAAGAGCACGATGCGTTTCATGGAATCCGGGTCGGAGAAGTCGGGGCGCCTATTTTACAGGCAGTCCTAGAAGGGAATGTCGTCCTCGAAGTCGTCGAACTTGGAGCCCGCCGGCTTGGCCGCGGCCGGTTTCGCGGCGGCGCGGGTGGCGCCCTCGCGCTCGCCGCCCGACTCGCGATCGCCGCCGCCCCCGCCCATGCCCTGGCGCGAACCGAGCATCTGCATGCGGTCGGCCACGATCTCGGTGGAGTACTTGTCCTGGCCCTCCTTGTCCTGCCACTTGCGGGTCTGCAGGCGGCCCTCGACGTAGACCTGGCTGCCCTTCTTGAGGTACTCGCCCGCGATCTCCGCGAGCTTGCCGAAGAAGGCGACGCGGTGCCATTCCGTCTTCTCCTGCTTCTCGCCGGCCTTGTCCTTCCAGGTCTCGGTCGTCGCGATCGACACGTTGGTGACGGCGCCGCCGTCGGGCATGTAGCGCGTCTCGGGATCGCGGCCGAGGTTGCCGATGAGGATGACTTTGTTGACGGATGCCATGGTTTTCTCCCGAGGTCAGGGGTTGGTGGCTTGCGGCTCGTGCGGCTCGTGCGGCTCTTGCGGATCGGGCTCCCGGGCGGCCGGCTCGCCCATCGGCCACGCGACCACCAGCCAGGCGATCGCGACGGCCCCGCAGACGGAAAGGACCGCCACCGGGCCGAAGTGCTGGGCGAGCGCGCCGCCGGCCGCGCCGCCGACGAAGGTGCCGAGGAACTGCACGCTCGAATAGACGCCCGAGGCGGCTCCCTTGGCCGAGGGCGGCGCCGCCCGCGAGACGAGCGCCGGCAGCTTCGCCTCTAGAACGTTGAAGGCGGTGAAGAAGATGACAAGGCCCGCGGCGAGCGGCCACAGGCGGTCCGCCGCCGCCGCGAGCACCACGAGCGCCGCCACGAGGAGCGCGATGGCCCCGAGGAAGACGGCGCGCTCGTGACGCGCCAGCGCGCGGACCGCGACGAACGGAAGCATGATCACGAATCCCGCGCCCACCGCGAAGAGGTACAGGCCCCAGTGCGATCCCGCGGGCAGGCCCGAGCGGACCAGGGCGAGGGGCACCACCACGAAGAGCGCCATGAGGATCGCGTGAAGCCCGAAGATCCCGGCGTTGAGCCGCAGGAGCTCGGGGTCGCGCAACACCTCGACGAAGCCCACCCGGGGCTCGTCGCGCCGGCGGGCGGACGGCGCGGGGACGACCCAGGCCACGACCGCCAGCGCTCCCAGGGCGAGCATGCCCGTCATCGCGAAGATGCCCGGCACGCCGATCGCGCGCTGCAGGAACGGCGCGGCGACGAAGGACAGGGCGAAGGAGACGCCGATGGTCCCCCCGATGATCGCCATCGCCTTCGTCCGCTGGCTGGGCCGGGTGAGGTCGGCGGCCATCGCGAGGGCGACGCCCGAGATCGCGCCCGCTCCCTGCACGATGCGTCCAAGGATCACCATCCAGGGGGTCTGGGCGAGCGCGCAGAGGAGGCTTCCCAGCGCGAAGATGGCGAGCCCGGCGGCCATCACGGGCTTTCGCCCCAACCGGTCCGAGGCCCAGCCGAAAGGGGCCTGGAGCACGGCCTGCGTGAGCCCGTAGGCCCCGAGCGCGATGCCCACGAGCGTGAGGTTCCAGCCCGGCAGTCGCTCGGCGTAGAGCGCGAAGACGGGGAGGATGATGAACATCCCGAAGAGCCGCAGCCCGAAGATCGAGGCGAGCGAAAGGCTCGCCCGGAGCTCCCGGGCGCTCATGCGGGCCGGAGAAGGGGCCACTTGGGGGGATTCGAACCGAAAAGGACGCTCAGGTATATTAGCAGATTGCCATTCCCGCCCGCGCACGGGGCGGGGGGCGCCAGAGGCCTATCCAGGACACGATCCCCCTTTCCGGGCATGGACCACATCCGAATCCGCGGCGCCCGCACGCACAACCTGCGCAACGTCAACCTCGACATCCCGCGCGACCGGCTCGTGGTGATCACCGGCCTGTCCGGGTCGGGGAAATCCTCGCTCGCGTTCGACACCCTGTACGCCGAAGGCCAGCGGCGCTACGTGGAGTCGCTCTCGGCCTACGCCCGGCAGTTCCTGCAGCTCATGGAGAAGCCGGACGTCGACCTGATCGAGGGGCTCTCGCCCGCGATCTCCATCGAGCAGAAGGCCACCTCGCACAACCCGCGCTCGACGGTCGGGACGGTGACCGAGATCCACGACTACCTGCGGCTCCTCTTCGCCCGCGTCGGCGAGCCGCACTGCCCGGAGCACGCGCTCGCGCTCTCCGCGCAGAGCGTCTCCCAGATGGTCGACCACGTGCTCGCGCTGCCGGAGGGCACGCGCGTCATGGTGCTCGCCCCGCTGGTCGCCGGGCGCAAGGGCGAGCAGGCGGACCTCATCGAGGAGCTGCGCTCGCAGGGCTTCGTGAGGCTGCGCATCAACGGGGAGGTCCACGAGATCGACCGCCTGCCGCGGCTCGAGCGCAACCGCAAGCACACGCTCGAGATCGTGGTGGACCGCCTCAAGGTCCAGGCCGACACCAAGCAGCGCCTGGCGGAGTCCTTCGAAACGGCGCTGCGCCACGCCGAGGGCCGCGCCATCGCCGTGGAGATGGACACCGGCCGGGAGCACAACTTCTCCGCGAAGTTCGCCTGCCCGCTGTGCAGCTTCTCGCTGCCGGAGCTGGAGCCCCGCCTCTTCTCCTTCAACAACCCGATGGGCGCCTGCCCGCGCTGCGACGGCCTGGGGCAGGTGACCTTCTTCGACCCGAAGCGCGTGGTGGCCTTCCCGCACCTGTCGCTCGCGGGCGGCGCCATCCGCGGCTGGGACCGGCGCAACCAGTTCTACTTCTCGATGCTGGTCTCGCTCGCGCAGCACTACGGGTTCGACGTCGAGACGCCTTTCGAGGACCTTCCCGCGAAGGCGCAGGCGGTGGTCCTCGACGGTTCGGGCGAGGAGACCATCGCCTTCCGCTATCCCGGCGAGAGGGGGAAGTCCGCGGTGCGCGAGCACGCCTTCGAGGGAATCCTCCCCAACCTCGAGCGCCGCTTCCGCGAAACGGACTCCGCCGCGGTGAAGGAGGAGCTCGCCAAGTACCTCAACAACCGCGCCTGCCCGGACTGCGGCGGGGCGCGGCTTCGGACGGAGGCACGCCACGTCCGGGTGGCGGGGCGCTCCATCCAGGAGGTTTCCGCCCTGCCCCTGAAGGACGCGGCGCCCTTCTTCGACACCCTCACGCTCGCCGGCAACCGGCAGGCGATCGCGGAGAAGATCCTGCGCGAGATCGCCAACCGAATCCGGTTCCTGAACGACGTGGGCCTGGACTACCTGTCGCTCACGCGCTCCGCGGACACGCTCTCCGGCGGCGAGGCGCAGCGCATCCGCCTCGCGAGCCAGATCGGCTCGGGGCTCACGGGCGTGATGTACGTGCTCGACGAGCCCTCCATCGGCCTGCACCAGCGCGACAACGCGAGGCTCATCGAGACGCTCAAGCGCCTGCGCGACCTGGGCAACTCCGTGATCGTGGTCGAGCACGACGAGGAGGCGATCCATGCCGCCGACCACGTCGTCGACATGGGCCCCGGCGCGGGCGAGCACGGGGGGGAGGTCGTCGCGCAGGGAACACCCGCGGAGATCGAGCGGGACCCCGCCTCCCTCACGGGCCAGTACCTCTCCGGGAGGCGGGCGATCGCGCTGCCGGCGCGGCGACGCAAGCGCGACGCGAAGCGCGTCCTGCGCATCCAGGGCGCCCGCGGCAACAACCTGAAGGGCGTCACCGTGGACATCCCCGTCGGGCTCTTCGTCTGCGTGACGGGCGTGTCCGGCTCCGGGAAGTCGACGCTCATCAACGACACCCTCTACGCGTCCGCGGCGAGGCACCTCTACGGGGCCTCCACGGAGCCCGCCGAGCACGAGGCGATCGAGGGCCTGGACTCATTCGACAAGGTGATCAACGTCGACCAGAGCCCGATCGGGCGCACGCCGCGCTCCAATCCCGCCACCTACACCGGCCTCTTCACGCCCATCCGGGACCTCTTCGCGGGCACGCCCGAATCGCGCGCGCGCGGCTACGGTCCCGGGCGCTTCTCGTTCAACGTGAAGGGCGGGCGCTGCGAGGCCTGCCAGGGCGACGGCCTCATCAAGGTGGAGATGCACTTCCTGCCCGACGTCTACGTCACCTGCGACGTCTGCCACGGCAAGCGCTACAACCGCGA
>CALEJW010000162.1 GCA_937898635.1 uncultured Pseudomonadota bacterium | reverse complement strand
TCATCGGCGTCCATCGGCGTGGCATCGGCGTTCATCGGCGTTCCAGGGATTCTCGTCCGCATCACTCTCCCCCGTCACTGGATCCCGCCAAGGCAGACGTACTTGATCTCGAGGAAGTCCTCGACCCCGTACTTCGAGCCCTCGCGCCCCAGGCCCGACTGCTTCACGCCGCCGAAGGGCGACATCTCGTTCGCGATCACGCCCGCGTTCACGCCGACGAGTCCCGTCTCCAGCCCCTCGGCCACGCGGAACACCCGGCCGATGTCGCGCGAGTAGAAGTAGGAGGCGAGCCCGAACTCCGTCGCGTTGGCGAGCGCCAGGGCCTCGGCCTCGTCCTTGAAGCGGAAGAGCGGCGCCACGGGCCCGAAGGTCTCCTCGCGCGAGACCTTCATCTCGGGCGTGACCCCGGTGAGGAGCGTGGGCTCGTAGAAGCGCGGGCCCTGCGCGGAGCGCTTGCCGCCCAGGATCACCTTGGCGCCCTTGGCCACGGCGTCGGCGACGTGTTCCTCGACCTTGGCGAGTCCCTGGGCGTCGATGAGCGGGCCGATGTTGACGCCCGCCTCGGTCCCCTTGCCGACCTTGAGCGACTTCACCTTTTCCGCGAGCTTCGCCGCGAAGGCGTCGTACACGCCGTCCTGCACGTAGATGCGGTTGGCGCACACGCAGGTCTGCCCCGCGTTGCGGTACTTCGAGGCGAGGGCGCCCTCGGCCGCGGCGTCGAGGTCCGCGTCGTCGAAGACGATGAAGGGGGCGTTGCCGCCGAGCTCCAGCGAGAGCTTCTTCACCGTGTCGGCGCTCTGCCGCATGAGGATGCGGCCCACCTCGGTGGAGCCCGTGAAGGTGACCTTGCGCACCACCGGGCTCGCGCAGAACTCCTTGCCGATGGCGGGCGCGTCCCCGGTGATGATGTTGATCACGCCCTTGGGGAAGCCCGCGCGCTCGGCGAGCTCCGCGAGGGCGAGCGCCGAGTAGGGCGTCTGCTCCGCGGGCTTCAGCACGAAGGTGCAGCCCACCGCGAGCCCCGGGGCCAGCTTGCGGGTGATCATCGCGTTGGGGAAGTTCCACGGCGTGATCGCCGCGCACACCCCGATGGGCTGCTTGAGCACCAGCAGCCGCCGGTCGGCCGTGGGGCTGGGAATGGTGTCGCCGTAGATGCGCTTCGCCTCCTCGGCGAACCACTCCACGAAGGAGGCGCCGTAGAGGATCTCGCCCTTGGCCTCGGGAAGGGGCTTGCCCATCTCCGTGGTGAGGATGAGCGCGAGGTCGTCGGCGTTGGCGACGATGAGCTCGTACCAGCGGCGCAAGATCTTCGAACGCTCCTTCGCGGAAAGCGCCCGCCACGCGGGCAGCGCGCGCTCGGCCGCGGCGATGGCGCGCTTCGCCTCCGCCTCGCCCATGTCGGGGACCGTGCCGACGATGGAACCGTCGGCGGGATTGTCCACCTCGAAGCGGCGCCCGGCGTCCGCCTCGGCCCACGCGCCGTCGACGTAGCAGCGGTCGCGGAAGAGCTTCGCGTCCTTGAGGGCGGGGGGGGATGTCTTGCGGTCGACGACGGCGGCGTTCATGGCGTTTCCTCCTCGGCAGGCAAGCGGAAAGTATAGCGCGGCGGGCGGGGCCTTCGCGTATCATGGGCCGCTCTTCCCCGAGGAGATTTCCATGCGTCGATTCCTGGCCGTCGCCCTTTCCGCCGCCGCCCTTTCCGCCGCCGCCCTCGCCGATGCGAAGACCCTGCGCTGGTCGAGCCAGGGCGACTACCTCACCGCCGATCCCCACGCCCAGAACGAGCTGCTCACCAACTCCATCAACGGCCACGTCTACGAGCCGCTCGTCACCCGCGGCAAGCAGCTCGAGATCCTGCCGGGGCTCGCGGAAAGCTGGAAGCAGACCGGGCCCACGACCTGGGTGTTCAACCTGCGGAAGGGCGTGAAGTGGCACGACGGGTCGGACTTCACCGCCGACGACGTGGTGTTCTCCATCAAGCGCCTGCAGGGCGAGACCTCGAACTTCCGCGTCTACGGCAACGCCGTGGGCACGGCGAAAAAGATCGACAGCCACACGGTGGAATTCACGACGCCCGTGCCCAACCCGGTGATGCTGGAGATGCTCGCCAACAGCCTCTTCATGATGAACAAGGCCTGGTGCGAGAAGAACAACGCCGAGAAGGCCCAGGACTTCAAGAACAAGGAGGAGAGCCACACCTCGCGCAACGCCATGGGCACGGGGCCCTTCACCCTCGTCTCGCGCCAGCCGGACGTGAAGAGCGTCTTCAAGAAGAACCCCAACTGGTGGGGCCTCAAGGAGAAGGGCTACTTCGACGGCAACGTGACGGAGATCGTGTACTCGCCGGTGAAGAGCGAGGGCACGCGGATGGCCGCGCTCCTCTCGGGCGACCTCGACTTCATCCTCGACCCGCCGGTGCAGGACATCGAGAAGCTGAAGCAGGACAAGGCGATCAAGGTGTACGAGGGCCGCGAGAACCGCATCATCTTCCTCGGCATGGACCAGGCCCGCGACGAGCTCCTCTACTCCAACGTGAAGGGCAAGAACCCCTTCAAGGACAAGCGCGTGCGCCAGGCCTTCTACCAGGCGATCGACGTGAACGCGATCAACAAGGCGGTGATGCGCGGGCTCTCGGTGCCCACGGCGGTGAACCTGCCGAACCCCACGCGCGCGGGGATCCCGAAGGAGATGGACAAGCGCTATCCCTACGACGTCGCGGCGGCGAAGAAGCTCCTCGCGGAGGCCGGCTACCCCAACGGCTTCGAGGTGACGATCGACTGCCCGAACAACCGCTACATCAACGACGAGAAGATCTGCGTCGCGGTGGCGGGCATGGTCGCCAAGATCGGCATCACGATGAAGGTGAACGCGATCCCGCGCGCCCAGTACTTCCCCAAGGCGCAGAAGATGGACGTCTCGATGTACATGCTGGGCTGGGGCGGGGCCACGACGGACGCGATCTTCACCCTGCAGCCGGTGCTGCACAGCCGGAACGACAAGGGCGACGGCGACTACAACTGGGGCAACTACTCGGACCCCGAGTTCGACGCGCTGGTGGACGAGGCGAAGGGCGACACCGACCCGAAGCGGCGCCTGCAGACCATCATCAAGGCGATGCAGCGCCACCACGAAATGATCTTCCACATCCCGCTGCACCTGCAGGTGATCCCCTGGGCCTCGCGCGCCAACGTGAGCGTGATCCACCGGCCGGACAACTGGCTGCAGGCGACCTGGGTGAAGATCAAGTAGGCGGGGACGGGGGACGGGGTTGGCAGGATTTTTTTCGGGCCTGGGCCGGGTGAATTTGCGGCGGACATCTCGGTCCGAGGCAGCGGGCGATGCAGGCGGGGGTCGGCTCCGGGAGCGGCGTGAGCCGGCCCAGGCCCG
>CALEJW010000161.1 GCA_937898635.1 uncultured Pseudomonadota bacterium | reverse complement strand
AAGCTCATCGACCTCTCGCTCGTCGGGCCGCAGCCCGCGGGCGCCTGGCTCCTCACCTTCCTCGGCGCCGCCCGCGAGGTGATCAACGCGGAAATGGCTGCGAACACCGACCGCGCCCTCGACGCGCTCGCCGCGGTGCTCGCCGGCGACGAGGCGGGGATCGAGGAAGCCTTCGCCGACCTCGTCTCGCGCCGCCCCGAGCTTCCCGAACACCTGCGCCCCAAGGAGAAGACGACATGAACGCCATCGCGGTCCCGGCCGCCGCCGAGCCGGCCCTGGTCACGCGCCTCGTGGAGAAGGACGGCGCCACGCGCCTGGACGAGGAGGGCTTCGCCGCCTTCGTCGCCGCCCCGGGCGAGGCCGTGCTCTTCCTCACCGAGGATCCCGCGCGCTTTCGCGAGGTGAACGACCTCGCGGTGATCCTCCCCGAGATCCGCTCGGCCGCCTCGCGGCCCTTCCGCATCGGCGTGCTGCCCCCGCCGCTCGCCAACGCGAAGGCGTCGACCTGGGGCGTGCGCCGCTGGCCCGCGCTCGTCTTCCTGCGCGGCGGCGCCTGGCTCGGCAACATCGAGGGCCTGCGCGAGTGGGCCGAGTACCTCTCGCTCGCCAACGCCCTCCTCGAGGCCGAGCCGCGCGCGCTTCCCGCGAAGACCATTCCCGTCGCCGTCGCCGGCGCTTCCCCCTGCGCCTGAAAGCCGAGACCCCCATGAAGGACTTTCCCATTCCCGTCGTCGCCGGCCCCGGCTCCCAGCCCCAGGACGAGGAGCTCGCCTTCCTGCCGATGCCCAAGGCCGAGCCGCTCGTCACGCCCGTCCCGCCGGGCGACGCCGCGCCCGCGGAGCTCGCCGCCGCGGCCGACGTGATCGAGCAGCTCATGGAATCCATGCGCCGGCACCTGCCCGGCCGTCCCGGGGCGCCGCGCTTCTCCCTCAAGGCCATGGCCCCGGGGGCGCTGCGCGCGCTCAACGAGTCGCTGGGGCAGGGCGAGGTGAGCGCCGTCGTGGGCCCGGGCAACGGCACGCCCGGCTGGCGCGTGCAGGAGACCGCCTTCGCGGGCGTTTGGCGCGTGCAGCGCGACGACGGCCTCGGACAACTCCTCGACGACATCCTCGAGGCCGACGACATGCCCGCGGTGGTGAAGGACGCGGCCGCGCAGGCGAACGGCGCGCGCCTCGACGCGGGGCAGCTTCCCGCGGAGGTCGTCAACGCGCCGGCGATCGTGAGCGAGCTTCGCCACCACGCGCGCACCTGGCGCCCCGGCCGGCCCGCCCACGTGGTGAACCTCTCGCTCCTGCCCTTCTCGCAGGCCGACCACGACGCGCTCGACGCGGTGCTCGGCGCCGGTCCCGTCGAGGTGCTCTCGCGCGGCTTCGGCAACTGCCGCATCACCGCCACCCGCGCGCGCGGCGTCTGGCGGGTGCGCTACTTCAACTCCATGAACACGCTCATCCTCGACACGATCGAGGTGGTGGACATGCCCGAGGCGGCGCGCGCCGCGCCGGAAGACTACGAGGACAGCCTCGCGCGCCTGGGCGACCTCCTCGGCTGGCTGCGCGAGGACGCCTGATGGCCGCGCGAGCGGACGCGACCCGCGAGCGCCGCTACGAGTGCGGCGTGTGCTGGGCCGTGTACGACCCCGCCGCGGGGGACCCCGTGTGGCAGGTCGCGCCCGGCACGCCCTTCGCCGCGCTGCCGGAGCACTGGAGCTGCCCGAACTGCGCCGCGGAGCGCACGAAGTTCCTGGAGCTCGACGATGACTGAGGCGCCGGCCCTGCTCCCCGCGGCGCGCCTCGAGGCGGCCTTCGCGCGCATCTGGAAGACGCGCATGACGGGCCTGCCCTTCCTCAACGACGCGCTGCGCGTCCAGGCCGTGGGCTTCCGTCCCTGGCAGGGCGAGTGGCTGGGCGCGCTCGTGACGCCGTGGTCGGTGAACCTCGTGCTCCTGCCGGGCGAGGGCGAGTGGCCCGCGCTGCCGGCGGGCGGCGAGCGCCTCGTGGCCTTTCCCGCGGGACAGTTCCGCTTCGTCGCCGGCGCCGACCCCTCGGTGGGCGAGTACCACGCCTGCTCGCTCTTTTCCCCCGCGAATGCGTTCGCCGACCACGAGACCGCGGTCGCCACGGCCGAGGCCGCGCTCGTCGCGCTCTTCGATCCCGCCCTCGCGCCGGGCGCGGACGCCTTCCAGCCCTCGCAGGCCACGCGTCCCGCGCAGGTCTCGAAGCGCGATTTCCTGCGCGGGCGACTCTCGGGAGCCCCCCATGGCGATCGAGGGTGAACTCGTGGTGAGCATCGCCGCCGCGGCCGGGCGAGTCACCCGCGCCGAGGCCCGCGCCGAGCGCCCGCGCGTGGCCGGCGCGCTCTTCCGCGGCCGCCGCGCCGCGGAGGCCGCGCCGCTCGCCGGGGCGCTCTTCGCGCTCTGCGGGCGCGCGCAGTCGATCGCGGCGGGCGCCGCGGTCGAGGCGGCGCGTGGCGAGGAGCCCGGCGCGCGGCGCCGCATCGCGCGCGACACGGCGATCGCGGCGGAGACGGCGCAGGAGCACGCCTGGCGCCTGCTCGTGGACTGGCCCGTGCTCGCGGGACTTCCGCCCGAGGTCGAGGCGCTGGCCGCGGGAAGGAAGGCGATCGCGCCGCTGCTCGCGGCGGACGAGGGACTCGATCCGGCGCCGGCCGCGCGCGCGGTGCGGGACTGGGCCGAGGAGGCGGTCTTCGGCAGCCGGCCCGGGCATTTCCTGCGATTGGCCAGCGCGAACGATCTCCTCGCATGGGCGCGGGAAGGACGCACCGGCGTCGCGCGCCTCGCCGCGAAGGTCCTCGCCGGCGACGCGGGGCTCGGCGCGAGCGGCGTGGACTTCCTGCCTCCCGGCGGCGGCGCGGCGCTCGCGCGCGAGCTCGCGCTGGCGATCGAGGGCGACGAGGGCTTCGACGACACGCCCCACTGGCGCGGCAAGCCGCGCGAGACGGGGCCGCTCGCGCGCATGGCCGGGCACCCGCTCGTCGCGGACGCGCTCGCCACCTGGGGACGGGGCGTGGGCGCGCGGCTTTCCGCCCGGCTCGTGGAGACGGCGCTCGCGCTGGTCTCGCTGGACACCGCGCGCGGCGAAGGCCACGGGCACGGCGCGCTCGCGCTCGGCTCGGGCTCGGCGATCGCCTGGGTGGAGACGGCGCGCGGGCTGCTGCTGCACCGCGCGGCGCTCGACGGCGAGCGCATCGCCGCCTGGCGCATCGTCGCCCCCACGGAATGGAACTTCCATCCCGAGGGCGCCTTCTCGCGCGGCGCGCTCGGGCTCGCCGCCGGGGATGCCCCGGGGCTCGAGCGCCGGGTGCGCTGGCTCGTCGCCTCGCTCGATCCCTGCGTGGGCGTGCGCTACGAGGCGGGCCATGCATGAGATGTCGATCGCCGAGAGCGTGCTCGGCATCGTCGAGGAAAGCGCGCGGCGCGAGGGTCTCGCGCGCGTGCGGGAAGTGCGGCTGGAGATCGGGCGGCTCGCGGCGGTGGAGACGGAAGCGCTTCGCTTCTGCTTCGACGCCGTGGTGCGCGGCAGCGTCGCGGAAGGGGCCGTGCTCGCGATCGACGAGACCCCCGGCGCGGCCTGGTGCTTCGGCTGCTCGGCCACGGTGCCGATCGCGATGCGGGGCGACTTCTGCCCGCGCTGCGGCGGCGGCCAGCTCCAGGTGACCGACGGAACGGGGATGCGCGTGAAGGACCTGCTGGGAATCTAGCAATCAAAGGAGAAGGCGATGTGCACCACTTGCGGATGCGGCACCGGGGAACTCACGATCGACGGCAAGGCGCACGAGCACGGCCACGAACACGGCCATGGCCACGGCCATAGCCACGGCCATAGCCACGGCCACGGCCACGGCCACGGCCACGATCACGACCATGGCCCGGCCCATTCCCACGCCGCCGGCATTCCCGAGGCGCGCGCGGTCGCGATCGAGCGCGACATCCTCGCGAAGAACGACCAGGAGGCGAACGCGAACCGCCGCGACTTCTCGCAGCGCGGCATCTTCGCGCTGAACCTCGTCTCGAGCCCCGGCTCCGGGAAGACCACGCTCCTCGTGGAGACGATCCGCCGCCTGGGCGCCGATTTCCCCATCGCCGTGATCGAGGGCGACCAGCAGACCTCCCGCGACGCCGAGCGCATCCGCGCCACGGGCGCCAAGGCCGTGCAGGTGAACACCGGCAAGGGCTGCCACCTCGACGCGCACATGGTCCGCCACGCGCTGGAGAAGCTTGCGCCCGCCAGCGACGCGGTGCTCATGATCGAGAACGTCGGCAACCTCGTCTGCCCCGCGGCCTTCGACCTGGGCGAGGCGCACAAGGTGGTGGTGCTCTCGGTGACCGAAGGCGAGGACAAGCCGCTCAAGTACCCCGACATGTTCGCCGCCGCCGACCTCATGGTGCTCAACAAGTGCGACCTCCTGCCGCACCTCGCGTTCGACGCGGACCTCGCCGAGGCCAACGCCCGGCGCGTGAATCCCTCCATCTCGATCCTGCGCGTGTCCGCCACGACGGGCGCGGGCTTCGAGGCGTGGCTGCAGTGGATCCGCGGCGGCGCCCGGGAGGCGAGGCGGCGCCGCGCCTCGCGCGCGAAGGTGACGCCCTGCGGCGGCGCCTGCGCCTGCGCCGAGGACGCGGCGAGGGCCTAGGTGCCGGCCGTGGACACCCCCGTCCTCGCCCCGCCCGCCGAGCGCCGCCGCGTGCGCGTGCGCGGCACCGTGCAGGGCGTGGGCTTCCGGCCCTTCGTGTGGCGCCTCGCGCAAGAGCTCGGGCTCGACGGCTGGGTGAGGAACGACGCCGAGGGCGTGCTCGCGGAGGTCGAGGGCGACCCGGCCGCGCTCGACGCCTTCCTCCGGCGCGTGGCGGGCGAGGCGCCGCCGCTCGCGCGGGTCGACGCGGTCGAGCACGAGGCCTGCGAAGTCCTCGCGCGCGCGGGCTTCTCCATCGCTCCCAGCGCGGGCGGGGCGGCGGCCACACCCGTGACGCCCGACGCGGCGACCTGTCCCGACTGCCTCGCCGAGCTCTTCGACCCGGCCGGGCGGCGCTTCCGCTACCCCTTCATCAACTGCACCCACTGCGGCCCGCGCTTCACGATCACGCGCGGCGTTCCCTACGACCGCCCGCGCACCACGATGGCCGGCTTCGCGATGTGCCCGGCCTGCGAGGCGGAGTACCGCGATCCCGCCGACCGGCGCTTCCACGCGCAACCCAATGCCTGCGCCGAGTGCGGCCCCACGCTCGTCCTCCTGGGCGAGGACGGCGCGCCGCGCGACGGGGAGGATCCCGTGGACGCGGCACTCGCGAAGATCCGCGCCGGCAAGGTCGTGGCGGTGAAGGCCCTGGGCGGCTTCCACCTCGCCTGCGACGCGCGCAACGTGCGCGCCGTCGCGCGCCTTCGCGCCTCGAAGAACCGCGAGGAGAAGCCCTTCGCGGTCATGGCCGCCAACGTCGCTTCCCTGGAGCGTTTCGCGCGGGTGGATGGGGACTCCCGCACGCTCCTCGAGTCCCGGGAGCGGCCCATCGTCCTCCTCGAGAAGCGCCGCGGCTGCGACGAGGCCCTCGCGGGCGTGGCGCCCGGCGTGGCGGCCCTGGGCGCGATGCTGCCCTCGACGCCGCTGCAGTGGCTCCTCTTCCTCGCGGCGAGCGGCGCGGCCGGCGGCACGGCGTGGATGCGCGAGCCCCAGGACCTCCTGCTGGTGATGACGAGCGCCAATCCCGGCGGCGAGCCCCTGGTGACCGGCAACGACGAGGCCGTGCGCCGTCTCGCGGGGATCGCCGATGCCTACCTCGTGCACGACCGCGACATCGCCGCGCGCTGCGACGACAGCCTCGTGCGCGCGAGCCCGGAAGGGCCCGCCTTCGTGCGCCGCGCCCGCGGCTACACGCCGCGCGCGATCCGCCTGCCGCGCGCGGGCCCGGCCGTGCTCGCCACCGGCGCCTGGCTCAAGAACACGGTCTGCGTAGCCCGCGGCGACGAGGCCTTCCTCTCCCCGCACATCGGCGACCTCGACAACGCCCCCACCTGCGAGGCGCTCGAGGAGGCCGTGGACCACCTCCTCGCGATCCTGGAAGTGCGTCCGCAGGCCTGCGCCCACGACCTGCATCCCGACTTCTGGTCCAGCCGCTTCGCCGCGCGCTTCGCCGCGGAGCGGGGCATCCCGGCAATCGCGGTCCAGCACCACCACGCGCACATCGCGGCCGTCTGCGCCGAGCACGGCGTCGAGGGACCGGTGATCGGCCTCGCGCTCGACGGCGTGGGGCTCGGCACCGACGGCACGGCCTGGGGCGGGGAGCTTCTTCGCGTGGACGGCGCGAGCTTCGCGCGCCTGGGACACCTCGGCACGCTCGCGCTGCCAGGCGGCGACCGCGCGGCCCGCGAGCCCTGGCGCATGGCCGCGGCGGCGCTGCACGCGCTGGGCCGCGGCGCCGGGATCGCGGAGCGCTTCCCGCGCGAGGGCGCGGCGATCGTCGCCGAGATGCTCCAGCGCGGCGTGCAGTCGCCCCCGACGACCTCCGCGGGACGTTGGTTCGACGCCGCCGCGGGCCTGCTGGGGCTTCGCGAGACCACGAGCTTCGAGGGCCAGGCGGCGATGCAGCTCGAGGCGCTCGCCACGAGCCACGGGCCGGTGGCGGCCGAGGGCTCGCTCTGGCGCATCGGCGACGACGGCACGCTCGACCTCCTGCCGCTCGCCGAGCGCCTCGCCGACGAGCGCGATGCCGGCTTCGGCGCGGCGCTCTTCCACGCCACGCTCGTCGAGGCGCTGGCCCGCTGGACGCTCGCCGCCGCCGCCCGCGAGGGTCTCGGGACGGTGGCGCTGGGCGGCGGCTGCTTCGTGAACGCGATTCTCTCCACGGGCCTGCGGCGCGCGCTCGCGGCCGGCGGCCTCGCCGTCCTCGAGGCCCGCGAGGCGCCGGCGAACGACGGCGGCATCGCACTGGGACAGGCCTGGGTCGCGGCGGCATCCGTCGCCGCCGGCCAAACGCAAGGGAGTCATTGACATGTGCCTCGCCATACCCGCGCAGGTGGTCGAGCTGAGGGAGGGCGACCAGGCGGTGATCGACCTCGCCGGCGTGAGGAAGGAGATCTCGCTCGCGCTCGTGGAGGACGTCTGGCCGGGCGACTACGTGATCGTGCACGTGGGCTACGCGCTGCAGAAGCTCGACCCGCGGGAAGCCGAGAAGACGCTCGCCCTCTTCGCGGGGCTGGCCGAGTCGGGTGCCGCGGCATGAAGTACGTCGACGAATACCGCGACGGCGAGCTCGCGAAGACCATCGCCGCGCGCATCGCGGCGATCGCCGACCCCTCGCGCACCTACCACTTCATGGAGTTCTGCGGCGGCCACACCCACGCCATCTCGCGCTACGGCGTGACGGACCTCCTGCCCGCCAACGTCGTCATGGTGCACGGCCCGGGCTGCCCGGTGTGCGTGCTGCCCGTGGGGCGCATCGACATGGCGATCGACCTCGCGCTCGGCGCCCTCACCCCCGGCCCCTCTCCCGCAAGCGGGAGAGGGGAGAACTTCGCTCCCCTCTCCCCTGGGAGAGGGGCTGGGGGTGAGGGTGCCTCGAACATCACCCTCTGCACCTACGCCGACACGATGCGCGTGCCCGCCTCGAACGGGCTCTCGCTCCTGAAGGCGAAGGCGAAGGGCGCGGACATCCGCATGGTCTATTCGGCCTCCGACGCGCTGCGGATCGCCCGGGAGGAGCCGGAGCGCGAGGTGGTCTTCCTCGCGATCGGCTTCGAGACCACGACGCCGCCCACGGCGCTGGTGGTGCGGGAAGCCGCCGCGCTGGGGCTTCGCAACTTCAGCGTCTTCGTGAACCACGTCCTCACGCCCGCGGCCATCGCCCACATCCTCGAGTCCCCGGAGGTGCGCGACCTCGGCACCGTCGTCATCGACGGCTTCGTGGGGCCCGCCCACGTCTCGACCATCATCGGCAGCCAGCCCTACGACTACTTCGCCGAGGAGTACGCGAAGCCCGTGGTCATCGCCGGCTTCGAGCCCCTCGACGTGATGCAGGCGATCGAGATGCTGGTTCGCCAGGTGAACGAGGGCCGCGCCGAGGTCGAGAACGAGTTCTCCCGCGCCGTGAGCCCCGAGGGCAACGCCAAGGCGAAGGCCCTGGTGGCCGACGTCTTCGAGCTGCGCGGCGCCTTCGAGTGGCGGGGCCTGGGCAAGGTGCCCTACAGCGCGCTCCGGCTCAAGGAGCCCTGGGCGGCCTTCGACGCGGAGCGGCGCTTCGCGATGGTCGAGCGCAGCGTCCCGGACAACAAGGCCTGCGAGTGCGGCGCGATCCTGCGCGGGGTGAAGAAGCCCACCGACTGCCGCGTCTTCGGCACCGCGTGCACGCCCGAGACGCCGATGGGATCGTGCATGGTGTCCTCGGAGGGCGCGTGCGCCGCGCACTACACCTACGGCCGCTATCGGAGCGCCGCGTGAGTTTCGTGGACATGGCGAATCGGGTTCCGGCTCGCGCCCGGGAAAGCCTTTTCGAGTCCTGGGCACGCAAGCGTGACCGTCGAATGGGTCCCAAGAATTCGGGGCCAGGCAAAACACGCCAGGCCCCGAATTCTTACCCATTGA
>CALEJW010000160.1 GCA_937898635.1 uncultured Pseudomonadota bacterium | reverse complement strand
TCCGCATCGGCCACATGGGGGACTTGAACGAGCCCATGCTGCTCGGCGCGCTCGGCGCGATCGAGCTGGCGCTAACGGATGCCGGGGTACCTCATGAGCGGGGAGGGGTGCAGGCGGCGATGGATTCGCTGCGTGCGCCGGCGGCAACGCCCGGGCGCGTCAGCGCTCCACCGGAAGCCCCGCCGCCCGCCACTCCGGAAAGCCGTTCTCCAGCCTCCGTGCCTTGATGCCGCGATCCCGCAGCGTGCGCACCGCGTCGAACGACATCAGGCAGTAGGGACCCCGGCAGTACGCGACCATCTCCTTGCGCTTGGGAAGCTTCGCCAGGCGTGAACCGAGCTGTTCGATGGGGACGTTGATCGCGCCGGGCACGTGGCCGGCGGCGTATTCCTCGGGAGGGCGCACGTCGATCACGACGACCAGGCCCTTGGCCACGCGCTCGAGAAGCTCGGCCGGCGGCACGGGCTCCATCTCGTCCTTGTGGCGAAGCCAGGTGCGCACGAGCTTCTCGACTTCCGCCACCCGGTTCTCGGCCACGTGGTGCAGCGCGGAGTAGAGCGACACGACGTCGTCGCCCGCGAGGCTGTAGTAGACCCGGAGCCCCTCCTTGCGGGCCTGCACGAGGCCGGCCGCGCGCAGGGCCTGGAGGTGCTTGGAGCAGTTGGCCATCGAGAGCCCCGTCATCGTCGCGAGGGTCTCCACGCTGCGCTCGCCCTGCGCCACGAACTCCAGGAGCTGCAGGCGCGATTCGCTCGCCAGGGCGGCGGCCACGCGGGCGATGTGCTGGTACAGGGCCGACTTCATGGCCTCGCTTGACTTGGCGGAGGGGGGCATATAATCTACTATTCAACCAACTAGTTGAACAAGGGGGGCTTTGGTGCCCCCATGGTAGCGGAGGCCTCGCATGCAGGCGACCGGAGTCGGCGACTGGGAGTTGCTGGTGCGCCTGGGGGCGTTCCTCGGGGTGTTCGCGGCCATGGCCGCCTGGGAGGTGTTCGCGCCCCGGCGGACGCGGCTTTTCTCGAGGCGAGTTCGCTGGTCGGGGAACCTCGGGCTCGTGGCGGTCGATGCCGTGGTGGTGCGGCTCGCATTCCCGGTGGCGGCCGTCGGCTTCGCCGCGATGGCGGCCGGTCGGGGCTGGGGATTGCTCAATGCCTTCGAGCTTCCCTTCTGGGCGGCCTTCGCGCTCTCCCTCCTCGCGCTGGATCTCGCGATCTACTTCCAGCACGTGATGTTCCATGCGGTGCCCATCCTCTGGCGCCTGCACCGCGTCCACCACGCGGATCCCGACTTCGACGTGACGACGGGCGCGCGCTTCCATCCGGTCGAGATCCTGCTGTCGATGCTCGTGAAGCTCGCCGCCATCGCGCTCATCGGCGCGCCGGCCGCCGCCGTCCTCGCCTTCGAGATCCTCCTCAACGCCTGCGCCATGTTCAATCACGGCAACGTGGCGATTCCCGCGGCGCTGGACCGCGCGCTGCGGCGCTTGATCGTCACGCCCGACATGCACCGCATCCACCACTCGATGGAGATGGCGGAGGCGAACAGCAACTTCGGCTTCAACCTCGCCTGGTGGGACCGGCTCTTCGGCACCTACCGCGCCGAGGCGAGCCTGCCGCAGGAGCGGATGCGCATCGGCGTGGAGGGCATCACGGGCGACGATCGCGCGGTCTCGCTCGGCGGCATGCTGGCGATTCCCTTTGCCTCCCGTCCCGTCCACCCCGCGATCCCCGGAGAACTCACGTGAGCTCCTCGCTTTTCGTCATCAACGACGCCCCGTACGGCAACGAGCGCGCCTACAACGCGCTGCGACTCGCGGGAGCGCTCTCCGGAAGGGAGGGCGAGCAGGTGCGCGTCTTCCTCATGGCCGACGCGGTGGGCTGCGCCCGGGCCGGGCAGAAGGTACCCGAGGGCTACTACAGCATCCAGGTCATGCTCGGCAAGGTGCTTCGCAAGGGAGAGGTGGGGCTGTGCGGCACCTGCATGGACGCCCGCGGCATGACGGACGCCGACTGCGTCGAAGGCGCGCGGCGCGCAACGCTGGCCCAGCTCGCGGACTGGACGGCCCGGGCCGACAAGGTCCTCGTCTTCTAGGCCGGGCATGAACCCCGGGAGTCGCGTAGGCTCGACGGCATGACTCCCGAGCTCGGCATCATCGAAGGCTATTTCGGGAACCCCTGGTCCCACGCGGAGCGCAAGCACGTGGCGGCCGAGGCGAGGCGGCTCGGCTTTTCCTTCTTCCACTACGCGCCGAAGGCGGACGACTTCCTGCGTCGCCGGTGGCGCGAGCGCCATCCGGACGCGGCGACGGCCGGGCTCGCAGAGCTTTCCGCGCACTGCCGAAGCCTCGGCATGCGCTTCGGCATCGGCCTGAGCCCCTTCGAGCTCTATCGCGACTACACCGGCACGGCGAAGGCGGATTTCCTCGCCAAGGTTCGCGCGCTGGACGAGATCGGCCTCGACGACCTCGCGATCCTCTTCGACGACACGCGAGGCGACGTTCCCGACCTCGCGGCGAAGGAGGCCGACATCGTCCATGCCGCGATGGCGGCCACGCGCGCGACGCGGGTCGTGACGTGCCCGACGTACTACTCGGATGACCGGGTGCTGGACGGTCTCTTCGGGGAGCGGCCGGCCGGATACCTCGAGGAACTCGGCCGCAGGCTCGATCCCCGCGTGGGCGTCTACTGGACCGGGGAGGAAGTCTGCTCCCGCGAGTACCGCCCCGGGCACCTCGAGCGCGTCGCGCAAGCCCTGCGTCGCAAGCCTATCCTCTGGGACAACTACCCCGTGAACGACGGGCCGCGCATGTCCCGGTGCCTTCACCTGCGAGGATTCACGGGGCGCCCGGGCGAGATCGCGTCACACGTTTCCGCGCACGCCATCAATCCCGCGCTCCAGCCGCACCTCACCCTGATCCCGGCCGCCACGCTGGCCGCGAGCTACCGCGAAGGCACCGCGTACTGCTACATGCGCGCCTTCCGCGAGGCATCGCGGGCTCTCGCCGGCCCGGATCTCGCGGCCTTGCTCGAGGACGACCTGCTGGCCCTGGCTGGACGGGGCCTACACGACGGATTGCTGGGAGCCGGAACGCATCTAGCGCGAATTCAAGAGAAACGGGCCGGGGTCATCCCCGGCCCGCCTTCCTGGTGCCGCCGGCCTGATCGTCTAGCCGTAGACGCGCGGCTGGGCGATGGTGGTGGCGATGTCCGCG
>CALEJW010000159.1 GCA_937898635.1 uncultured Pseudomonadota bacterium | reverse complement strand
AAGCGCGACCAACCCGCTGCCGGAGGCGATGTCGCGCTCGCTGGCGCCGAACTAGCATGGGACTCGATTTGCGGCGGGCCGGTGCGGGCGCCGGCCTCTGCCTCGCGCTCGCCGTCGCGGGCTGCGGACGCGGCGCCGACGCGCCGGCCGGACCCGCGACCCACGAGGAGGCGATGACGCTCGCCTCGAAGGCCTGGGAGCTCAACCGCTGGACCGAGGTCTTCGCCGCCTGCGAGAAGGCGTTCGCGCTCGCCGAGAAGGAGCGCGGCGCGGGCGTGGTGCGCGCGACCGAGTGCGCCACCGAGGCCGCCGCCCGCGCGGGGCGTCCCGCGATCGCGCTGCCGCTCCTCGAGCGCCTCGCCGAGACCCACGCGGAGAGGCTCCGCACGGCGAGCGGGCGGCTCCGGCTCGCCAACAACCACGGCGTCCTCCTGATCGAGCAGGGCCGCCGCGCGGAGGGCGTGGCCCGCCTCGAGTGGGCGCTGCGCGACTTCGAGGGCGCCAGCTACGCGACCTCCGGCGCGTCCACCTTCAAGCTGCGCGCCGCGCTCGTCGCGAACCTCGCCCGCGCCTACTACGCCACGGCGAGCGATCCCGCCGTGCGCGCCTGGGTCGAGGAGCAGGCAAGCTTCCTCCACGACCACATGGACCCAAAGGTGCGCGGCGCGCAGTTCGCCATGGGCGCGGCGGCCGCGCTCGACGCGCTGGTCGCGATCGGCAAGCGGCAGGCCAACACGAACACCCCGGCGTGGGAGGCGAGGATCCGCGACTGGGAGCCCCTCGAGGAGGAGATCGCGGCGAAGGCGCCGCACCTGGCGCGCCCCTGCGAGGACGTGCCGCTCAGGACGACCGTGATGGAGGCCTGCCTGCGCGAGCTCGCGCCGCCCGCCCGGGACTAGGCGCGCTCTTCCCGCTCCGGCGTGGCGGAGATCCGGTGGACCGCGATGTCCGCGCCCTCGAACTCCTGCTCGGGGTCGAGGCGGATGCCGACCGTCGCCCGCAACGCGCCGTAGATCGCGAACCCGCCGCCGAGCGCGATCGCGACGCCGAGCGCGGTGCCCGCGAGCTGGCTCGCGAAGGAGACGCCGCCCATCCCGCCCAGGGCCTTGGCGCCGAAGATCCCGCAGGCGATGCCGCCCCAGGCGCCGCAGAGCCCGTGCAGCGGCCAGACGCCGAGCACGTCGTCGATGCGCCAGCGGTTCTGCGTGGCGTTGAACATCGCGACGAAGAGCGCGCCGGCCACCGCGCCCGTGGCGAGCGCGCCCAGCGGGTGCATCACGTCCGAGCCCGCGCACACCGCGACCAGTCCCGCGAGGGGGCCGTTGTGCACGAAGCCCGGGTCGTTCCTCCCCACCACGAGGCCCGCGAGCGTGCCACCGGCCATCGCCATCAGGGAATTGGCGGCCACGAGCCCGCTCACCTTGTCGAGGGTCTGCGCGCTCATCACGTTGAAGCCGAACCAGCCGACGGTGAGCATCCACGCGCCCAGCGCGAGGAAGGGGATGTTGGAAGGCGGGAAGGCGACCACCTGCCCTTCCTTCGTGTAGCGCCCGCGCCGGGGGCCGAGCAGCAGCACCGCGGCGAGCGCCACCCAGCCGCCCATCGCGTGCACGACCACGGAGCCGGCGAAGTCGTGGAACTCGGCGCCGAAGGCGGCCTTCGCCCAGGCCTGGAAGCCGAAGGCCTGGTTCCACGCGATGCCCTCGAAGAACGGGTAGAGGAAGCCCACGAGGACGAAGGTGGCGGCGATCTGCGGGTTGAAGCGGAAGCGCTCGGCGATGCCGCCCGAGACGATCGCCGGGATCGCCGCCGCGAAGGTGAGGAGGAAGAAGAACTTCACCAGCTCGTAGCCGCTCTTCGCGGCGAGGCTCTCCGCGCCGGCGAGGAAGTTCGCGCCGTAGGCGAGCGTGTAGCCGATGAAGAAGTAGGCGATCGTGGACACCGAGAAGTCCACGAGGATCTTCATGAGCGCGTTCACCTGGTTCTTGCGCCGCACGGTGCCGAGCTCCAGGAAGGCGAACCCCGCGTGCATCGCGAGGACCATGATGGCGCCGAGCAGGATGAAGAGGACGTCCGCGGACGCCTTGAATCCTTCCATGTTCCCTCCCCCGAGGTCCGTTCTTCCCGCCGTTGCCGCCGGCGGTGGCGCCACTATACGCCGGCGCCGCGCGCGCGATTGACCCCCCGTCGCCCCTCGCCGATACTGGCCCGGGAGGCGCCGTCCTCCCTGCCCTCGACACTCCCGGGAGCCCGAACGATGAACCCCGCCAGCGGCCTGGGCGATTCCCTCGCCCGCGCCGCCTCGACCCTCGTGGAGCGCGTGATCCACCACCTGCCCGGCGTGCTCGCGGCGGTGCTGCTGCTCCTCGCGGGCTGGGTGCTCGCGCGGATCCTTCGCGTGCTCACCCGCCGCGCGATCCTCCTCCTCGACACGATGCTGCCGCGCCTGGGGCTTCCCGGCGCGCTCTCGCAGGTGCGCGCCGCGCGCGCCTCCGTCGTCGCGGGCACCGCCGTGTACTGGGTGGTGCTGCTCCTCTTCATCACCGCGGCGACGCAGGTGCTGGGCCTGCAGGCCTTCACCGACTGGCTCGCGAAGCTGATCGAGTACCTGCCCACGCTCGCCGTGGGGCTGCTGATCCTCGTCGCGGGCTGGCTCCTCTCGGGCTTCGCCGCCGACCTCGTGCAGGCGACGCTGCCGCGCCTGGAGCCCGGCCAGCGCGCGATGATGGCGCGCATCGTGCGCGCGGGCATCCTCGCCGGCGCGATCCTCATCGGCGCCGACCAGGTCGGCATCCGCGTCACCTTCCTCGCCCTCTTCGTGGGCGCCATCGCGGCGACCGTGGGCGGCGGCGTCGCCCTCGCCGTGGGCCTGGGCTCGCGCGAGTTCGTCGCCAACCTGATCGCCGCGCACCACCTGCGCCAGGCCTTCGCCGTGGGACAGACGCTGCGCGTGGGCGAGCACGAGGGCCGGCTCCTGGAGATCACCGCGACCGGCTTCGTCCTCGAGACGGGCGAGGGCCGCGTCCTCGTGCCCGCGCGCCTGCTGCACGAGCTGCCCGTCACCGTGAAGGGGCGCGCCGCCAATGGCTGAGGCCGAGACCCTCACCCTCGCCTTCGTCTCCTCCCATCCCGCGGCGGCGGCGCGGGTGCTGGAATCGCTCCCCGGCGCGGATGCGGCGGCGCTCTTCGCGCGGCTGCCCGCGCGGGCCGCGGCGCCGGCGCTCGCGGCGATGCTGCCCACCGCGGCCGCGCGCATCGTCGCCGTCCTCGAGGACGGGCCCGCGCTGGGGCTCCTCACGGCCGCGGGCGTGCAGGGCGCGGTGGCGGTCCTTCGCCACGTGGCGGAGCCGCGCCGCTCGCGCCTCGTCGAGGGGCTCTCCACGGCCACGGCCATCGCCTCGCGCATGCTGCTGGGCTATCCCGAGGACGCGGCGGGCGCCTGGGCCGACCCCGAGACCATCGCCTTGCCGCCCGCCACCACCGCCGCGGCCGCCCTCGAGCGCGTGCGCGTGGACACCGACGTCGAGGCGGCCTCCGTCTTCGTCGTGGGCGAGGACCAGCGCCTGCTCGGCGTGGTGGACCTGCACGTGCTGCTGCGTGCGCCCGGCACCACCACGCTCGCCTCCCTCATGCGCCCGCCCGCGGGCATGCTCCCGGCGTTCATGCCCCTCGCGGGCGCCGCGGCCCATCCGGGCTGGCGCCAGGCGAGCGCGCTGCCCGTGGTCGAGCGCGGCCAGCGCCTCATCGGCGTCCTCGATTCCGCGAAGCTCGCGCAGGCGCGCTCGCGCGCCATCCCGCGCGCGGCGTCCGGCAGCGACACCGTGGCGGGAATCCTCGCGCGAGGCTACTGGGACGCGGTGTCGGGTCTCGCGCGCGCGGGTCTCGCGGCCATTCCCGCCGCCGGCCGCGTGCTGCCGGAGGAGCCGTGAGCGCCGCACCGCTTCCCGCCGTCTCCGCGCTCAACCGGCGCTACCTCCTCGACTATCCCCACGAGGCGGCGCGCCAGCTCGAGGCGATGCCGCCGGAGGAAGGCGCGGCGCTCCTCGCGTCGCAGCCCGCGCACGCGGTGGTGCGCACCTGGCAGGCGCTCGGCGCCGACATCGCCCGCGCGATCCTCGAGGCGCTGCCCGAGGAGCTCGCGCGCCACCTCCTCGCCGAGGCCGAGCCCGCCGCGAGCGTCGCGGTGCTCGCGCAGTGGGACCCGGCCGAGCGCGAGCGCCGCCTCGCCGCGCTCGATCCCCAGGTGGCGCGGGAGCTGAAGGAGCTTTTGAGCTACCCGGAGAACTCCGCCGGGAGGCTGATGGATCCCGACGTGACGCCGCTGCGGGCCGACCTCTCCGTGGGCCAGGCGCTCGCGCGGCTCCGGGCGCTCAAGCGCCACGGCCTGCGCGAGCTCTTCGTCGTGGACGACGAGGGCAAGCTCGCGGGCCGCGTCGAGATCCAGGACCTCGCCGTGGCCGAGCCCTCGCTCCCGGTCCGCGAGATCCTGCGCCCGGTGCTCGCCGTGGTCTATGCCCTCGACCCGCACGAGGACGTGGTGGCGATCCTCGAGCACCGCGCCATCACCGAGCTCCCGGTGGTCGCCGTGGACGGGCGCTTCGTGGGCCTCATCCGCCACGCGGCGCTCCTCGCGGCGATCGAGGTGGAGACCAGCATCGACATCCAGACCATGGTGGGCGCGAGCCGCGACGAGCGCGCGCTCTCGGGCCCGCTCTTCGCGGTGAGGAAGCGCCTGCCCTGGCTGCAGATCAACCTCCTCACCGCCTTCCTCGCCGCTTCGGTCGTGGGCCTCTTCGAGCACACCATCGCCAGGTTCACCGCGCTCGCGGTGCTGCTGCCGGTGGTGGCCGGGCAGTCGGGCAACGCCGGCGCGCAGGCGCTCGCGGTCACCATGCGCGGGCTGGTGCTGCGCGAGATCAGCCTGCGCCACTGGCCGCGCGTGGTCGGCAAGGAGGCGGGCGCGGGGCTCGTGAACGGCCTCGCGATCGCCGCCACCACCGCCGTGGGCGTGTGGTTCTGGAGCGGCTCGGCGGGGCTGGTGATGGTGATCTCGAGCGCGATGGTGATCGCCATGGTGATCGCGGGGATCGCCGGGGCGCTCGTGCCCATCGTGCTCTCGCGCTTCGGCATGGACCCCGCGCAGTCCTCGTCCATCGTGCTCACCACGGTCACGGACGTGGCGGGGTTCTTTTCCTTCCTCGGGATCGCGACGCTCCTCGCCTCGACGCTCGGGTAGGGCGCTGGAGCGTTTATCCCGCGTCAAACCGGGCGCCTTGCGCTCGGGCACAATCCGCCCACCATGAGAGCCCCCTTCCTCCTCGCCGTCTCGCTCCTCCTCCTGCCGCCCGCGGCCCTCGCCCAGCCGGGCGCGAAGCCCGCGATGCCCGCCGGCCACCCGCCCATCGGCGGGGCCGCCGCGGCGCCGCCCTCGCCGTGGTCCGCCTTCGCGGACTACACGCTCACCGTCAAGGTGCCGCCCCGGGGCGAAGCCGGCACCTGGACCTTCCGCACCTACGCCGATCCCGCCGACGTGATGGTGGAGATGGACACGCCCGGGCCCAAGGGCCGCACCCGGGGCTCGCTGCTGCTCGTGGGCGGGCAGGCGATCGCGACGAAGGGATTCACGCCCGAGCCCGGCTACGAGGTGGACCCGCTCGACGCCGCGATCGTGAACCTGAAGCTCCTCGTGCGCCTCCTGGACGCGGCCGCGCCCGGCGGGCCGGCTTCCCTCACGGGCAAGCTCGCCGTGGACGCCCGCGAGGCGAAGTCGGCGATCGTCGTCTCCACGCCCACCGCCAACGCCCGCCTCGGCGCGCCGTGGGCGCTCACGGGAACGCTCGAGCGCACCGGCGCGGGCGCGATCCGCTTCGCGCTCGCCGTGGAGACGCCCGGCGAGAAACCGAAGGAAAAGGCGCGCTGGTCCTTCTCGGGCACCGCGAGCGGCGCCTCCCGCGACCGCGTCCTCGATCCCGCCACGCGCCTGGCGGGCTGGACCCTCTACGCGCTCGGCCCCGTGAAGACCACGAAGCCCGCGTCGTCCCACACGGCATTGCGCTTCGGCGCGACGAAGCTG
>CALEJW010000158.1 GCA_937898635.1 uncultured Pseudomonadota bacterium | reverse complement strand
GCCCGCGTCAGCGCGAAAAGACGGCGATGCTCTCCACGTGCCCCGTGTGCGGGAACATGTTGACCACGCCCGCGGCGAGGAGCCGGTAGCCCTTCACGTTCACGAGCACGCCCGCGTCCCTCGCCAGCGTCGAGGGGCTGCAGGAGACGTAGACGATGCGCCCCGGCGCGCCCGCCTCGGGCAGCGCCTTGCAGATCTCCATCGCGCCGTCGCGCGGCGGGTCGATGAGCAGGCGCTCCACGGGCCCCAGGCGCTCCAGGGCGCCGGGCGCATCCCCGTAGAGGTCGTGGACGAGAAACGACGCGGCGCCTTCGAGGCCGTTCGCCCGCGCGTTCGCTTCCGCCCTCGCCACGAGCGAGGCCGCGCCCTCGATCCCCACGACCCTGGCGCCGCGCCGCGCGATGGCGAGCGTGAAGTTGCCCAGGCCACAGAAGAGGTCGCCCACGCGCTCGCCGGGCCTCGGGTCGAGGAGGTCCAGCGCGCGCCGCACCAGCACGCGGTTCACCGGCGCGTTCACCTGCGTGAATTCCGTCGGCCCGAAGGCGAGGCGCAGCCCGGACTCCGGCAGCGCGTAGTCGAGCGCCGGCGCGTCCTCCGGGTAGAAGGGATGCGCCGTCTCCGGCCCCTTCGGCTGCAGCCACCACTGGATGCCGTGCTCGTCGGCGAAGGCCCTGAGCCTCGCGGCATCCTCCTCGCCCAGGGTCTCGAGGTGGCGAAGCACGAGCACCGTCACCGCGTCGCCCATCGCCAGCTCCACCTGCGGCAGGCGCTCGCGCAGCGCCATCGCCGTGAACATCTCCCGCAGCGGCACGATGAGGCGCGAGACCGCCGGCGGCAGCACCTCGCAGGAGCGCACGTCGGCCACGAAGCTCGACTTGCGCTCGTGGAAGCCCACCAGCACCCCGCCCTTCTTCGCCACGTAGTGCACCGAAAGGCGCGCGCGTCCCCGGTAGCCCCACGCAGGGCCCTGGATCGGCGCGAGCACCTGCTCGGGCCGCACCTTCCCGATGCGCGCGAGGTTGTCCTCGAGCACGCGCTGCTTGGCCGCCACCTGCGCCGCCGGCACCACGTGCTGCATCGCGCAGCCGCCGCAGGTGCCGAAGTAGGCGCAGCGCGGCGCGACCCGCTGGCTGGAGGCGGCGAGCACCTGCGTCACCGTGCCCAGGTCGAAGTGGCCGCGGCTGCGCCGGCGCGCGAAGGCCACGCGCTCGCCGGTGATGCCGCCCTCGAGGAAGGTGACCTTGCCGTCGACGTGCGCGACGCCCACGCCCTCCTGGTCGATCGACTCGATCGTCGCCACGCCCGTGGACGCCTGGCGCGGGCCCTCAGTCATCGGAGGCGCACTGCGGGGCGGGGCTCGCGAAGACCTGGCGGGTGATCGGTTTCGTGACGGGGATGCCGTCGATCGTGTAGCTGAGGGTGCCCGAGTTGCCGTTGCCGAAGGAAACCTGCATCGAGCCCACGGGCGCGAGGGTGATGGGCCGCCAGGGGTTCGCGTCGAAGGGCGGCCCCGAGGTCCGGTAGAGCGTCCCCTGGAAGCTGCGCGTGCCGGGGACGCGATCGCCGCGCGACATCACGAACCAGGCGCTGCGCCCGCTCGCCTCGTAGGTGAAGAGCGTCGCGAAGACGATGTCGCCCTGGTGCGCGAAGTTCACGCCCCAGCCCGACTCGGCCGGGTTCCACCACAGGTCCTGGTAGTTGCCGGAGTAGCTGCGGTCGAAGGCGGACCACGCGCAGCTCGTCGGCGTCGAGAAGCGCTGGCGCTCGATCGACTTCGTGACCGCCACGCCGTCCACCGTGTAGTCGAGCCGCCCCGCGTTCTCCGACGGGAAGGCGACCTGCATCGTGCCCACGGGCGTGAGCGTGATCGGGCTCCACGGGCTCGCGTGGAAGACCGGGCCGCGCGCACGGTAGAGCTCGCCCCGGAAGCTGCCGTCGGGCTGGCGCTCGCCCCGCGACATCACGAACCAGTCCGGGGCGCCGTCGGCGCCGTAGGTGAAGAGCGTGGCGAAGACGATCGCGCCCTGGTGGTTCAGGTTGATGCCCCAGCCCGACTCGGCCGGGTTCCACCAGAGATCGGTGTAGTTGGCCGTCACCGGCGAGAGGGAAAGCGTGAGCGCGTAGGGTCCGGTGCCCGCCGATTCCCAGCGGGTCACGGCGAGGTAATAGGTGCCCGCCTCGAGCGTGTTCGTGAGGCCGAAGTCGTTCGCGCGCGTTTCCGCGTCGTCGTTCGAGTCGATCCGCTCGCCGTTCGCGTCGAGCAGCACGCCCACCGTATCCATGCCGCCCGCGGCCCGCGCGACGAGCGTGCCCTTCTGCGCGAGCGTCACGCGGAAGACGTCCGTGTCGCCGGGATAGTCGATGCGGCCGGCCACGGTGGTCTCTCCGGCGCCGGCCGCGATGGGCGTGGCTTCCGTGATCCGGTCGCCGTGGTCGTCCTCGACCGGCGGCGGGCTCGCCAGGAGGCGGCGGGACACTTCCGGCTGGAAGACGTCGAAGCGGTTGTAGACGCCGAACGAGTCCGGGTTCGTGCAGGAGAGCGTCCCGGCCCCGTTCACCGTGGTCGCGGAGAGGATCGCGCGCAGCTCCAGCGTCGCCCCGGAGAGGGTGAAGAGGCCGGAGCCGCTGGAGCCGCCCTGCACGATGCCGCGCGAGAACGTGGTGAGCCAGGCGAACTGCTCCCAGTCGGGGAAGCGCGTCGTGCCGCTCACCGTGGCCTCGGCCCACTTCGAGACGTCGCCGGCCGGGTGCGAGAGGCTCACCACCGACTGGCCGTTCAGCAGCCGCGCCGGGTTCCACGGCGAGAACGCGGCGCCCGCGGGCGGCGCGGCGTTCATCACGAGCAGCGTGTGGTCCGTGTTGGGATCGGCGAACTCGATCGCCATGCCGCCCGCCACCTGGCGCAAGTCCGGGCTCGCGGCGCCGGAACCGCAGCCCGTGGCCTCGTAGAACCAGAAGCTCGTGACGCTGTTGGCCACCGCGGCGCGGCCGACACAATGGTTCGCGGTGAGGAAGTAGGGCGTCGGGTGCTTCCCCGAGTCGAGGAGCGTGCCCGTGCACACGAAGGCCTGGGTGCCGTCGACGAAGGAGATCCGCGCGATGCTCTTCTTGCGTTCCGCGATGGCCGCGTCGAGGACGGCGTTGCCGGTGCTGCAGGGCGTGTCGAGCGTGCAGCTGCCGGCCGCCTTCGCCTCCAGCGGCCGGTCGAAGTGCACGACCGCGCCCAGGCGCACGGCCCCCGCGGCGAGCGGCTCGCGCGAGAACACTTCGATCGCCTGGCGCTCGCCGCCGGTCCACGGGCCCCAGGCCTCGCGCGCGCCCTCGGGGATCGCCATCGCCTCCACGCGGCCGTCGTCGCCGCGCACGCGCAGCTCGAGCGCGCCTGCGGCGCCGCCGAGATCGAGGCGCGCGCGCAGGCCGAGCGCCCCGGCGGAGACCGCGTCGAATCGCGCGGCGTAGCCTCCCGGCACGGCCTGCCACGGCGGATCGGCGAAGTCCTTCGGCGAGGCACGGACGGAACCCACGCGCGTGCGCCGCTCGCCGGGCGCCGGCGCGGCCTTCGGGAGAGCGCCCTCGTACCGGTAGGCGTGCGAGGTCCCGGCGAGGCGAAGCCCGGCCGGCTGCGCTTCCGCCGCCGGCGGCGCCGCGGCCGCCCCGAGGGCGAGCGCGAGCAGGGCCGGCCCGAGAAGGCGCGCGGGGCTCATGCGCGCCCCGCCATGCGCTTGAGTCCCAGCCACTGCTGGCGCCACAGGCCCTCGCCGTAGTCGCGCCCGTGCAGCTGGTCGCGGATGCCCGTGGCGGGGAACTCGCGCGTGGCGCTCACGGTGCCGAAGAGGTGGTCCCACACGGGGAAGAGCACCGCGAAGTTGCAGCCCTGCCGCGCCCCCTCGTGGCCCAGCCCGATGGCGTGGTGCAGCCGGTGGAAGCGCGGGCTCACCAGCAGCCACTCGCCCACGCGCCCGAACGACAGGCGCACGTTCGCGTGCGCGAGGCTCTCGGCCGCGCGCGTGACGGCCACGATCGCCACGAACTGCCCGGGCGCCACGCCGACCGCGAGCGCGAGGACCGCGAGCACGGCGTCGGTGAGCACCATGTCGAGCACGTGGTTGCGATCGTCGGTCCAGAAGGTCATCTTGCGCTGGCTGTGGTGCAGCGCGTGCAGGGCCCACCAGAAGCCGAACGAGTGCTGGGCGCGGTGCAGCCAGTACATCGCGAAGTCGATCACCACGAGGTAGGCGAGGAAGGAGGCGAGCGGGTGGGCGAAGAGGACGGGGAAGAGATCCTCCAGGCCGCGCGGGATGAAGCCGTGCATGCGCAGCCACCCGTCCAGGCCGTCCACCACGGGCAGCAGCAGGAAGAAGATCGCGAGCGGCAGCACGCCCAGGCGCACGAGGAGCGTGTAGACCACGTCGGCGCGCACCGCCCCGCGGTCGGCCCACACCTCCACCGGCCGCCAGCGCTCCAGGGCGCCGAGCGCCGCCCAGAGCACCAGCACCTCGAGGGCGCCGACGAGGAAGATCTCGGTCGCGTCGAAGGAGGCCTCGAGCCAGGTGACCATGCCCAGGTGGAAGACGAGCGGCTGCACCACGGCCTCGAAGAGCGCGGCGTGCAGCCACGTCCACAGGGACGCGAGCCGGTCGCCGATGCCCGCGGCGATCGCGCTCAACGGCTCCACCGCCTGTCGTCCGGAAGGCGGGCGAAGCACAGGCCCTTCGCCTTGAGCCCGGCGATGAGGCCGTCGAGGCGCGGCCAGAGCGGATCCTGGCGGGACCAGATGCCCAGGTGCCAGAGGAGCACGTCGCCGTCGCGGATGTCGCGCAGCTGGCGCTCGATCAGCCGGTCGCCCGGGAAGCGGTCGGAAGGCAGCTCGTCGCCGCTGAATCCCGCCGTCGTCCACCCCGCGTGGGCGTAGCCGCAGCGCTTCGCGTACTCGAGCGCCATCGGCGTGAAACGCCCGCCCGGCGCGCGCCACAGGCCGTCGAAGCCGCGCCCGGTCATGGCGCGGAACGCCTCCTCGGGCTTGCGCAGCTCCGCGCAAAGCGCGGCCGCGTCGAGGATCTCGCCCTGCGTCGTGCCCGGCTTCGCGTATCGCACCTTGCCCGCCGCCGTGTCGCCGGCGAAGTACCAGTGCCGCCAGGTGTGCGAGCCGAAGGCGTGGCCGGCGTCGGCGAGGCGCTTCCAGTAGGGCGCCCAGGACGGGTCGAGGGAGGTGTCGCCGCGCTTCGTGCGCTCGTCGGCGAGGAAGAAGGTGGCCTTCACGCCGTGCTTGTCGAGGATGTCCGCGATCGCCTCGGCCGGCGCCATGTGGCCCGTGTCGAAGGTGAGGAACACGGTGCCCGTGCAGGGCGCGGCCGCCGCCGGCAGGGCGGCGAGGACCACGGCCGCGAGGATCGATCGGCGTTTCACCGGCGCGGCGCGTGGGAGCGGAAGTACAGGCCGTGCGGCGACTTGCCCACGGGGATCTGGTGCAGGACCTTCTTCGTCTCCAGGTCCACGACGGTGACCATGCGGATCCAGCGCGCGGTGGTCCAGAGCTGCTTGCCGTCCTTCGTGACCTCCATGCAGTCGGGGCCGCCGAACACCGGGAAGGTCTCCTTCACCTCGAGCGTCTCCTGGTCCACCATCGAGATGGTGTTGGCCATGCGGTTGGAGAGGAACACGTGGCGCCCGTCCCCGCGGGCGACGAAGTTGTGCGCGCCGAGCCCGGTGAGGATGCGCTTCACGAGCTTCCTCGCGCGCCAGTCGTAGATCTCGAGGTGGCTCTCGCCGGTGATGCCGACGAGCAGGTGGCGGTCGTCGGGCGTCATCCAGATGCCGGCGGGCTGCTTGCCCGTCGCGAGCTTCCACAGGACCTCGTGGCGCTCCAGCCCGATCGCCGCGATCTCGTTGGATTCCTGCAGCGTCACGAAGGCGATCCGGCTGTCGGCGCTGAAGGCGATGTGGCTCGGCACCTTCGGCATCGCGAGGCGCTTGGCGAGCTTGAAGCTGCCCGCGTGGTAGATGTCGACGCGATCGAGGCGGTTGGAGGCGGCGACGAACCACTTCCGGTCCGGCGAGTAGCCGATCTGGTAGGGGTCGCTGATGTCGGGGATGCGCCGCAGGATCTCGCCCGTGACGGGGTCGAGGAACACGAGGTCGTTGCTCGCCGCGTTGGCCACGATCAGCTCCCGGTCGTCGGGCGTGGCCATGAGGTGGTGGGGTTCCTTGCCCACGGGCACGCGCCTTTCCTCGACCTTGGACACCGGATCGACGATGGAGATGCTGCCGTCGCCGGAGTTGAGCACGATCACCTTTTCTCCCGGAGCGAACACCGCGTGCGCCGCGAAGGCCCAGGCCAGGGCCGCCAAGGCAATCGTTTTTCCGAGAGTTTTCATAGGCTTATGATACCATGGCGCAAATGCTTTCCACGCCCTCGCGCGCGCCCCGATGAGCCGCGGCGCGGTCCCGATCAACCACTGCAACGCCTGCGGCGCCAAGGTGGAATTCCATGTCCCGGCCGGCGACACCCACGCGCGTGCCGTGTGTCCCGCCTGCGGCCACATCCAGTACCAGAACCCCAAGGTGGTGGTGGGCTCGGTGCCCGTGTGGGAGGACCGCGTGCTCCTGTGCCGTCGCGCGATCGAGCCGCGCCACGGGCTGTGGACGCTCCCCGCGGGCTTCATGGAGCTGAACGAGACGGCGCCCGAGGGCGCCGCGCGGGAGGCGCTCGAGGAGGCCAACGCGCGCATCGGCGTGGAACAGCTCTACACCCTCTTCTCCGTGCCGCACATCAGCCAGGTCTACGTGATCTTCCGCGCGAGGCTGCTCGACCTCGACTTCTCGCCGGGCGTGGAAAGCCTGGAGGTGAAGCTCGTGCGCGAGGAGGAGGTCCCCTGGGACGAGCTCGCCTTCGCGAGCGTGCGCCGGACGCTCGCCCACTTCTTCGAGGACCGCCGCAGCGGCGTCTTCCTGCCGCGCTTCGGCGAGATCCGCCCTCCCGAGCGCTGATGAAGGGGACGCTGCCCTTCACTTGACCGGAAGGACCTCGTCGCCCGCGACGACGAAGACGCGGTCGCCGCTGCGGGGGCGCACCAGGGCCGAGCCCGTGAAGGCGCCGAAGGAAGGCAGCACGCCCACGCGCCGGCCGAACCAGAAGCACGGCAGCCGCAGCGACTGCCCGCCGCGCTCGGCGAGGCGCACCGCCGGGTGGACGTGGCCCGCGAGCGCGTAGCCTCCCGCCACGGGCGCGGGCTCGTGGACGAGGGCGAAGGGGCCGAGGGGCTCGCCCGGATCGACGCAGCGCATGTCCCACTCGCCCGGAGGGTCCCCCGCGCGGTCGTCGTGATTGCCGCGCACGAGCGTGATCGCGAGCTCGCGCCGCGCGCTCCTCCACTCGCCGAAGCGCGAGAGCGTGGCCGGCGCCCTCGCCTCGGCGCTGTGCAGGAAATCCCCGAGGATGACGAGGTGGCCGACCTCCCGGCCCGCGAGCGCGCGCTCGAGCCGCCCGAGGCTCTCCGCGGTCGTGCCCTCCGGCAGCGCGATCCCCGCGCGCCGGAAGCTCGCCGCCTTGCCGAGGTGGAAGTCGGCCACGAAGAGCGTGCGGGCCGCCGGCCACCACGCCGCGCGCTCGGCCAGCAGCACGAGGCGCTCGCCCGCGACGAGGCACTCGCTCACGGGAAGAGCTCCGCCTGCGAGTCCGCGTCCGCCGCGTCCGCGGCGCGGTCGAACTCGAGCTGCATGCGCGCCACGCGGTCGGCGAGCTTCTCGCTCGTGAGCTTCTCGCGCAGCCGGGCGACCATCAGCGGGAAGGCGAAGGGCGTGGGCTTCGCCGTGCGGCGCAGCACCACCGGCGCTGCCGCGAGGCGGTGCACGGCCGCGGCGAGCCGCGAGTACTCGAGCTCGCGTTCCAGCACCTCCCGCTCGGCCTGCACGAGGAGCGGGTTCGCCGGGTCCCAGCGCGCGAAGACCTCGTACACGAGCCCGCTCGTCGCCTGCACCTGGCGGCTCGACTTGGGGCTGCCCGGGAAGCCCTGGAAGACGAGCCCCGCCACGCGCGCGATCTCGCGGAACTGGCGCTTCGCGAGCTCCGCGGCGTTCAGGCTCGCGAGCACGTCGGCCAGGAGGTTCTCCGGCGCGAGGAGCCCCGCCCGCAGGAGCGGCACCAGCTCGAAGCGCTCGCGCGAGAGGAGCTCGAAGCCGTAGTCGTTGAAGGCGAGCGAGAACGAGGCGGGGCGCGTGCGCGCGAGCCGCCAGGCGAGGAGCGCCGAGAGCCCCACGTGCACGTGCCGCCCCTCGAAGGGATAGACGAAGATGTGCTGGCCCTCGCGGGTCTCGCACTGCTCCACGAGGAGCTCGCGGCGGCGCGGGATGCGCGACCAGCGCGCCTGCAGCGCGAGGAGACGGGCGATCGCGCGCAGTTCCGGCTCGTCCGCGCGGCCCTCGAGGTGCGCTTCCAGCAGCTCGCGCACGCTCTCCGACACCTCGCTCGACAAGGGGCTCCTGCCTCCCTGCCAGCGGGGCACCGTCGCCGCGCCCGCCTTCGCGGGGCGCACGAACGCCGTCATGTCCGCCACCCGGACGAGCTCGAGGGCGTGCCCCGCGAAGACGAAGGCGTCGCCGGGCTTGAGCCAGGCCACGAAGGACTCCTCCACGTGCCCCAGGCGCCGGCCGTTCATCGTGCGCACGTCCATCGAGGCGTCCGAGACGATGGTGCCCACGCCCATCCGGTGGCGGCGCGCGATCGCCGCGTCCCGCACCACGTGCCAGCCGTCCACCTCCTCCACGCGCCGGTATTCGGGGTAGGCCTTGAGGGACTCGCCGCCGCGCGTGACGAAGTCCATCGCCCAGCGCCACTCGTCCTCGCCCAGGTCGCGATAGGCGCGCGTGGCGCGGATCTCGTCCTTGAGCTCCGCCTCGACGAAGCCCTCGCCCGCCGCGAGCGTCACGAGGTGCTGGACGAGGACGTCGAGGGGCTTCTCCACGGGCCGGCGCGACTCGATGCGCCGCGCCTGCGCCGCGCGCCGCACGGCGGCGGCCTCCACGAACTCCAGCGCGTGGGTCGGCACGCAGCTCGCGCGGCTCACCGCCCCGGGCGCGTGGCCGGAGCGCCCGGCGCGCTGCAGCAGGCGCGCCACGCCCTTGGGGCTGCCGACCTGCAGCACGCGCTCCACGGGCGAGAAGTCCACGCCGAGGTCCAGGCTGGAAGTGGCCACCACCGCCTTGAGCCGGCCCGCCTTGAGTCCCGCCTCGACCCAGGCGCGGGCCTCGGCGTCGATGGAGCCGTGGTGCAGCGCCACGATGCCCGACCAGTCGGGCCGCGCCTCGAGGATCGCCTGGTACCAGGTCTCGGCCTGGGAGCGGGTATTCGTGAAGACGATCGTCGTGCGCGAGGCCTCCAGCGCGGCCACCACGTCGGGCAGCATCGCGAGGCCCAGGTGCCCGGCCCACGGGAAGCGCTCCGCATCCGCGGGAATGAGCGTGTCGATCACGACCGGCTTGTCGGAGACGCCCAGCACCAGCCGCCCGGGCGCGCCGGCGGTGAGGCGCTCGAGGGCCTCGTCGAGGTTTCCCAGGGTGGCCGACAGCCCCCAGGTGCGAAGCCGCGGGTTCCAGCGCCGCAGGCGCGCGAGCGCGAGCTCCACCTGCACGCCGCGCTTGGAGCCGAGGAGCTCGTGCCATTCGTCCACGACGACCGCGCGCGCCGTGGCGAGGCGCTCGCGCGCCTGCGGCTGCGAGAGCGCGAGCGAGAGGCTCTCGGGCGTCGTGACGAGCACCGTCGGCAGGCACCTCGCCTGGCGCGCCCTTTCGGCGGCCGGCGTGTCGCCCGTGCGCAGCCCCAGCGTCCACGCGAGCCCCGCGCCCTGCACGGCCCGGCGCAGCGACTCGAGCGTGTCGCCGGCGAGCGCGCGCATCGGCGTGATCCACAGCACGCGAAGCGCCGGCGCGGCGGCGGCACCGTCGCCTTCCGCGATCGCCTCCGCGAGGGGGCCGAGGATGGCGGCGAGCGTCTTGCCCGTGCCCGTGGCGGAGTGCACGAGCCCCGACTCTCCCGCGAGGTAGGCCTCGCGCACCTCGCGCTGGAAGCCGAAGGCGCGCCAGCCCTCCGAGGCGAACCACGCCTCGAGCCGGTCCGTCACGCGTGGAGCCTTCGCGCCGCGAGGATCGTCGCCGCGTGGATCGCGACGGTGTCCTCGAGGTCCCGCCCGTAGCCGCCCGCCATCGCGATCGCCACGGGAATCGCCCGCGCCGCGAGCCGCGAGAGCACCATCTCGTCGCGGCGCGCGAGCCCTTCCCGCGTGAGCTTCAGGCGCCCGAGGCGGTCGCCCTCGTGCGGGTCCGCGCCCGCGAGGTAGATCGCGAGCTGCGGGCGGGCGCGCTCGATCGTCTCGTCCAGCCCGCGCGAGAGCTCGCGCAGGTATTCCCCGTCGCCGGTGCCGTCGGCGAGCTCGATGTCCAGGTCGCTCGCCTCTTTCGCAAACGGGAAGTTGTGGGCGCCGTGGATGGAGAAGGTGAAGACGGAGTCGTCGCCCCGCAGGATCGCCGCGGTGCCATTGCCCTGGTGCACGTCGCAGTCGATCACCGCCACGCGCGCGAGCCCCGCCTCGGCCTGCAGGGCGCGCGCCGCGATCGCCGCGTCGTTGAAGACGCAGAAGCCCTCGCCGCGGTCGCGGAAGGCGTGGTGCGTGCCGCCCGCGAGGTTGGCGGACCATCCCTGCACGAGGGCGTCGCGCGCGGCGGCGACGGTGGCGCCGCTCGAGCGGCGCGAGCGCTCCACGAGCTCCGGCGACCAGGGAAAGCCGATCTCCCGGATCTCGCGCGGCGAAAGCGCGCCGGCGGCCACGCGCTCGAGCCAGTCGGCATCGTGGGCGCGAAGGATCTCCTCGTCGCGCGCCGCGGGCGGCACGCGGAAGTCGTCCGCCCGGAACGCCCCGCTGGCCGCGAGCCGCTCGCGAAGGCGCGCGTACTTGGCCATGGGGAAGCGATGCCCCGGCGGCAGCGGCAGGACGAAATGGTCCGCGTAGTAGAGGCTCAAGGCGCGAGCGGCAGCGCCCGCCCCTCGCTCGCCGAGGGCGCGGCGAGGCCGAGCATCGCCGCGAGGCTGGGCGCGATGTCGGTGACCGACGCGGGCCCGTCGCGCCGCCCGGGCTTCACCCAGCGCGGGCCCCACGCAAGGATCGGCACCCGGGCGTCGTAGTCGTGCGGCGAGCCGTGCGTGGTGCCGGTGCGGTAGGTGGTGAGCATCCACCCGGGCTTCATGACCACCTGCAGGTCGGGCGAGCGCTCGCGATGCCATCCCCGGCGCACCTCGGCGATCCAGGGCGCGCCCGCGTCGTCGCCGCCCTCGATCTGCGCGCGCGTGTGGACGGCCTCGATCCCCGGCTCGGCGAGGAGGGAGCGCCTGGCCAGCGTCGCGAGCGCGTTCGCGTCCACGCCGCGCGCATTCGCGAGCGCGCGGTCGAAAAGGAGGCCCTGCGCGCTCCACCCGCGCAGCCACGGTCCCGCGCCGAACTTCGCGGCGAGCGCCGCCTCGACCCGGGCGAGCGTGGCGCGGGCGTCGAGGCGACCGGCATCGCGGCCCTGCCCCGCGAGGAATTCCGGCACCGGCATGAAACCGTGGTCGGCCGTGAGCACCGCGACATAGCCATCGCGCCCGATCGTGCGGTCGAGGTCGCGGAAGAACCGGGCGAGGAGCTCGTCCACCTGGAGCACGTGGTCGTGGGAGAGCCGCGACTCCGCGCCCCAGGCGTGGTTCACGTAGTCGTGGGAGGAAAGGCTCACCGCCAGGAGGTCGGGGGCGTCGTCGGCCCCGAGCCGCTCGCCCGCGATCGCGGCGCGCGCGAAGTCGAGCGTGAGCGCGTCGAGGAAGGGGCTGCGGTAGAGGCTCGCGTAGAACGCGGGCCCGGGCGCGTCGAGCGCCTCGCCCATCGTCATCGGGAGCTTCCCGCCGGAGGCGAACCACGGCTGCCCGTCGGGCACCGAGCGGCCGTAGGCCATCTCGGGCAGCAGCGGCGACCAGGCGGCGCGGAAGTGGCGGTCCGCGGGCTTCGCGTCGTTGAAGGCCGCGACCCACGCCGGGTGCGAGGGCATGTAGTAGGTGGTGGACGAGAACTCCCCCGTCCGCGGCACGAAGACGTAGGCCGCGCCCGCCCGGCCGGCGAGGAGGATCGCGCCGCGGTCCTTGCCCGACACGGCGACGACCTTCGAGCGTGGATCGGCCCGCACCAGGACTTCCCCCAGCGTCTGCGCGAGCAGGTTGCGCGGGCTCGTGCCCGCGATCCCCGTCGCGCCCTGCCCGAGGTAGCGGTGCGCGGGATCGCCCGCGCAATACACCGGCGCGCCGGTGTCGGGGTCCAGCCATTCGTTGGCGATGATTCCCGATGCCGCCGGCGAGGCGCCGGTGAGGATCGTCGCGTGGCCCGGGCCGGTCAGCGTGTTCGCGTAGGGGAAGCGCGCCTCGGGAAACCACGCGCCGCGGTCGAGGAAGCGCCGCAGGCCGTCGCGGCCGAGCTGGTCGAGGTAGTCCGTGACCTGGCGCTGGGGCAGCCCGTCGAGCACGATCACGACCACGAGGCGCGGGACCGCCGGGGGCGCCGGGGGCGCGGTGGCGCAGGCGGCCGCGAGAAGGCCCGCGAGGAGGACGGGCGCGAGCCGCGCGAGGCACACCGGGATCATGGCGGGAGTCTATTAGAATTCCCCCCGCCATGCCCTTCGCCTACTACGACCGGCTCTCGCCCGCGCGGCAGCGCATCTACCGCAAGAGCGACGCGATCCGGCGCGTCGCGCTTCCCCGGCCCGATTCGCTGGTGGCGCTCGCCAGGGCGGTCGAGCCCGCGCTCGCCACGGGCGATCCCCGCGCCGCCCAGGCGGCCTGCCAGGCGCTCGTCGATGCCCTCAACGCGCAGCTCGCCACCCCGCCCGTGCGCGCCCGCGTCCTCGCGCGGCGGCCGAGCGACGCCGGGGGCGAGCTGCACGGGCTCTACGAGCCGGAGGAGGACGGCCGGCCCGCGCGGGCGAGCGTGTGGATGCGCACCGCGGCCCGCGACGACGTGGTGAGGTTCCGCACCTTCCTGCGCACGCTGGTGCACGAGATGTGCCACCACTTCGACTACGAGCTCTACGGGCTCGCCGAGACCTTCCACACGGAGGGCTTCTACGCGCGGGAGTCGGCGCTGGTGCGCGAGATCCTGGGCGAGCCGCCCGTGGAAGCGGCGAAGCGCGGCCCCTAGCGGTTGCGCGCGCGGCGCCGGGCGGCGCGCGGGTCGTTCTCCTGCTGCAGCTTCTCGCGGAACTCGTCTTCCTTCGCCGTCTGCTCGCGCGCGACCTGGTCCTGGATGGCCGCCTCGCGCGCCTTCAGCTCCTGCTCGTACTTCTCGGCGGAAAAGGGCTCCGCGGGCTTTTCGGGCGTCGCGGCCTTCGCGGCCTGCGCCGCCTCCCTCGCCGCCTCCTCCCGGGTCTTGCCGTACTCCGCTTCGTAGTTGGCGTCCTCGAGGCGCTTTTCGATCGCCTTGCGCCGGCTCTCGTTCCACGCCGCCGAGAGCGCGAGGAAGCCCACGAAGAGCATCACGAAGACGAGCTTGCGGTAGCGCTCCCAGTTCTCCGCGAGGACGTGGCGGGGCTTGAGGAGCTCGGTGGCGAGACTGGCGCTCGCGAGCTCCGCCTGCGTCGCGGGGCGGCGCCCGGGCTCCGGCGCGTCCTTCGCGGCGGCGAGCGAGGCGTCGTAGCCCGCGCGGAGCTTGTCGTCGCCGAGGATCGACCAGGCCTCCCGCACCGCGTAGATGCCGGCCTTCGCCTCGTCCGTCGCCTCGCGCTCGAGCTGCGCGATGCGCCGGCGGCAGGCGGCCGCGACCATCTCGCGCGGCGCTTCGGGCGGCACGCCCACCAGGTCGTAGAGGCTCTGCTTCACGGCGAGGGTCTCAGACGGGGGCGACCTTGAGGACTTCCTCGATGGTCGTGATGCCCTGGGCGACCTTCATGAGGCCCGAGAGGCGCAGCGGGCGCATGCCGGAGCGGTAGGCGGCGTCGGTGAGCTTCGCGAGGTCCGGCTCCGCGACGAGCAGGCGCTTGATGTCCACGGTGAGCGTGAGGATCTCGTAGATGCCCACGCGGCCGAGGTAGCCGGTGTTGCGGCATTCGAGGCAACCCACGGGGCGCCAGACCTCGGCGGGCGGCGGCGCCTTGAAGGGCGCGCAGATCGCGTTCCAGGTCGCGTGGTCGTCCTCGCGCTGGAAGGAGACCTTCTGCTTGCAGTGGGGGCAGAGCGTGCGCACCAGGCGCTGCGCCATCACGCCGAGGAGCGCGGCGTTGAGGAGGTAGGCGGGCGCGCCCAGGTCGAGGAGACGAGTCACGGCCGACGGCGCGTCGTTCGTGTGCAGCGTCGAGAGCACGAGGTGGCCCGTGAGCGCGGCCTGCACCGCCATGTCGGCGGTCTCCAGGTCGCGGATCTCGCCCACCATGATGATGTCCGGGTCCTGGCGCATGAGCGCGCGCACGCCGGTGGAGAAGCTCAGGTCGATGTCCGCGTTCACCTGCATCTGGTTCAGGCGCGGGTCCACCATCTCGATGGGGTCCTCGATGGTGCAGACGTTCACCTCGGGCGTGGCGAGGAGCTTGAGCGTGGTGTAGAGCGTCGTCGTCTTGCCCGAGCCCGTGGGGCCGGTGACCAGGAGGATCCCGCCCGTCTGGCTGGTGAGGTGGCGCCAGGTCTCGGTCTCCTCCTTGGTGAAGCCGAGGTCGCCGAAGTCGCGCATCAGCACTTCCGGGTCGAAGATGCGCATCACCACCTTCTCGCCGTGGGCGGTGGGCAGCGTCGAGAGCCTCAGCTCGATCTCCTCGCCGTCGGGCATCCTCGTCTTGATGCGCCCGTCCTGCGGGCGGCGCTTCTCCATCACGTCCATGCGCCCGAGGATCTTGATGCGCGCGGTCATGGCGACCAGCACCGGGTAGGGGATCTGGTAGACCTCGTGCAGCACGCCGTCGATGCGGAAGCGGATCACGCCCGCGTCGCGGCGCGGCTCGAGGTGGATGTCGCTCGCGCGCTGGTCGAACGCGTACTGCCACAGCCAGTCCACCAGGTGGACGATGTGGTGGTCGTTCGCGTCGAGCTGGCGGCCGGCCTTGCCCAGCTCCACGAGCTGCTCGAAGTTCGACAGGCCCGTGGTCTGCACGCCCGCCTTCTCGGCGCGCTTCACGCTCTTGGCGAGGTTGTAGAACTCGCCCTGGTAGCGCTCGATGTCCGCGGGGTTCGCGATCACGCGCTTCACCGTGAGGCGCAGCATCTCGGCGAGCTCCGTCTCCCAGGCGCGCATGAAGGGCTCGCAGGTGGCGATCGTCACCTCCTTGCCGCTCGTCTCCACGGGAAGGATGCCGCGGCGCTGCGCGTACTCGGAGGACATCACGTCGGTGACCGCCCGCAGGTCGATCTTGAGCGGGTCGATGTGGAAGAAGGGGATCTGGAAGCGCGCCCCGAGCCACGCGGCGAGCATCTCGGCGTTGAGCGGGCCGTTGGGCGGCACCGGGGAGCGAAGGCGCGCCTCCGCGATGATCGTGACCGGGTGCTTGCCCGCGCGGGCCCGCGCGTGGTCCTGCAGGAGCTTCACCGCGTCCTCGCGCACGACGCGGCCGTCCTGCACCAGCCACTCGAGGACTTCCTTCAGGGTGAGCTTGCGGTCGACGCCCGGAGCGGGCACCTGGGGGGATGCGGTCGTGGCGGTCGCCATGGGCGCTGACTATAGCCCCTTTGGGACCCGGCTTTCCAGCCTCGCGGCCGGCCCGGCGCCGAGCGCCTCGCGCCCGGCGAAGCGCGCCGAGGCGCCGAGGGCGGACTCGATCCGCAGGCACTCGTTCCACTTGGCCATGCGCTCGGAACGCGCGAACGAGCCCACCTTCAGCATGCCGGCGTTCCAGCCCACGGCGAGGTGGGCGATGCTCGCGTCCTCCGTCTCGCCGGAGCGGGCGGAGACCACCGTCGTCCAGCCCGCCTCGCGCGCGGCGAGGAGCGCGCGGAAGGTCTCGGTGACCGTGCCGGCCTGGTTGGGCTTGATGAGCGCGGCGTTGCACTGGCCGGCCGCCGCGGCCGCCGCGATGCGCGGGGCGCTGGTGACGAGGAAGTCGTCGCCGATCACCTGGAGCCGGTCCCCCGCCGCGGCCGTGAACGCGCGCATGCCCTCCGGATCGTCCTCGGCCACGGGATCCTCCACGGAGACGATGGGGTAGCGCCGCGTCCAGCCCAGGAGCACCTCGATCCACTCCGCCGTGCCGTACTCGCGCCCCTCGAGCCCGAGCCGGTAGCGGCCGTTCGCGCCGAACTCGGAAGCCGCCACGTCGAGCGACATCACCACCTCGCCGTGGCGGTAGCCCGCCTTCTCGATCGCCCGGGCCAGCATGCCGAGCGCCTCCTCGTTGGTCGCGAAATCCGGCCACCAGCCGCCCTCGTCGGCGACGCCGCAGCGCCGCCCCGCGGCCTCCATGAGATCGCCCGCGGCGCGGTACACCTCCGCGACCATCACGAGCGCCTCGTCGAAGCTCTGCGCGCCGACGGGCATCACGAGGAAGTCCTGGATGTCCACGCGCCGGCCGGCGTGGGCGCCGCCGCCGAAGACCTGCACTTCCGGCAGCGGCAGGCTCACCGGCCCGTCCCCGGCCAGGTGGCGCCACAGCGGCAGGCCGCGCGCGGCCGCGGCCGCCTGGAGGACCGCGAGCGAGGTCGCGATGAGGGCGTTGCCGCCGAGGCGGGACTTCTGCGGCGTGCCGTCGATGGCGATGAGGAGTTCGTCCACGAGCGCCTGGTCGGCGCCGTCGCGGCCGGCGAGCGCCGCGGCGATGGGCCCGTTCACGTTCGCCACGGCGCCGCTCACGTCGAGGCCGCCGAGGCGCTCGCCCCCGTCGCGCGCCTCGATCGCCTCGTTCCGGCCCCGCGAGGCGCCCGCCGGCGCGATGCCGCGGCCCCGCGCGCCGCCGGCGAGCGCGACCTCGACCTCCACCGTCGGCCGGCCGCGCGAGTCCCACACGCGCCGCCCCGCGACGCCCGCGATCCTCGTGGGCGCGCTCACGCCGCGTGCTCCCGGGCCCAGCGTTCGCGGATCGCGGCGAGGCTCTCCCCGCCGCCGAGCAGCAGCGAGCGGGCGAAGCGGCGCACGCGCTCGCGCGCGCCCTCGTCGGTGAGGTACTCGACGGGCGACTTGCCGTCCACGCGCGCGAGCAGCATCGCCGCGAGGAGCCGTGCCGTGCGCGCCTCCAGCGCCGCCGCGGGTTCCCAGCCGGCGCCCGCGAAGTACGCCTCGCGGAAGGCGTCGAAGCACGCGAGGTAGCCCGCCGCCGAGGCCGGGCGCCACGCGCACTTGAGCAGCAGGTGGTTCAGGAGGAAGGCCGCGTCGAAGGCCGGGTCGCCGTACCACGCGCATTCCGCGTCCAGCAGCACCGGTCCCGACGGCCCCACGAGGACGTTCTTCGGGCTCACGTCGCCGTGCACGAGCGCGATCCGCGCGGCCGCCGTCGCCGCGATGAGCTCGCGCAGGACCGGCGCGCAGTCCGGGTGCGCCGCGGCCGCCGCGCCGAAGTAGGGATCGAGGCGCAGGGCGAAGAAGTTCGCGTCGTTGGCGAACGCCCGCGCGCAGGCCTCGTCGCCCGCCGTGGCGCGGTGGATCGCCGCGAGGGCGCGGGCCACCGCCTGCGCCGTGCGCGGGTCGGCGTGGCCCGCGAGGAGCTGCGCCTTCCAGACGGGATGGGAGGAGGGATCGAGGAAGGCCATCGCGAAGGCGTGTCCCTCGCGGTCCTCGCCGAGGATCTCCGGGACGATGCCGGGGACGACACCCGCCGCGAGGCGCATCCACGCGACCTCGGCGCCGCTGCGCTCGAGGGGCGCGGTCCATTCCGCGGCGACCTTGAGCTTCGCGAGGGCCCCCTTGAGGCAGAAGGTCCGCCCCGCGGCGTCGACGCGCACGATGAGCGAGGAGACGCCGCCCTCCAGCGGCGTGAACCGCGCGTCCGGGACGGCGAGGCCCATCCGTGCGAGGGAATCGGCGAGGCCGCGGTCCTGCGCCGGGCCGAGGGCCGCGGGAGGATCCGCCTTCGCGGCGTTCGCGGGCGCCGTCATGGACGCGCCTCGCCGGACTCTTCCCAGCTGCGCGGGTCCTCGATGGCCTCGAGGTGGGTGAGCACCTCGACGTGGGGCAGCGCGGCCTCGATCTGCTGCTCGAGGCGGTGCGCGAGGTCGTGGCCGTCGTGCACGCTCATGGAGCCCGGGACGAGGATGTGCACGTCCACGAAGCTCTTGGGACCCGCCGCGCGCGTCCTCAGGCGGTGGAAGTGCCCTCCCAGGGGCTTCAGCTGCTCCAGCACGCCGACGATGACTTCGCGCTCGGCCTCGGGAATCGCGCGGTCCATGAGCCCGTGGAAGGAGCGGTGGATGAGCTTGCCCCCCGTCCACAGGATGTGCAGCGCCACGGCGATGGCGATCAGCGGGTCGAGGACGAGCCAGCCGGAGAAGTGCACGACCGCCACGCCCACGATGACGCCGGCGGTGGTCCACACGTCCGTGAGGAGGTGGTGCGCGTCCGCCTCCAGCGTGATCGAGCGGTGCTCGCGCGCGCCCTTGAGCAGGAACCAGCCGCACAGGAGGTTCGCGCCCGCCGCCAGCACCGAAAGGGCGAGGCCCAGCCCCACCTGCTCGAGGGGCCGGGGAACGATGAGGCGCGGCACGGCGCTCCAGATGATCGCCGCCGCGGCCACGAAGATGAGCGCGCCCTCGATCCCGCTCGAGAAATACTCCGCCTTCTGGTGGCCGAAGTTGTGGTCCTCGTCCTCGCCGGCCTGCGCGTAGGAAAGCGCGACCAGCGCGACCAGCGCCGCCGCGAGGTTGACCCCCGATTCCAGCGCGTCGGAGAGCAGGCCCACGGAGCCCGTGAGGAGCCACGCGCCGGCCTTGAGGGCCATGGTGACGACCGAGGTCGCCACGGAGAAGAGGATGTACTGGACGGGCGAGCGCTTGCTCATCGCGGACCCCGGCGCCGGACGGGCTTCACCGCGTCCCGGCCGATGAGCGCCTCGCCGTGCTCGACGACGAAGCGCTCGAAGGCCTGCGCGATGCCGGGAAGGCGCCGGTCGCGCCGGCGGACCACGAACCACTGCCGCATCACGGGAAAGTCCTCCACGTCCAGGATCACGAGGCTACCGAGGGCGAGCTCCTGGCGCAACGCGTGCGCCGAGAGGAAGCCCACGCCGAGGCCCGCGGCGGCGGCCTGCTTGATGGTCTCGTTGCTCGCGATCTCCATCTCGATCCGCGGCACGAGGCCCGCCTCGTCGAAGGCCTGGTCCATGGCGAGCCGCGTGGCCGACCCCGCCTCGCGCGCGAGGAGCGGCTCGGCGGCCAGGCGCGCGAGCGGGATGCGGCGCTTGCCCGCGAGGGGGTGCCCCGGGGCGGCGGCGATCACGTGCGGGTGCGGCGCGAAGGCCGTGGCCTCGTGGCCCGGCTCCACGGGCGGGTGGCTCATCACGGCGAGGTCGATCTCGTGGGCGGCCAGGCGCGCGAGGAGCTCGCCGCGGTTCTGCACCGTGAGGCGCACGCGGATGCCGGGGTGCACGCGGCGGAAGGCCGCCACGATCCAGGGAAAGAAGTGGTCCCCCGCGTTGATCACCGCGACGTCGAGCCGGCCCCGGGAAAGGCTCTCGAGCTCGGCGATCGCCTCCTCCGCGCCGCGGATGTGGCCGAGGATGCCGCGCGCGTGCCCGAGCACCTCCTCGCCCTCGGGCGTGAGCTTCAGCCCCCGCCCCGCGCGCTCGAAGAGGGCGGCGCCCGCGTGCCCCTCGAGCTGCTTCACCTGGATCGACACCGCCGGGGCGGTGAGGTGCAGCTCCTCGGCCGCGCGGGTGAGGGAGAGGTGGCGCGCTGCGCTCTCGAAGACGCGCAGCTGGCGGAGCGTGGCATTGCGCATGATTAAGTGATCGCTTAATGCAGGCCAAACTTCATTTTACTTTTACTTAATGATTTCGGCGAGTACCGTGGACGAAACGAGCCCCGGAGGAACGCCATGGACCTGAGCCACCCCGCCCGCGCCGCCGCCGCCACCGGCCGCGACGCCCTCAACGCCGCCTTCTGGGAACTGGGGCTTCGCTTCCAGTGGGACGAGGCCACCTGGGGCGTCCTCGTGGAGATGGAGGACCTCGAGTCGCAGATCGGCTACTACCTCTCGCACTGGCAGCCGCACCTGCTGGCGGCCTACGAGCCCGCGTTCCTCGCGAGCCTCGTGGAGGAGCGCCTCGCCACGCCCGGCGGCTCGCGCCTGGGCATGGAGGCGATGGCCCGGCCCTGAGCGCCGCACCCGGCGCCCGGATTCAGCGGGCGAGCTCCGGGCGGTCGCGGAACTGCTCCAGCGCCTCGGGGTTGGCGAGGGCCTCCGCGTTCCTCACCGGGCGGCCGTGCACCACGGCGCGCACGGCGAGCTCCACGATCTTGTTCGACTTGGTGCGCGGGATGTCCGTCACCTGCGCCACCACCGCGGGCACGTGCCGCGGCGTCGTGTTGTTGCGGATGGTCTCGCGGATGCGCTTCACGAGCGCCTCGTCGAGCGCGAGCCCCTCGCGCAGCTTCACGAAGAGCACCACGCGCACGTCGCCCTGCCAGTCCTGGCCGATGACGATGGACTCGACGACCTCCTCCAGGCGCTCGACCTGGCGGTAGATCTCCGCGGTGCCGATCCTCACGCCGCCGGGATTGAGCACGGTGTCGGAGCGGCCGTAGATCACCATCCCGCCGTGGGGCGTCACCTCGCTCCAGTCGCCGTGGCACCAGACGTTCTCGTACTTCTCGAAGTAGGCGGAGCGGTACTTGCGGCCGTCCGGGTCGTTCCAGAATCCGAGCGGCATGGTCGGGAAGGGCGCGGTGCAGACGAGCTCGCCCTTCTCCCCCGAGAGGGGCTTGCCCTCGTCGCTCCACACCTCGACCTTCATCCCGAGCATCGGGCACTGCAGCTCGCCCCGCCACACGGGCAGGATCGGCGCGCCGCCGGCGAAGCAGGCGACGAGGTCCGTGCCGCCGCTGATCGAGGAAAGGCAGAGATCCGCCTTCACGTCCCGGTACACGTAGTCGAAGCCCTCCGGCGCGAGGGGGGAGCCGGTGGAGAGCATCACGCGAAGCTTCTCCAGCCGGTGCGACCGGGCCGGCTTCAGGCCCAGCTTCGCGATGGCGTCGAGGAACTTGGCGGAGGTGCCGAAGTGGGTCATGCCCTCCTCGTCCGCGAAGTCGAAGAGGACGGCGCCGCGCGAAAGCGTGGGCGACCCGTCGTAGAGCAGGAGCGTCGCCCCGGCCGAGAGCCCCGAGACGAGCCAGTTCCACATCATCCAGCCGCAGGTGGTGAAGTAGAAGAGCCGGTCGCCGGGCTTCACGTCGCAGTGCAGGACGTGCTCCTTCAGGTGCATGAGGAGCACGCCGCCCGCGCCGTGGACGATGCACTTGGGCACGCCGGTGGTGCCGCTGGAATAGAGGATGTAGAGCGGGTGGTTGAACGGGAGGCTCGCGAAGGCGAGCGGCTTCGGGGCGAAGGGCGCGACGAAGTCCGCGAGCGCCACCCCGCGCGGCACCGCGGTCGCGTCGGGCGCCGGCGTGACGTAGGGCACGATCACCACGCGCTCGACCGTGGGCAGCAGCTTCGCGATCTCGGCGATGCGCCCGAGCGTGTCCACCCGCTTGCCGTTGTAGAAGTAGCCGTCGCAGGCGATGAGGATCCTCGGCTCCACCTGCCCGAAGCGGTCGACCACGCCCTGCACGCCGAAGTCCGGCGAGCAGGAGGTGAAGGTCGCGCCCAGGCTCGCGGCGGCGAGCATCGCGATGACCGTCTCGGGCAGGTTGGGCATGAAGGCCGCCACCCGGTCGCCCGCCTTCACGCCCGCGGCCGCGAAGGCCTGCTGCAGGCGCGAGACCGCCTCGCGCAGCTCGCCGTGGGTGAGCCGCGCGCGCACGCGGTCCTCGCCCCGGAAGACGATCGCGAGGTCGCTCGCGTCACGGGCCCGGGAGTCCCCCGGCCCGCCGGAGACCCGGAGCAGGTTCTGCGCGAAGTTCAGGCGCGCGTCGGGGAAGAAGCGCGCGCCCGGCATCTTCGCCTTGTCGGCAATGACGGTCCCGCCCCGCGCCTGGGAGATCACGCCGCAGAAATCCCAGGCGGCGAGCCAGAAATCCTCCATCCGCTCCACGGAGAAGCGGTGCAGTTCGGGGTAGCCGGCGAGCCGCGTGCCGTGGCGCTCGTTCAGGAACGCGATGAAGGCGGCCAGGGACGAGGCCGCGGCGCGTTCCGGGGAGGGGCTCCAGAGGGGCTGGTCGGTCATGGGCTTCGGCGGGCTAGTCGAGGGTTCCGGCCGCCATTTTCACATCGACGGCGGTCGAAAGGGCGGCGGCGATCGCGGCCTCGACGCCGCGCGCCATCGTCGCGAGCGCCATCGCCGGCTCGCCCGGCCGGGAGATCGCCTGGCTCTCGAGCCACGGCACGTGGATGAAGCCGGCGCGCGCGTCGCGGCCGCTCGCCGCGAGGAAGTGCAGCACGCCGTAGAGGAGGTGGTTGCAGACGTAGGTGCCGGCGCTGTTCGACACCTCCGCCGGCACGCCGGCCTCGCGGATCGCCGCCACCATCGCCTTCACCGGCACCGTCGCGAAATAGGCCGCGGGGCCCGCCGGCGCCACGGGCTCGTCCACGGGCTGCCACCCCGCGTTGTCGGCGATGCGCGCGTCGTCCACGTTGATCGCCACGCGCTCCACCGAGAGGCACGCGCGGCCCCCCGCCTGGCCCAGCAGGATCACGAGCGAGGGCTCGAGGCGCTCGATCGCCCCGGCGGCGACCTCGATCGCGCGGCGGAATTCCGTGGGCACGCGGACCGTGTCGAGCCGCGCGTGGCCGATGGCGGCCGGCAGCCGGCCGCAGATCTCCCACGAGGGATTCACGTCCTCGCCACCGAAGGGATCGAAGCCGGTGACGAGCACGCCCGTCGCGGGGTTCGCCGCGGCCGTGTCCGCGGGTGGGGCGGCGCGGCGGCGGGCCATGGCGCCTAGCGAGCCGTCCAGCCGCCGTCGATGGCGACGGCCGTGCCGTTCACCTGCCCCGCCGCCTCGCCCGCGAGGTAGAGCGCGACCCCGGCCACTTCCTCGATCCGGATGAACTTCTTCGTCGGCTGCGGCGCCAGCATGATGTCGGAGATCACCTTTTCCTTCGGCAGGCCGTGCACGCGGATCTGGTCGTCGAGCTGCTTCTCGACGATCGAGGTCCAGACGTAGCCGGGGCAGATCGCGTTCACGGTGATGCCCTGCTCCGCCACCTCGAGCGCCACGGCCTTCGTGAATCCCACGACGCCGTGCTTGGCGGCCACGTAGGCGCTCTTGAAGGGGGAGGCCACCAGCCCGTGGATGGAAGCCACGTTGATCACGCGCCCCCAGCCGCGCTTCTTCATGCCCGGCAGCGCCGCGCGCGTGGCGTGGAAGGCCGAGGAGAGGTTGATCGCGAGGATCGCGTCCCAGCGCTCGGGCGGAAACTCGTCCACGGGCGCGACGTGCTGGATGCCGGCGTTGTTCACGAGGATGTCCACGGCTCCCAGCGCCGACTCGGCGGCGCGGACCAGCTCCTCGATCTGCGCGGGCTTCGTCATGTCGGCGCCGTGGAAGAACGCCCTCACGCCGAATTCCTTCTCGATCCCCGCGCGCAGCGCCTCGATCGCCGCCGCCTCGCCCAGCCCGTTCAGCATCACGCCCGCGCCCTCGGCCGCGAAGGCCCGGGCGATGCCCAGGCCGATGCCGCTCGTCGATCCGGTGACCAGCACCGACTTGCCCGAAAATGCCTTGCCCATGTCTTCTTCCCCAGGTCTCGTCCGTCGGTTCACTCGCCGCGCATCGCCCACGCCCGCCGCGCGGCGGGCCGGGAGAAGCAGGCTTGCAGCCAGCGCGCGAGGTGCGGCCGCGCCGCGTTGTCCATCCGCCGCGCGCGGAACATCGCGGCGGCGAGGTTCAGGTCCGCCACCGTGAACGCCTCGCCCGCGAGCCACGGGGCGCTCGCGAGCGCGGCATCCACCACGGCGAGGGGCTCCTGCAGCTTCTCCAGCGCCGCCGCGGCCCTGGCCGGCTCGCGCCGGTCCTCCGGCAGCACGAAGGCGTGCGAGGCCCACTCCACGATGGGCGGGTCGATCTCCGTCACGGCGAAGAAGGACCACTGGAAGGCCTTCGCCTCCCCCTCGAGGGTGGCGGGCCAGAGGCCGCGCCCGTGCTTGCGCGCGAGGTACAGGTTGATGGCCATGGACTCGGAAAGCGCGAGGCCTTCGTCGTCGATCGCCGGGACGCGGCCCAGGGGATTGGCGCGCCGGAAGGCGGGCGAGTTCTTCCCGAGCGGGCCGTCCGGGTCGTCGCGATAATGGATGGGGACGTGCTCGTAGGCGATGCCGAGCTCCTCGGCCATCCACAGGCAGCGGATGGCGCGCGAGGCGGCGATGCCGAAGATCCTGAGCGTCATGGGGTCTGCGCCGGGCGGAGCATCTCGACGTGCGGGATGCCGTCCTCGTCGTAGGGCGCGGAAGCGGTGGCGAACCCGAGCGACTGGTAGAACGCCTCGAGGTGGCGCTGCGCGCCGATCCGCACCGCGCGCCCCGGCCAGAGGTCCGTGCAGCGGCGCAGCCCCTCCTGCATGAGGGCCCTGCCGAGGCCCCGGCCGCGCGCCGGCTGCGTCGTGATCACCCGCCCGATGGAGGGCTCGGCGAACTTCAGGCCCGGGGGCGCGAGGCGGCAGTAGGCGGCGATCGCGCCGTCCTCGCGGGAGAAGAGGTGCCAGCAGTCGGGGTCGGCGCCGTCCATGTCCTGGAAGACGCAGGACTGCTCGACCACGAACACGGCCGTGCGCGCCTGGAGGATGTCGTGGACCTCTCGCGCGCTGAGCTCGTCGAGGCGCGCGAAGCGCCAGGCGCTCATGAAGCGCCGGCGGAGGCCTTGCCCGAGACCTTCGCGAGGTGCAGCCAGGTCTCGACGACGGTGTCGGGGTTGAGGGACATGGACTCGATCCCCTCCTGCATGAGCCACTCGGCGAGGTCCGGGTAGTCGCTGGGCCCCTGCCCGCAGATGCCCACGTACTTGCCCTGCCGGCGGCAGGCCTGGATCGCGAGCGAGAGCATGCGCTTGACCGCCGCGTCGCGCTCGTCGAAGGCGTCCATCACCAGCCCCGAGTCGCGGTCGAGCGCGAGCGTGAGCTGCGTCATGTCGTTCGAGCCGATGGAGAAGCCGTCGAAGTGCTTCAGGAACTCGTCGGCGAGGATGGCGTTGGAGGGGATCTCGCACATCATCACCACCTTGAGCCCGTTGCGGCCGCGCTCCAGGCCGTAGTCCTTCAGGATGGCGTGGACCTGCGTGGCCTCCTTGAGCGTCCTCACGAAGGGGATCATCAGCTCCACGTTGGTGAGGCCCATGTCGTCGCGCACCCTGCGCATCGCCTCGCACTCGAGGCGGAAGCAGTCGCGGAAGGCCGGCGCGATGTAGCGCGAGGCGCCGCGGAAGCCGAGCATCGGGTTCTCCTCGGTGGGCTCGTAGTGGGCGCCCCCGATGAGGTTGCGGTATTCGTTCGACTTGAAGTCCGACAGGCGCACGATCACCTTCTTCGGCCAGAAGGCCGCGGCGATGGTGGCCACGCCCTCGACGATCTTCTCCACGTAGAAGCGCGTGGGGTTCTCGTAGCCCCTCGACTGTCGCGCGACCTGGGCCTTGAGCTCCGCCGGCAGCCTCTCGAACTCCAGGCAGGCCTTCGGATGGATGCCGATGGTGTTGGAAATGATGAATTCCAGCCGCGCGAGGCCCACGCCGTCGTTGGGCAGCTGGCAGAAGTCGAAGGCGAGCTGCGGGTTGCCCACGTTCATCGCGAGCTTCACGGGGATCTTCGGCATGCGCTCGAGGGAGACCTCGACCACGTCGAAGTCGAGCTTGCCGCCGTAGACGAAGCCCGTGTCGCCCTCGGCGCAGGAGACGGTCACCTCGTCGCCGTCGCGCAGCACCGCGGTCGCGTTCTCGCAGCCCACGACCGCGGGCACGCCGAGCTCGCGCGCGATGATGGCCGCGTGGCAGGTCCTCCCGCCCCGGTTGGTGACGATGGCGGAAGCCCGCTTCATCACCGGCTCCCAGTTCGGGTCCGTCATGTCGGTCACGAGCACGTCGCCGTCCTTCACGCGGGCGATCTCGGCCACGTCCTTCACCACCCGCACCCGTCCCTGGCCGATCTTCGAGCCGATCGCGCGCCCCGAGGCGATCACCTCGCCGCGGCGCGAGAGCCGGTAGCGCGTGAGCTGGTCGTGGCGCTTCTCCTGGCTCTTCACCGTCTCGGGCCGCGCCTGGAGGATGTAGAGGCGGCCGTCGCCGCCGTCCTTGCCCCACTCGATGTCCATCGGGCGGCCGTAGTGCTTCTCGATCGCCACCGCGTAGCGCGCGAGCTCCTCGACTTCCGCGTCCTTGAGGCAGAAGCGGTCGCGGTCCGCGGGCTCGACGTCGCGCTGCACGACGGACTTGTGGGCCTTCGCCTCGTTCGTGAAGACCATCTTGATCGCCTTGCCGCCCAGGCCGCGGCGCAGGATCGCCGGGCGCCCCGCGGCGAGGCAGGGCTTGGAGACGTAGAACTCGTCCGGGTTCACCGCGCCCTGCACCACCATCTCGCCCAGGCCGTAGCTCGCGGTCACGAACACCACGTCGCGGAAGCCCGACTCGGTGTCGAGGGTGAAGACGACGCCCGCGGCGCCGGTGTCGGAGCGGACCATCCGCTGCACGCCCGCGGAGAGCGCGATCTCGGCGTGGTCGTAGCCCTTGTGCACGCGGTAGGCGATGGCGCGGTCGTTGTAGAGCGAGGCGAAGACCTGCTTCACCGCGTCGAGCACGTTTTCCACGCCGCGGATGTTGAGGAAGGTCTCCTGCTGGCCGGCGAAGGAGGCGTCGGGCAGGTCCTCCGCCGTGGCCGAGGAGCGCACCGCGAAGCTCGTGTCGCCGTCGCCGGCCACGCGCGAGTAGGCCTCGCGGATCGCGTGGTCGAGGGCGGGCGGCAGGGGCGCGGAGACGATCCAGCCGCGGATCTCGGCCCCGGCCGTGGCGAGCGCGCCCACGTCCTCCACGTCGAGCTTCGCGAGGGCCGCGTCGATGCGCGCCTTGAGCCCGGTGCCGGCCAGGAATTCCTGGAACGCTTCCGCCGTCGTGGCGAAGCCGCCGGGCACGCGCACGCCGGCCGCGGAGAGCTGGCTGATCAGCTCCCCCAGGGAGGCGTTCTTGCCGCCGACCGACGCCACGTCGCTCATGCGCAGCGTCTCGAGGGGTAACACGAAGGCCTTGGCCATGCTCGCTCGCGGGGTCCGGGATGACGGGCGGTTCGGAATTTGCAATTATATCGGAGGCTTGCGGCGGTTGCTGCGCTGCATCAAACTGCCGGAGAGACAAGCCCGTCCGCCCGCCCGATGCCCGGGCCCACGATCCCGGAACCTTCCATGCCCCACCGCCGCCGCGTCTTCTTCGTTTCCGACCGCACCGGCCTCACCGTCGAGGCCCTCGGCTCCTCCCTCATCTCGCAGTTCGGCGGCATCGACTTCGTGTCGGTGACCATGCCCTTCATCGACTCCGCGGAGAAGGCGCGCGCGGCCGTGGCGCAGATCGACGCCGCGCACCGCGAGTCGGGCAAGCGCCCGCTCGTGTTCAGTTCCCTCGTGAACGACGCGGTGCGCGCCGAGATCGACAAGGCCGAGGGGCTGGTGCTCGACGTCTTCGGCAAGTTCATCGTCCCCCTCGAGCAGGAGCTGGGCCAGCGCTCCACCCACGCCGTGGGCAAGAGCCACAGCGCCGGCAACGCGAAGGACTACAACCACCGCATCGAGGCGATCAACTACACCCTCACCCACGACGACGGCGTGACCCACCGCGGGCTCGAGGACGCGGACCTCGTGCTGGTCGGCGTCTCGCGGAGCGGCAAGACCCCCACCTCCCTCTACCTCGCGATGCAGTTCGGCATCAAGGCGGCGAACTACCCGCTGATCCCCGAGGACCTCGAGGCGAACCGCCTGCCGCCCTCGCTCATCCCGCTCAAGCACAAGGTCTGGGGCCTCACGATCCACCCCGAGCGCCTGCACCAGATCCGCATGGAGCGCCGGCCGGACTCGAAGTACGCGGCCGCCGACAACTGCCGCTACGAGGTGGCCGCGGCGGAGAAGCTCATGCGCCAGGCGGGCATCCCCTTCCTCGACTCCACGACGAAATCCATCGAGGAGATCGCCACCACGATGCTGCACGAGGCGCGCCTCGTGCGTAGGGTATATTGACTTCCACAACAAGCACTTCTCCCGGAGGAGACAAACGATGAAGCCGGTCCGCCGCGTCCTGCCCGCCCTGCTGCTCCCGCTCTTCGCCGCCGCCGCGCCGGGCGCGAACGCGGTCCAGTTCTCCAACGTCGTCGTCTTCGGCGACAGCCTCTCGGACGCGGGCTACTACCGGCCCTTCCTCGCGGGCCTGGGCCTGCCCTCGGCCACCGTGGCAGCCCTCGGGCGCTTCACCACCAACCCGGGCCCGGTGTGGTCCGAGCTCGTTTCCTCCTACTACGGCGTCACGGCGGCACCCTCCAACGCGAACGGCAGCATCTTCGCCCAGGGCGGCGCCACGGTCGCCACGAACTCCCCGTCCACCCCGCCGGGCTTCGCCCAGCGGCCGGTGAGCACGCAGATCACGGAGTACCTCGCCCGCAGCGGCGGCGCCGCGGACCCGGACGCCCTGCATACGGTGTGGGCGGGCGGCAACGACTTCCTCAACAACTTCACCCTGCTGGGCGCGGGCACGATCACCCAGGCGCAGTTCCAGACGAACCTCCTCGCCGCCGCGGCCGCGGAGGTGCAGCAGGTCGGCCGCCTGTACGCCGCCGGCGCCCGCTACGTGATGGTGTTCGCGCTGCCCAACCTCGGCATCACGCCCTTCGCGATCGCCACCGGCCCCACCAACGCCGCCTCGGCCACGGCGGCATCGGCCGGCTACAACACGACGCTCTACACGGGCCTCGTCTCGGCGGGCCTGCGCGCCATTCCCGTGGACGTGTTCACGCTCCTGAACGAGATCAAGGCCGACCCGGCCGCCTACGGCTTCACGAACACCACGGGCATCGCCTGCGGCCCCTTCCCGCCGATCACCATGTCGGGCAGCTCCCAGTTCTGCGGCCCGACGAACCTCGTCGCGGCCAACGCCGACCAGAGCTACCTCTTCGCCGACAGCGTGCACCCGACCACCGGCGCGCACCGCATCGTCGCGGACTTCGCGACCTCCCTCATCGAGGGGCCGGTCGCCTACTCGATGCTGGGCGAGGTGGCGCTGCGCACGCGCGCGGCGCACGTGCGGACGCTCGCCGACGGGCTGGCCATCGGCCAGGCCTCGCCGGGCACCTTCTCCGCCTTCGCCTCCGCCGGGGACGGCAACTTCGAGGTCGAGTCGCGCGGCAACGAGCCGGGCTTCGATTCCAGCAACCGCGCCTACGCCGTGGGCCTCACGATGAAGGCGAACGAGTCGGTGACGATCGGCGCCGCCCTCGGCCGGACCACGTCGAACGGCAACTTCGGCGGCGATCGCGGCGGATTCCGCAGCCGCGAGAACCTGGCGTCGGTCTTCTTCGGCGCGCGCTCGGGCGGCTTCCACGCGAGCGGCTCGGCGAGCATCGCCAACCTGGACATCTCGGACTCGCGCCGCAACGTGCGCCTGGGCCAGGTCACGCGGGTCGCCCAGTCCTCCCCGTCGGGGGCGAGCTCCTCGGCCACCGTGAACGCCGGCTACGACTTCCAGGTCGGCAAGCTCACCGTCGGGCCGACCCTCGGCTGGACCTCCCAGGATGCCGAGATCAACGCCTTCGAGGAATCCGGCGCGGGCAGCGCGAACCTGCGCATCGGCACGCAGAAGCGCCGCTCGGAAGTGGCGAGCCTGGGCCTTCGCGCCTCGTTCGACTTCGGCGCCTTCACGCCGTACGCGAAATTCACGGCCGACAAGGAGCGCAAGGACGCCGAGCGCCTGGTCTCCGCCTCGCCCCTGTCGCTCATCTCCGGCAACACCTACGAGCTGCCGGCCTACCAGCCCGCGGATTCGAGCTGGGCGACCGTGACCGTCGGCGTGCGCGGGACGCTGAACCCGTCGGTCGCCTACGGGCTCAACTACTCGAAGATCACGGGCCGCAGCGGCCTCAGCGAGGACTACTTCAGCGGCACGCTCTCGGTGCGCTTCTGAGCCCCGCGGGAATCCGCAGCGCGCGAACGGGCCGCCCCCGAGGGGCGGCCCGTCGCGCTTGGCGCCCGTGAAACGCGTCTACAACGCGGCCAACCTCCCCGACGCCCACATCGTCGCCGGCGTGCTGGCCGCGCGCGGCGTGCGCGTGCGCATCCTCAACGCGAACGCCGCCGGCGCGATCGGCGAGCTGCCCGTGGACGCGGCCGCTCCGCAGGTCTGGGTGGAGGATCCGCGCGACGAGGCGCGGGCCCGCGCGGCGATCGAGGAGTTCGTGCTCGCCGGCGCCGGCCCGCCGCGGACCTG
>CALEJW010000157.1 GCA_937898635.1 uncultured Pseudomonadota bacterium | reverse complement strand
CCCGCGAAAAGATAGCCGCGCAGGCGCACGGTCTTGATCATCGACTCCGCCCCGCCCGCGTCCTGCAGCTTCTTGCGCAACCGGCAGATGCGCGCGTCGATGGAGCGGTCGAGGCCGTCGTAGTCGATGCCGCGCACCACGCGCAGGATCTCGTCGCGGGTGACGACGGCGCCCTGGCGCGAGGCGAGGAGCCAGAGGATGTCGAAGTCGCCGGTGGTGAGTTCCAGCGAGCGGCCCGCGATGGCGGCGCTGCGCCGGCCGGCGTCGATCTCCAGGCGGCCCGCGGCGAGCTTCGCCTCGCGCGGCGCGCCGGGGGCGGGACGCGTGCGGCGCAGGATCGCCTCGATCCTCGCGAGGAGCACCCGCGGCTCCACGGGCTTCACCACGTAGTCGTCGGCGCCCATCTCCAGGCCCAGCACCTGGTCGATGTCCTCGCCCTTGGCGGTGAGCATGAGGACCGGCGTGCGGTCGGCGCGGCGCAGCTCCCGGCAGATGGCGAGACCGTCCTTGCCGGGGAGCATGAGGTCGAGGATCACGAGGTCCGGGCGCAGGCGCTCGATGCGCGCGGCCACCGCGAGCCCGTTGCCCTCGACGTGCACTTCCACGCCGTGCTTCTGCAGGTAGTCGCGGATCGAGGCGGCGAGCCGCGCGTTGTCCTCGACGAGAAGCACCCGCGGGCGGGGGGCGGGAGCGGGTTCGGGCGAGGCGGCGCGGGTTTCCATGGCGGCGAACATGGCGGTCTCGTGCGGAAGGTCGGAAGAATACTCTAGCCCGCCCCCGCCTCCTCCTCGTAACCATTCCTTCGGGGCGTTAAGGGGGGGTTAAGGAGGCGGCGTCAGGATTCGCGCATCGACATCGACCCGCAAGGAGATCGCCGTGCGCACGACAAGCCTCGCCGCCCTCGCCCTGGCGGCCGCCCTCCCCGCCGCCGCCGGGACCCCGACACAGTTCCGCGACGATTTCGTCCGGGAAGCGAGGCAGGCCGACCCGGCCTTCGCCGCCTCCCCCGAGCGCGGCCGCGCCTTCTTCTCCGCCACCCACGGCGGCGAGTGGAGCTGCTCCTCCTGCCACACCGGCCAGCCCGCCGCCGAGGGCCGCCACGCCGTCACCGGCAAGGCGATCGCCCCGCTCGCGCCCTCGGCGAACCCCGAGCGCTTCACCAGCGCCGGCAAGGTCGACAAGTGGTTCCGCCGCAACTGCAAGGACGTCGCCGGCCGCGCCTGCACGCCGGC
>CALEJW010000156.1 GCA_937898635.1 uncultured Pseudomonadota bacterium | reverse complement strand
GCCCTGGGCATCTACCCTTCCGTGGACCCGCTCGACTCCACCTCGCGCCAGATCGACCCCAACGTCGTCGGCGAGGAGCACTACGGCACCACGCGCGCCGTGCAGGCCGTGCTGCAGCGCTACAAGGAGCTGCGCGACATCATCGCGATCCTGGGCATGGACGAGCTCTCGCCGGAGGACAAGCTCGCCGTCTCCCGCGCACGCAAGATCCAGCGCTTCCTGTCCCAGCCGTTCCACGTGGCGGAAGTCTTCACGGGTTCGCCCGGCAAGTACGTGACGCTCAAGGACACGATCAAGGGCTTCAACATGATCGTGAACGGCGAATGCGACAGCCTCCCGGAGCAGGCCTTCTACATGGTCGGCACGATCGAAGAGGCCTTCGAGAAGGCCAAGACGCTGCAATGATCCCGGCGCCCCCCGGGGCGGCGACGGGTCGAGGGTAATCCATGGCCAAGACACTGCATGTAGACATCGTGAGCGCCGAGCAGGCGATCTTCTCGGGAGAGGCCGAGATGGTCGTCGCGCCCGGCGAGGCGGGCGAGCTCGGCGTGCTCCCGGAGCACGCCGCCCTCCTCACGCGCATCAAGCCGGGGACGGTGCGCATCAAGATCCCGGGCGAGGAGCGCGAGGAGATCATCTACGTCTCCGGCGGGATGATGGAGGTGCAGCCCCACGTCGTGACGGTGCTCGCCGACACCTCCGTGCGCGCGGAGAACCTCGACGAGGCGAAGGCCCTCGAGGCCAAGCGCGCCGCCGAGGAGGCGATCAACAACCGCACCGGCGACATGGAGATCGCGGAGGCCCAGGCGGTGCTCGCCGAGTCCGTGGCGCAGCTCGCGGCCATCAAGAAGCTGCGCCAGGTCCGGTAGCCCGCGGGCGCTTCGGCTTCGCGCGACCCGCGTGCCTGTGCTAAAATGCGTGCAGTCTCACGTCGTGGAAGTCCGTACGGAAGCGACGAGCTCCGAACCGGGTTTGTCGCCTGGGTTGAGGGGGGAGATCACGAAACTCCTTGAGTTAGAGGCGCAACACATTCGGGCAGGATCAATCGATCCTGCCCTTTTTATTTGTCCCCTTCCCCGCGACGGCGCCCGCGCATGACCACCCAGCCCCTGCAGATCGTCGTCCTCGCCGCGGGCGAGGGAAAGCGCATGCGCTCGCGCCTGCCCAAGGCGCTGCATCCGCTCGGCGGGCGGCCGATGCTGCAGCACGTCCTCGACGCGGCCCGCCGCCTCGCGCCCGCCCGTCTCGCCGTCGTGATCGGCCATGGCGGCGAGGCGGTCGCGTCGCGCCTCGCAGGCCCCGACGTGGCATGGGCCGTCCAGGAACGCCAGCTCGGCACCGGGCACGCGGTCCGCCAGGCGCTGCCGAAGCTCGACGCGCTGGGCGTCGTCCTGGTCCTCTACGGCGACGTGCCGCGCATCGCCACCGGGACGCTGAGATCGCTCGCCGACGCGGCCGCCGAGAACCAGCTCGCGATCCTCACGCAGGAAGTGGACGATCCGCGCGGCTACGGCCGCGTGGTGCGCGACGCCTCGGGCCGCGTGGCGAGGATCGTCGAGGAGCGCGACGCGACCGACGAGGTGAAGGCGCTGCGCGAGGTGAACACCGGGATCCTCGCGGCCCCCTTCGCGAAGCTCGAGGCCTGGGTCTCCGGCCTCGGGAACGACAACGCGCAGGGCGAGTATTATCTGACGGACGTCGTGGCCGCCGCCGTGGCGGAAGGCTTTCCCGTGGCGGTGCGGCGGCCGCAGAACCCCGCCGAGTGCCTCGGCGTGAATTCCCGGGGCGAGCTCGCGCGCCTCGAAAGGCTCCTGCAGATGGATCGTGCCCAGGCCCTGCTCGACGCCGGCGTGACGCTGGCGGACCCCGCGCGCATCGACGTGCGCGGCGAGCTCACCTGCGGCAAGGACGTCGCGATCGACGTGAACTGCATCTTCGAGGGGAAGGTGGTCCTGGGCGAGGGCGTGCGCATCGGCGCGAACTGCATCCTGCGCGACGTAGCGGTCGGCGCGGGCACCGAGATCCGGCCCTTCAGCCTCCTGGAGGAGGCGAGCGTCGGCGAGAACGCGCGCATCGGCCCCTACGCGAGGATCCGCCCGGGCACCTCGCTCGCCGAGGAGGTGCACGTGGGCAACTTCTGCGAGGTGAAGGCGAGCGACATCGGCCCGCGCAGCAAGGTGAACCACCTCTCCTACATCGGCGACGCGAGCGTCGGCCGGGACGTGAACGTCGGTGCGGGCACCATCACCTGCAACTTCGACGGCGCCGCCAAGCACCGCACCGTGATCGAGGACGACGTGCACATCGGCTCCGACGTGCAGCTGGTCGCCCCGGTGCGGGTGGGCAAGGGCGCCACCATCGCGGCGGGCGCCACGATCACGCGCGACGCGCCCGCGGGCGAGCTCTCGCTCACGGAGAAGAAGCAGGTCGTGAAGCCGGGCTGGAAGCGCCCGAAGAAAAAGTAGCCGCTGCCTGCCACTTCGCGGGCGATCGTCGGTGAGCCATGCGCGAGCGCTTGCTGGCGTTGACCGGCGATCCATCGTCCGGTCGAACGCCGTCCCCGCTGCCTACCACTTTGCGGGTGGCTTCTTATTGATCGTGATGATGCGGTTCTCGACGGTGATGTAGCCGCCGACGGTGAGGTCGCGGAAGATGCGGCTCACCATGTCGCGCGAGGCGCCCACGCGCTCGGCGATCTCCTGCTGCGTGATCTTGTCCGGGATGCGCAGCTTCCCGTCGGCCTCGCTCTCCACCGACATGTTGAGCAACAGCCGCGCCACGCGCCCGTAGACGTCGAGGAGCGCGAGGTTCTTCACGTTGTCCGTGGCCTCCCGCGCCCGCTCGATCACCTTGCCGATCATGTCGAGGGCGAAGTCGGGATTGCGGCGGATCGCGTCGCGCAGCGGCTCGCGCTGCACGACGGAGAAGGTCGAGGGTTCGAGCGTCACCACGGAAGCCGAGCGCGGCTTGCCGTCGAGCGCCATCTCGCCCACGTAGTCGCCGGGGCCCTGGGTGTTGAGGATGAGCTCGTGCCCCTCGGAATCCGAGACGAAGGCCTTCACCTTGCCCGACAGGATCACGAAGACGGAGTCGCTCGAGTCCCCCTCGGTGATGAAGACGGTGTTCTTCGGGTAGCTGCGCACGCGCCCGAGGCCGGCGAGCTCGCGCACGAAGGCATCGCTGATCGCGGCCAGCTGGACGGAGCTGGGGGGTTCGCCGGTCATGCCCTGGAGCGTCTCGGGGGAAGGGAGGGGTGCGTCGAGTCTAGCACCCATGCCCGGGGCCGTTAAGATGCGCCCATGGCCCCGTCCACCCCGCCCGGCGCCCGGGCCTCGCCCCTCGCGGCCTTCCTCGCCGCCGCCGCGCTCGCGCTCGCGGGCCTCGCCTTCCACCTTTCGCCCTGGGGCGTGCGCGCGAGCCATGCGCTGCTCGACGCGGGCTTCGGCGTGCTTCGCGTGCTCGGTCCCGCAGCGGCCCCCGACGACATCGTGATCGTGGGGCTGGACGACGCCGCGGTGGTGGCGCCCGGCGTCGATCCCGTCGGGCCCGCGCTGCGCAAGCTTCCCGAGGTGCTCGCGAGGATCGCGCGCGGCGGCCCGCGGGCCATCGTCCTGCACGCGCCGCTGCCGCGAGGCTCGCTCGACGCGGCCGTGCCGGGACTCGACGACGCGCTCGCCACGGCGCTCGCGGTGGCCCAGGCCGCCGCTCCCCTCGCGATCGGCATTACCGTCGACGCGCGCGGCGAGGTGGTGCCGATCCACGAGCCGCTGCTTCGCGGCGTCGATCCGCGCGCCTTCGCCTTCTCGCTCCTGCCGCGCGACGAGGACGGCGTCGTCCGCCAGGCGGTGCTGGCGCTTCCCACGCAGCAGGGCCGGTGGCCGACCAGCGCCGGGTGGCTCTGCGAGGTCCTCGGCGGGCGCTGCGAGGAAGGGCTCATCGACTACGCGCTCGGGCCCCCCTATCGCCACATGTCCTCGCGCCGGCTCCTCGACATCAAGAGCGACGAGGCCCTCGCGAGGATCTTCCGCGGCAACCTCGTCTTCGTGGCGCCGGTCGCCGGGCCCGCCGACCGCGTGCCGCAGCCCCTGTCGCTCGCCGGCTGGGAGCCGCCCTACCCGGAGCCCGCGGCGGTGCTGGCCCACGCCCAGACGGCGCGCACGCTCCTGCACGGAAGGCCCATCCGCGAAACTCCCCTTCCCGTCATGCTGCTCGTGATCGCCGCCGCCGCCCTCGTGGCGTTGGTCCGGGCGCCGGTCGCGCCGGCGGCGGGAGCGCTCGCGGGCGCCGGGGGCGTCGCCGCGGCGCTGCTGGCCCTGGGCTCCGGCTGGTACGCCCCGCCCGCGGCGGCCCTCGCCACCGTGCTCGTCGCCGTCCTCGCGAGCCGTGTCCTGGGGCGCTCCCGCCGGGCCGCCTAGCAAGGCGTTTGTCCGATATTCGGCACGCGGGGTGTGGCACAGGTCGCCGCATCTCTCCCGTCGCCCGCGTAGAGTGGCAACCAGATGCACGGGTCTCCTCCTCATCCCGTCATCGGCAAGGCGATGTGAGGCCAAGATCACGACGCCTGCTTTGAGCCCTCCCCGGCCCGCGCCGCGGAGGGCTTCGTTTTTCGTGAGAAAATCGCCGCCATGTGCGGCATCGTCGGCGCCATCGCCCAGCGGAACGTGGTCCCCATCCTCACGGAAGGGCTCAAGCGGCTGGAATACCGCGGCTACGACTCGGCGGGCATGGCGATCCTCGACGGCGCGATCCGCCGCGTGCGCCGCGTGGGCCGCGTGGCGGAGCTCGAATCCGCCGCGAAGGCGGAGAACCTCGCCGGCATCCTCGGCATCGCCCACACCCGCTGGGCCACGCACGGCGGCGTCACCGAGCCCAACGCGCACCCGCTGGTCTCCTCCGGCGAGATCGCGGTCGTGCACAACGGCATCATCGAGAACCACGAGGAGCAGCGCGAGCGCCTGAAGGCCCTGGGCTACGCCTTCGACTCGCAGACCGACACCGAGGTCATCGCCCACCTCGTGCACCACTACTTCAAGGCGACGGGCGACCTCCTCGCCGCCACGCGATCGGCCGCGGCCGACCTTCGCGGCGCCTACGCGATCGGCGTCGCGAGCCTCGCGGACCGCGAGACGATCACCGGCGCGCGCATGGGCTGCCCGCTCGTCGTGGGCCTGGGCGAGGGCGAGAACTTCCTCGCCTCCGACGTCTCCGCCATCGTGAGCGAGACCCGCCGCGTCGTGTACCTGGAGGACGGCGACGTCGTGGCCCTGCGGCGCGATGCCGTCACCATCCTCGACGCCGATGGGAAGATCGTCCACCGTCCCGAGCACCTGAGCGAGCTCTCGCCGGACGCAGTGGACCTCGGCCCCTACCGCCACTACATGCAGAAGGAGATCCACGAGCAGCCGCGCGCCGTGGCCGACACGCTGGAGGCGGTGATCGACGGCGGCATCGACGTGGACGGGCTCTTCGGCCAGGGCGCGGCCGCCGCCTTCCGCGACGCGAGCGCGGTGCTCGTCCTCGCCTCCGGCACGAGCTACTACGCGGGCCTCGTGGCGCGCTTCTGGCTGGAGTCGATCGCGAGGATCCCCTGCGGGGTCGAGCTGGGCCACGAGTACCGCTACCGCGACTCCATCCCGGACCCGCGCCAGCTCGTGGTGACGATCTCGCAGTCGGGCGAGACCCTGGACACGATGGAGGCGCTCAAGCGCGCGAAATCCCTGGGCCACGCGGCAACGCTCTCGATCTGCAACGTGCGCGAGAGCGCCATCCCGCGCGCCTCGCGCTTCGCGTGGTACACGCGCGCCGGCATGGAGATCGGGGTCGCCTCGACGAAGGCCTTCACCACGCAGCTCGTCTCCCTCTACACGCTGGCGCTCGCCATCGCCAAGGCGAAGGGGCGCCTCGACGCGGCGGCCGAGGCGGCCGCCATCGAGCAGCTGCGCTTCGTGCCCGGCAGCATCCAGCACGCGTTGAACCTCGAGCCGCAGATCCAGTCCTGGGCCGAGCGCTTCGCCACGCGCGAGCACGCCCTCTTCCTCGGCCGCGGGCTGCACTACCCGGTGGCGCTGGAGGGGGCGTTGAAACTGAAGGAAATCTCCTACATCCACGCCGAGGCCTACGCCGCGGGGGAACTCAAGCACGGGCCGCTCGCGCTCGTGGATTCCGCCATGCCCGTGGTCGTGATCGCGCCCAACGACGCGCTGCTGGAAAAGGTGAAGAGCAACATGCAGGAGGTGCGCGCGCGAGGCGGCGAGCTCTACGTGTTCGCGGATCTCGACAGCCATTTCTCGGAGAGCGAGGGCGTGCACGTGATCCGCACGCCGCGCCACATGGGAAACCTCTCGCCGATCGTGCACGCGATTCCCGTGCAGCTCCTCGCGTACCACACGGCGCTCAGGCGCGGCACGGACGTGGACAAGCCGCGCAACCTCGCCAAGAGCGTCACCGTCGAATAGGCCGGAGAAGATCCATGGAAGAGGCGAAGATCGCGCAGCGCGGCCCCTACCCCGTCGAGGTCGAGGCGGGAAAGACCTACTGGTGGTGCCGCTGCGGCCGCAGCGCCACGCAGCCCTTCTGCGACGGCTCCCACAAGGCGACCTCGTTCACGCCGATCGCCTACACGCCGGAAGCCTCGGGGAAGGCGTTCTTCTGCGGCTGCAAGGCGAGCGGCAACATGCCGCTCTGCGACGGCACGCACAAGAAGCTCTGAGCCTCCCCGCGGCGATCCGCCGCGCCCGGGCGCCGGCCTCGGGGTCCCGGGGATCCCGGCTGCCGCTCCCGGAATAATCGCGTTCGGCAAGTGTTTGCCCCCGATGGGCTTCGCGGGGGGGACCATGGCGTCTGGAACAGGCAGGAACCGGCGGTGGGCGGCGCGGGCGGCGCTCATTCTGGCCGCCCTGTCGATCGCCGTGGGCGCGGCGGCCCAGGCCACGGCGCCCGAGTTCGTGGGCGAGGCGAAGTGCCTCACCTGCCACGAGGCGAAGAACCGGCATTTCTCCGCCACGGCGCACGCCCGCGCCTTCCGGGCCAATCCCCGCACGGCGCTCGAGGCGCGGGTCTGCGAGGCCTGCCACGGGCCCGGCTCGGCGCACGTGGCCAACGCCGCGGACAAGTCCCAGCCCATCCGCTTCACGCGCGAATCCGGCACGCCGATCGAGGCCATGAACGCCCGCTGCCTCGCCTGCCACGGCGGCGGGCAGCGGCAGCACTGGCCGGATTCGGCGCACTCGCGTGCGCTCGTCGCCTGCAGCGACTGCCACGCGCCGATGGAGCGGCGCTCGGCCGCCGGCTTGCTCGCCCGGCCGACCATCAACGAGACCTGCCTCGCCTGCCACGCGCAGCAGCGCGCCGAGTTCCGGCGCCGTTCGCACATGCCCGTGCCCGAAGGCAAGATGAGCTGCGCCGATTGCCACAACCCGCACGGCTCGACCACGCGGGCGGCTCTCAAGGGCGACAGCGTGAACGAGACCTGCGCCGAGTGCCACGCCGAGAAGCGCGGGCCCTTCCTCTGGGAGCACGCGCCGGTGCGCGAGGACTGCGGCACCTGCCACGCGCCCCACGGCTCGAACCACGAGAGCCTCCTCGTCTCGGCGCGGCCCTTCCTCTGCCAGCAGTGCCACAACCCGCCCATCGGCCATCCGGGGCAGTTCTACGCAGGCGACCGCACGGCGGCCGCCGCGCTCGCCGGCGGCACGCCGAGCCCGCGGGTGATCGGGCGCTCCTGCCAGAACTGCCACTCGGCGATCCACGGCAGCAACCACCCCTCCGGCGCGCGGTTCCAGCGCTAGGGCGAGGAGCGAGACGATGCGAAGGACCGCCCGCCCCCGGAAGGACCCGCACCTCCTGCCGCCACGCCTCGCGGCGCTCGCCACGCTTTGCCTGGCCGCCTTCGCCGCGCGCGCCGACTCTTCCACGGGCGTGGACACCGCCACCGCCGGCGCGATGGGCCAGGGCATCGCCGCGGGCTCCCGCGCGGCCGAACCCGACCCCGATCCGAAGCGCAGCCCCTTCGGGCTCCCGTTCGGGTTCCGCGAGCGGCAGCCGGAAATGCGCGCGAGTCCTTCCGGCGAATGGTCCTGGCGGGGCGAGATCGAGGCGGGAGCGCTTGGCGCGGGCGGGGATCACGGGAACCCCCTGTTCTCGCGCCACCGGGATGCGGACGCGGGCTTCCACCTTCGCCACCTCGCCCTCGAGGCCGTGCGGCGCGATTCCGCCGCCTTCGTCGAGGCGATCGCGGGCTCGATCGCGCGCAGCGACCGCCACCACTCCGTCGTCTTCGGCCGCTACAACGCCTGGCAGGTGAAGGCCTGGCGAAGCGACACGCCTTCGGTTTCGACGGACACCTTCCGCTCGCTTTGGAACGGCGTGGGCAGCGACCGCGCGACACTCGCCACGCTCGCTGCCGGCGGGCAGGCCTCGCCGCTCGCGACCCAGGCCGCGCTGCGGGACGCGATCGCCGCGTCCGGGCCGACGCGCCTCGCCGTCACGCGCGGCAAGAGCGGCGTGCGCGCCGACCTTCGCCTGGACGAAAACTGGCGTCTTCACGCCGCCTACACCCACGAGCGCAAGCGCGGCGCCGCGCCCTTCGGCATGACCTTCGGCGGGGGTGACGGCGGCGGGAGCATCGAGATCGCCGAGCCGGTGGATTCCACCACGCACGACTTCCGCGGCGGCATCGGCTACTTCGACGCGACGACGAGCCTCAACCTCTCGCTGCAGGGCTCGCTCTTCCGCAACGAGGTCGACTCGCTGGTGGTGGACAATCCGCTGCGCGTCTTCACCCAGGGAATCGCGGGCGTGAGCCCCTCCGCGTTCACCGCGGCGCGCTTCGACCTCGCCCCCGACAACGACTTCTACAAGGCCAAGGTGGAATACGCGCGGACGTTTCCCCGCTTCATGAACGCTCGCGTGAGCGTCGTCGCCGCGGCCACCCGCTCGACGCAGGACGATCGCCTGGTCGCGCCGACGCTCCTGCCGCTCGCCGGGGGCTCCATCGACGGCGTACCCGCCGCGAACGCGTGGAACACCGCGGAGGCGCTCACGCGGCAGGCGGCCGGCGCGCGGATCGACACCACGCTTCTCGACTTGGGCCTCGCGCTCCAGCCCGCGCCTCGCCTCGCGGTGCGCGCGAGCCTGCGCCGCTACGCGACGGACAATGAGGCCGACTACCTCGCCTGCAATCCGCTCACGGGGCAGTGGGGCCGCTTGATCAACGACGGCAGCGGCGCCTCTCTCGTGGCCACGCCGGAGTATCTCGCGGCGCGGTGCGACCTCGCGGCGGTGCGCGCCCTCGGCGTCGCGCCGAGCGCGGGCGACATCCCGATCCGCGCCGTGGCCCGCGACTACCGCCAGGATCGCTGGCGCCTCGCGGGCGACTGGCGCATCGCCTCGGGGACGAACCTCGCCGCCACCGTCGAGCGCGAGACCTTCCACCGCAGCAACCGCGAGCGCGACCGGACGGACGAGGACCGGCTCAAGCTCGCGTTCAGCCACCGCGGCGGCGGTAGCACGACGGCGGTCGTGAGCCTGGAGGCGGCGCGCCGCCGGGGAAGCGAATACCGCGGCAATGCGATCGGCGATGCCTACAGCGCTTCCCTCGGTCCGCTTCCCACGGGCGGCATCCGCAACTACGCGTCGTGGATCCGGACCGTGGACGGCCTGCGCCGCTACGACCTCGCCGATCGCGACTCGCAGGAAGTCCACGCGCGCCTGGGCTGGGCGGCGTCCCCTGCGCTCGATTTCGGCTTTACGGCGAGTTGGAAGGGCACGCGCTATCCCGACGCCAGCTTCGGCCGCGTGGGAAGTCAGCGCCATGGCTCGCTCGGCGTAGACGCGAATTGGCAGCCCACCGAGAAGCTCGCCCTCTTCGGCCACTACGCCTGGCAGGCGCAGG
>CALEJW010000155.1 GCA_937898635.1 uncultured Pseudomonadota bacterium | reverse complement strand
CCTCCCCGCCCGGCGCGAGCGCCGGCCACACGCCGATGATGCAGCAGTACCTCGCCCTGAAGGCGGGGTATCCCGGCATGCTGCTCTTCTACCGCATGGGGGACTTCTACGAGCTCTTCCACGCCGACGCGGAGCGGGCCGCGAAGCTCCTCGACATCACCCTCACCACGCGCGGCGCCTCCGCGGGGGAACCCATCCGCATGGCGGGCGTGCCCTACCACGCGGTGGAGCAGTACCTCGCGAAGCTGGTGAAGCTGGGGGAGTCCGTCGCGATCTGCGAGCAGGTGGGGGATCCCGCCGCCTCGAAGGGCCCGGTCGAGCGCAAGGTCGTGCGCGTGGTGACGCCCGGAACGCTCACGGACTCCGCGCTCCTCGCCGCCAACCGCGAGAGCCTCCTCGCGGCGGCGTGGGTGCTCGACGGCAACGCCGGGCTCGCCTGGCTCTCGCTCGCGAGCGGGCGCTTTCGCGTGACCGAGGTGCCGGCCGGGCAGCTGGCCGCGCAGCTCGAGCGCCTGCGGCCGGCCGAGCTCCTGGTCCCGGACGATGCGCAAGCCGCGTTCGCGGGCGACGGGTTTCCCGTGACGCGCGTCGAGTCGTGGCAGTTCGACCCCGCCGCCGCGGCCCGCGAGCTCGCGCGGCAGTTCGGCACGACGGACCTCGCCGGCTACGGCGTCGAGGCGCTCCCGGCGGCGGTCGGCGCCGCGGGCGCGGTCCTCGCCTACGCCCGCCACACCCAGCAGTCGGCGCTCCCGCACGTGACCGGCCTCTCGGTCGAGCACGAGAGCGAGTTCGTGCAGATGGACGCGCACACGCGCCGCAACCTCGAGATCGGCGAGACGCTCTCCGGCGCCGACTCGCCCACCCTCGTCTCGCTCCTCGACCGCTGCGCCACGTCCATGGGCAGCCGGCGGCTGCGCGACTGGCTGGAGCATCCGCTGCGCGACCGGACGGTCGTCGCCGCGCGCCACGACGCCGTCGGCTCGCTCGCCGCGACCTCCTCCGCGGTGCGCCATCCCGCGATCCTGCGCGCGCTCTCCCCGTGGTCGGACGTCGAGCGCATCGCCGCGCGCATCGCCCTGGGCAGCGCGCGCCCGCGCGACCTGGCCGGGCTGCGCGACACCCTCGCCACGTTGCCCGCGTTGCACGCGCTCCTCGCCCGGGCAGGCCCGCTCGCGCGGCTCGCCGCGCCGCTCTCCCCCGCGGACGACGTGCACGGCGATCTCGCCGCCGCGCTGAAGGAGGAGCCCGCCGCGGTCGTGCGCGAGGGCGGCGTGATCGCCGACGGCTTCGACCCGGAGCTCGACGAGCTGCGCGCCCTCCAGTCGGACTGCGGCGCCTTCCTCCTCGAGATGGAGAAGCGCGAGCGCGAACGCACCGGCATCGCCAACCTGCGCGTGGAGTTCAACAAGGTCCACGGCTTCTTCATCGAGGTGACGCAGGGCCAGGCCGACCGCGTGCCCGCGGACTACCGCCGCCGGCAGACGATGAAGAACGCCGAGCGCTTCATCACCCCGGAGCTCAAGGCGTTCGAGGACAAGGCGCTCGCCGCGGGCGAGCGCTCGCTCGCGCGGGAGAAGGAGCTCTACGAGGCACTCCTCGGGCGGCTGCGCGCGAGCCTCGCGCGCCTCATCGCCATCGCCGAAGCGGCCGCGGAGCTCGACGCCCTCGCCGCGCTGGCGGCCTCCGCGGAAACGCTGCGCCTCGCGCGCCCCGGCTTCACCGACGAGGACATGATCGAGATTTCCGGCGGCCGCCACCTCGTGGTCGAGAGCCAGGTGGAGGACTTCATCCCCAACGACACGAGCCTCACCCGCTCGCGCCAGCTCCTGCTCGTCACGGGGCCCAACATGGGCGGCAAGTCCACCTACATGCGGCAGGTCGCGCAGATCGCGCTCCTCGCCTGCTGCGGCGCCTTCGTCCCGGCGGCCTCGGCGACCCTGGGCCCGATCGACCGCATCTTCACGCGCATCGGCGCCTCCGACGACCTCGCCGGCGGGCGCTCGACCTTCATGGTGGAGATGACCGAGGCCGCGGCGATCCTCAACAACGCCACCCCGAGGAGCCTCGTGCTGGTCGACGAGATCGGGCGCGGCACGTCCACCTTCGACGGCCTCGCGCTCGCCTACGCGGTCGCGCGCCACCTCGCCGAGCGCGTGCGCTGCTACACGCTCTTCGCGACGCACTACTTCGAGCTCACGCAGCTCGCCGCGGAGCTCCCGAACGTCGCCAACGTGCACCTGGACGCCGTGGAGCACAAGGACCGCATCGTGTTCCTGCACCGGCTGGAACCCGGCCCCGCGGACAAGTCCTACGGGATCCACGTGGCCCACCTCGCGGGCATCCCGAAGGAGGTCGTCCGCGCGGCCCGGCGCCATCTCGCCGCGCTGGAGACCCGGCTTCGCCCCGACGGCGCGCAGGCCGATCTCTTCGCCGGGCCCGCCGCCGCGACCGCGGCGCCGGCGCACCCGGTGCTCGAGGCGCTCTCCGAGCTCGACCTCGACGCGCTCTCGCCCCGCGAGGCGCTCGACGCGCTCTACGACCTGCGCAAGCGACTCGGCTGATGGGCTGCCGCGCCGCGCTGCTCCTCGTCCTCCTCGCGCTCGCCGGCTGCGCCGCGAGGCCGCCGCATCCCGAGGCGTTCGCGTTCGCGGCGACCGGCGACAGCCCCTACGACGAGCGCGAGGCGCTCGCCTTCGACGCGATGCTCGCGAGGATGGGCGCGGAGCCCCTCGCCTTCGTCGTGCACGTGGGCGACTTCAAGGCGGGAAGCCACCCGCCCTGCACGGACGCGCTCTACGCCGAGCGCAGAGCGCGCCTGGACGCCTCCCGCCATGCGCTCGTCCTCACGCCGGGCGACAACGACTGGACCGACTGCCGCCGCGAGACGAGCGGCGCAGGCGATCCGCTCGAGCGCCTGGCGAAGCTGCGCGAGGTGTTCTTCGCCGACGGCTGGTCGCTCGGCCGCTCGCGCATGCCGCTCGCCCGGCAGGACGCCTGCGCGGAGCGCGACGGCGTCGCCTGCCGCTGCCCGGGCCTGCCCGAGAACCGGCTGTGGACGAAGAACGGGGTCGTCTTCGCCACGCTGCACGTGGTGGGCAGCAACGACAACCGCGGCTTCGACGCGGCGAACGACGCCGAGCAGCGCTGCCGCGCCGCGGCGGTTCGCGCCTGGCTCGAGGGCGCCATTCGCCTCGCGGAGGGCACGGACAAGCGCGGCCTCGCGCTCTTCGCCCAGGCCGACCCCTGGGTCGCGAGCCGCGACGGCGTCTACGAGGCGTTCAAGGCGCAGGTGGCCGCGGGGGCGAAGCGCCTCGCGAAGCCGGTGCTCTTCGTCCACGGCGACTCGCACACCTACATCTCCGACCGCCCCTTCCGCGACGGCCTCGGCGCGAGCGTCGGCAACGTCCTGCGCGTGGAGGTGCCCGGCAGCCCCGTGGTGGGCTGGGTCCGCATCACGGTCGACCCCGGGGACCCCGGACTCTTCCGCGCCGAAGCGCGGGAGGAACCGCCGGGAGGCGGCTAGGACTCGCCGGTCTCGGGCGCGTGCTCCCCGTGCGCGTGGCCGTGCCGCAGCTCCTCCTGCGTCGCGGCGCGGATCTCCTTCACCGTGCAGCGGAACCAGACGCGCTCCCCCGCGAGCGGGTGATTGCCGTCCACCACCACGCGGTCGTCCGCGATCGCGGTCACGGCATAGACGCGCAGATCCTCCGACGGCGCCTCGCCGGGCACGCCCTCGAAGCGCATGCCGACCTGGAGCACCTCGGGGAACGCCTCCCGAGGCTCCACCCGCAGCAGTTCCGGATCGTAGTCGCCGAAGGCATCCTCCGGATCGAGCGAGAGCGCGACCTCGTGCCCGGGTCCGTGGCCCTCGAGCGCAGCCTCCACCTTCGGGAAGATGCCGCCGTGGCCGCCGTGCAGGTAGGCGACGAGCGCGTCCTGCTCGTCGAGCAGCGCCCCGTCGGAATCGCGCAGCTCGTAGGCGATCGTGACGACGGTGCCGGCCTCAACCCGCCCGGCCATTGAGCGTCTTCACGCGCTTGAGCACCTCGTCGGCGTGGTCCTTCGGATTCACGTCGCGCAGCACGTGGCGCAGGATCCCCTTCTTGTCGATGATGAAGGTCGAGCGCGTGAGGGTCTCCTTCGGCCGGCCGTCGACCACCTTCTCGCCGATCACGTCGTACTTGCGGCACACCACCGCCTCGGTGTCCGCGAGGAGTTGCACCGAGAGCCCCTGCTCGTCGCGGAACGCGGCGTGCGAGAGCACGTCGTCGCGCGAGATGCCGAAGACGACCGTGTCGAGCTTCGCGAACTCCTGCTCGCGGTCGCTGAAGTCGATCGCCTGGATGGTGCAGCCGGGGGTGCGGTCGCGCGGATAGAAATAGAGGACGACGTTCTTCTTCCCGCGGAAGCTGGACAGATGCATCATCTCCATGCAGGCGTCGGGAAGCGAAAACGACGGGGCGGGATGTCCAACCTGTAACATGGTCCTCCTCGAAACACGAATCGATTCTAGCGGATTTTCATGACGCGCAAGAGCGGGCCCCGCGGGGGGCCGCGGGCCGCGCCAGGACCCCGATTTCCCGGGCCGATCCCGGCCGCGGACTTCCTGCGACGGTACTGGCAGAAACGCCCGCTCCTCGTGCGCGGCGCCTTTCCCGGCTTCGTCGATCCCCTGGACGCGCGCGGCGTGCTCGGGCTCGCTTGCTCGCCCGACGCGGAGTCGCGCGTGGTGCGGCACGAGGGCGGCACCTGGACGCTCGCGCACGGCCCCTTCACGCGCGCGGCCCTCTCCCGGCGTCCGCGCCGGGACTGGACCGTGCTCGTGCAGGACACGAACCACTTCAGCGCCGGCGCCGCCGCGCTGCTGGAGCGCTTCGCCTTCGTGCCGCACGCGCGCGTGGACGACCTCATGGTGAGCTACGCCGTCCCCGGCGGCAGCGTCGGCCCGCACGTCGATTCCTACGACGTCTTCCTCGTGCAGGGCAGCGGGCGGCGGCGCTGGCAGGTCTCGCGGCAGCGCGACCTCG
>CALEJW010000154.1 GCA_937898635.1 uncultured Pseudomonadota bacterium | reverse complement strand
CCTCGCCGGCGCCGCCCCGAAATGAAGATCGCCACGCGAAGCCTCGCCCAGCACCTGAAGAAGGGCCTCGCGCCCCTCTACGCGGTGCACGGCGCGGAGACGCTCCTCGCGCTGGAGGCCGGCGACGCGATCCGCACGGCCGCGCGTGCCGCGGGCTGCGACGAGCGCGAGGTCTTCACCGCCGAGCCCGGCGCGGACTGGTCGCGGCTCGGGGCCGCGGCGGCGAACCTCTCGCTCTTCGCCTCGAAGCGCCTCCTCGAGATCCACGTGCCCACGGGCAAGCCCGGCGCGGAGGGCGGCAAGGCCCTCGAGGCGCTCTGCGCGAGGCTGCCGGAGGACACCGTCGTCCTCGTGATGCTGCCGGCGCTCGACTGGCAGGGGCTCAAGACCGCCTGGTTCGCCGCGCTGGAAGCCGCGGGCACGGTGGTGGAGGCGCGCGCCGTCTCCCGCGACGAGCTCCCGCAGTGGCTCGCCGAGCGCCTCGCCGCGCAGCGCCAGCGCGCGGGCGTGGAGACCCTCGAGTGGATGGCCGACCGCGTGGAGGGCAACCTCCTCGCGGCGAAGCAGGAAGTGGACAAGCTCGCGCTGCTGCTCCCCGAGGGCGAGATCTCGCTCGAGGACATCCGCGGCGCCGTGACCGACGTCTCGCGCTTCGAGCGCGACGCGCTCGTCGAGGCGATCCACGAGGGCGAGCCCGCGCGCATCGCCCGCGCCGTGGACGGCCTCGCCGCCGAGGCCGAGCCGCTGCCGCTGCTGCTGTGGGCGCTCACGGAGGAACTGCGCGCGATGATGATGCTCGCCGGCGGCGAGCGGCCCCGCCGCTTCCTCGACCCGGACCGGGCGCAGCGCCTGCAGCGAAGCGCGCGCCGGCACGACGCCGCTTCCTTCGACCGCCTGCTCTTGCGGGCCCACCGGATTGACCGCATGATCAAAGGCGTCGAGACGGGCGACGCGTGGGAGGAGATCCTCGAGCTCTGCCTCGCGATCGCCGGCCGGCCCGCCCTGCGCCCCGCCGCCTGAGGGCCGCCCCTCGCCGCCCCCGACCAGGAACGACATGAACGACATGAACACCACCATCGACGCGCGGGCCCTCGTCGCCGCGCTCGGGGCTGCCGCCCGCGAGGCGAGCCGCGAGCTCGCGCGCGCCGGCACCGCCGCGAAGAACCGCGCCCTCCTCGCCGCGGCCGAGACCCTCGTCGCCCGCGAGAAGACGATCCTCGCGGCCAACGCGAAGGACGTGAAGGGCGCGCGCGCCGAGGGCGCCGACGACGCCTTCATCGACCGCCTGAAGCTCACCGCCAAGGGCGTCGAGGAGATGGCCGAGGGACTGCGCCAGATCGCCTCGCTCCCCGATCCCGTGGGCGAGATCACGGACCTGCGCTTCCGGCCCTCGGGCATCCAGGTGGGCCACATGAGGGTGCCGCTGGGCGTGGTCGCGATCATCTACGAGTCGCGCCCCGACGTGACGGCGGACGCGGGCGGCCTGTGCCTGAAGAGCGGCAACGCGGCGATCCTGCGCGGCGGGAGCGAGTCGCAGCACTCCAACGAGGCGATCGTCGCCTGCCTGCACGAGGGGCTGCGGGAGGCGGGGCTGCCGGAGACCGCGGTGCAGCTCGTCGCCACCACCGACCGCGCCGCCGTGGGCGAGCTGATCGTGGCGGAGGCGTTCGTGGACGTCGTGGTTCCCCGCGGCGGCAAGAGCCTCACCGAGCGCATCTCCCGGGAAGCGCGCGTGCCCGTGATCCGGCACCTGGACGGCGTGTGCCACGTCTACGTGGACGAAGGCGCGGACCCCGCCAAGGCCCTCGCCATCGTGGAGAACGCGAAGACCCAGCGCTACGGCACCTGCAACACGATGGAGACGCTCCTCGTCGCGCAAGCCTGCGCGGCCGAGCTCCTGCCGCCCCTCGGGCGGATGTTCGAGGCGAAGGGCGTGGAGATGCGCGCCGACCCCGGGGCGAAGTCGCTCCTCGAGGCCGCCGGCGTGAAGGGCGTGAAGGAGGCAGCCGAGGACGACTGGCGCGCCGAGTACCTCGCGCCGATCGTGGCGATCGCGCTCGTCCCCGGCCTCGACGAGGCCATCGCCCACATCGCCCGCCACGGCTCCGCGCACACCGACGCGATCGTCACCGAGGACTGGGGCCGCGCCCGGCGCTTCCTGCGCGAGGTGGACTCGGCTTCCGTCATGGTGAACGCCTCGACGCGCTTCGCCGACGGCTACGAGTACGGCCTGGGCGCCGAGATCGGCATCTCCACCAACAAGCTGCACGCGCGCGGCCCCGTCGGGCTCGAAGGGCTCACCTCGCGCAAGTGGATCGTGCTCGGCGACGGGCACGTTCGCGGCTGATCCGTTGGACTCTCCCCTCGGCCTGTTCGGCGGCACCTTCGACCCGGTCCACTTCGGCCACCTGCGGCTCGCCGCGGAGGCGCGCGAGGCGTTCCGGCTCGGGCGCGTGCTGTTCCTGCCCGCCGGGCGGCCCTGGCAGCGCGGGGCCGCGCCCGCCGCCGACGCCGCCCACCGCGTGCGCATGCTCGGGCTCGCGATCGCCGGCGAGCCCGCCTTCGCGGTGGACGAGCGCGAGGTGCGCCGCGAGGGGCCGACCTACACCGTGGACACGCTCCTGGAGCTGCGCCGCGAGCGCGGCCCCGAAACACCGCTCGTCTTCCTGTGCGGCACCGACGCCCTCGCCCGCGTCGAGACCTGGCACCGCTGGGAGGAGCTCTTCGGCCTGGCGCACTTCGCCGTGGCGATCCGCGCCGGGGACGACACCTGGGCGACGAAGGGGCCCGGCGCGATCCCCCGCCCGCTCTGGCCGCGCGTCACCACGAGCCTGCGCGACCTCCTCTCCTCGCCCGCCGGGCGCATCATGAGCTTCGCGATGACGCCCCTTGGGATATCCTCCACGGCCATCCGCGACCTCGCTCGCGCCTCGGCCACCCTGCGCTACCTCACCCCCGACCCCGTGGTCGACCACATCCACCGGCACGGGCTCTACGGAGCCCCCCGGATCCCCGCGACGCCCACCCCGAACGAGACATGACCCGACCCCTCACCACCCTCGCCAAGAAGAAACTCGTCGTCGCCGCCCTCGAGGACATCAAGGCCCGCGACATCGTCGCGATCGACGTGCGCAAGATCACCGCCATGTTCGACTGGATCGTCGTCGCGAGCGCCGACTCCGCCCGCCAGACCAAGGCGCTCGCCCGCCACGTGCGCGACAAGCTGAAGGAGGCCGGCTGCGCGATCATCGGCACCGAGGGCGAGGAAGGCGCCGAGTGGGTGCTCGTCGACTCCGGCGACATCGTGGCCCACGTCATGCAGCCGGCGGTGCGGGCCTACTACAACCTCGAGGAGCTCTGGGGCGAGGGCCGCTTCGATCGCCCGGCGAACCCCACCGCACCCGCGGCCCGCGAGGCCCGCGCCAAGGCGGCGGTCGCCGCGAAGCCCCGGGGTGGCCGCGCCGCGCCGCACGCCGGGCCGGTCGCGAAGCCGCGCCGGCGCAAGCCCGCCGCCTGAATGCGCGTCACCGTCATCTCCGTCGGCCACAAGCAGCCCGCCTGGCTGCAGACGGGGCTGCGCGAGTTCCTGAAGCGCCTGCCCCCGGAGATCAAGGTGGAGCTCTCGGAGCTCAAGCCCGAGGAGCGCGGGGCCGGCCGCAGCGTCGAGAAGGCGCGCGAGCTCGAGGGCGCGCGCATCCTCGCCGCGATCCCCGAGGGCGCCACCGTGTTCGCGCTGGACGAGCGCGGCCGCGCCGTCACCACCCAGGGCCTCTCGGTCCTGCTCGCCGGGTGGATGCGCGACGCGACCCACCCCGTGTTCGTGATCGGCGGGGCCGACGGCCTCGCCGAGGCGGTGAAGGAGCGCGCCGACAAGCTCCTCTCGCTCTCCGCGCTCACGCTGCCGCACGGGCTCGCGCGCGTGGTGCTCGCCGAGCAGCTCTACCGGGCCTGGTCCATCCTCGCGAACCACCCCTACCACCGCGAGTAGGCCGATGGCCGCGATCTACCTCGCCTCCCGAAGCCCCCGCCGCCGCGAGCTCCTCGCGCAGATCGGCGTGCGCTTCGAGATGCTGCTCTTCCGGGACGGCGCCCGCGAGGACTCCGAGACGAGCGAGGAGCCGATGGCCGGCGAACTCCCCGACGACTACGTGCGACGCGTCACGCGCCTGAAGGTCGATGCGGCCTGGGAGCGGGTGGTGGCGAGGAAGGGACTTCGCCGCATGCCCGTCCTCGCGGCCGACACCACCGTGGCGCTCGCGAGCGAGATGCTCGCCAAGCCGGCGAACGCGGCCGACGCCGCGCGCATGCTGCGGCTGCTCGCCGGCACCCGCCACCGCGTCCTCACCGCCGTGGCCCTGGCCTTCAACGGCCGGGTCGAGATGCGCGTGAGCGAGTCGCTCGTCACCTTCTGCCCGCTGGACGAGGCGCGGATCGAGGCCTACGTCGCCTCCGGGGAGCCCTTCGACAAGGCCGGGGGCTACGGGATCCAGGGGCGGGCGGGGGCCTTCGTGAGCCGCCTGGAGGGCAGCTACACGGGGGTCATGGGGCTGCCGCTCTTCGAGACGGCGGAGCTCCTGCGTGAATTCGGGGTGGCAGTCCCGTAAACTGGGGGCAGCGAACTCGTGTCCGCGGCGAAACGCCCGCGGCAAAGGCTTTGGAACCGCAGATGAACGCAGATGAACGCAGATGATCAACTTGTGATGGAGGCTTAGCGCAAGTCTCACGGCCGGCAAGTCGATTCGGATCGGGTCGTCGTCCCACGACCCCTCTGCGTTCATCTGCGTTCATCCGCGGTTCCACGGCATTTCCCCGATCCGTGAGAACCCATGAACGAGCAGATCCTCATCAACGTCACCCCGCAGGAAACGCGGGTCGCGATCACCGAGCAGGGCGCGGTGCAGGAGCTGCACGTCGAGCGCGACTCCTCGCGCGGCATCGTCGGCAACATCTACCTCGGCCGGGTCTGCCGCGTGCTCCCGGGCATGCAGTCGGCGTTCGTGGAGATCGGGCTCGCGCGCGCGGCCTTCCTGCACGTGGCCGACATCTGGATGGCGAAGAACGGCGACGGGCCGGTGAAGCCCATCGAGAAGATCCTCTCCGAGGGCCAGGCGCTGGTGGTGCAGGTGGTGAAGGACCCCATCGGCTCCAAGGGCGCGCGCCTGTCCACCCAGGTCTCCATCGCCGGCCGGCTCCTCGTCTACCTGCCGCAGGACCCGCACATCGGCATCTCGCAGCGGATCGAGGACGTGGCCGAGCGCGAGAACCTGCGCGAGAAGGTCCACTCCCTCATCCCCGAGGGCGAGTCCGGCGGCTTCATCGTGCGCACCGTGGCCGAGACCGCCTCGGAAGCCGAGCTCAAGGCGGACGTGGACTACCTCGTCACGCTCTGGAAGCAGATCCAGGCGATGGCCACGACCGCGGCGCCCCAGGCGCTCCTGTACCAGGACCTCGCGCTCTCCGCGCGCGTGCTGCGCGACCTCGTGACCGACCACACGGAGCGGGTGATCGTGGACTCGCGCGAGACCTTCCACCGCCTGCGCGACTTCGCCGAGAAGTACACGCGCAAGGCGCTGCCGATCCTCGAGCACTACACGGGCGAGCGCCCGATCTTCGACCTCTTCGCGGTCGAGGAGGAGATCGAGCGCGCGCTCGCCCGGCGCGTGGACCTGAAGAGCGGGGGCTACCTGATCATCGACCAGACGGAGGCCCTCACCACGGTGGACGTGAACACCGGCGGCTTCGTCTCCGGGAGATCCTTCGACGACACGATCTTCAAGACGAACCTCGAGGCCGCGCAGTCGATCGCGCGCCAGCTGCGGCTGCGCAACCTCGGCGGCATCATCATCGTCGACTTCATCGACATGGACACCCAGGAGCACCGCGACGCCGTGCTCGCGGAGTTCCGCAAGGCGCTCTCCCGGGACCGCACCCGCGTCACGGTGAACGGCTTTTCCCAGCTGGGGCTGGTGGAGATGACGCGCAAGAGGACGCGCGAGTCGCTCGCCCACGTGCTGTGCGAGCCCTGCCCCGTGTGCGCCGGGCGCGGGGAATTGAAGACCGCGCAGACGGTCTGCTACGAGATCCTGCGCGAGATCCTGCGCACCGAGCGCCAGTTCGGCGCCAAGGAGTACCGCATCCTCGCTTCCCAGATGGTGATCGACATGTTCCTCGACGAGGAGGCGACCGCGCTCACGATGCTGGGCGACTTCATCGCGAAGCCCATCTCCATGCAGGTGGAGACCGCCTACACCCAGGAGCAGTACGACGTGATCCTCGTCTGAGGCCGGTCGAAGCGCCGCGGCGCGCCTCAGCGCTTCGGGTTCGTGCCCTGGAGGATCCGCTTCGCCTCGCGCAGCTTCTCCACCGAGACCTCCAGGCGGGTGGTGGTCGTGAAGTCGAGCTGCTGCGTCTTCTCCGCGCCCTCGGGCTGGCCCGGCACCGCCGCGTCGAGCCGCTGCGTGGTTTCCACGCCCGCGGGTTGCACGGCGTCGAGCCTTTGCGTCCGTTCCGCGCCCTCGGGCTGCGCGGGCGCGGTGCGGCGCGAGCCGTCGGGGTTGTGCAGGCGCGGGTCGAAGGCGGGCAGGCGCTGGGTCTTCTCGCCGTCGCCCTCGGGCGGGCGGGACGCGGCCGGCCGGTCGGGATGCGTGCTGTCCGGGGCGTGCTTCGCGAACGAGGCGAGGAGGTCGTCGGAGATCATCGGCGCCACGGCGGGCGCGGCCGGCGCGGCGGGCTTCGGCGTGACGGCGGGCTTCGGGGCCTCCTCCTTCACGTGGGCGACCTCGCGGAAGACCTCCTGGGCCCGCGCCGCGCGCCGGGTGATCGTGAGCGGCGCCTCGAAGACCGAGAGCTTGGTGGTCTCCATGAACTCCGGCGGGGTCATCGGCGTGGTGCGGGTGGGCGAATCGCGGCGCTCGCCGGCGGGTGCCGCGAGCGCCCCGCCCCGGGAGACGCGCTCGAGGAGCCCCTCGATCATCTCGCGCTGCCCGGCGAGCGTCTCGGCCTGGCCCTTGAGCTCCGCGAGGCGCTCGTTGATGCCGGAGGACTTCTCGTTGATCTTCGAGAGGTTGTCCAGGCGCGACTGCAGCTGCTGCTTGTGGTCCTTGATCTGCACTTCCAGCGGCAGCGTCACCGCCTGCACCCAGCGCTCGCTCTGCGCGCGGGCATCCCCGAAGAGCGAGCGCGCCTGGGCGACGAGGGAGGCGTAGAACTTCTTCACGAAGAAGCTCTTGTAGTTGGCGACGTTGATCGGGTCGCGGCTGAAGGCGTCGGTCTCGGCCACCAGGAGCTTCAGCTTCGTCGCGTGCAGCTCCAGGTCGAGCGAGGGGATCGTCATCTTCTGGAAGCCGAACTTCTCGACGAAGGTGTTGTACACGCCCTGCATGAGCTTCTTGATGTCCTCGCTCGCCGCGAAGACGCGCTCGAAGTCCTCGTTCATGAGCTTCGAGAGCTCGCGCATGCCGCGCTGCAGGCCCACCGTGGTCCAGGAGTCGTCCAGGGCCTTCGCGCTCTGCGCGAGCATCGCGTCGAGCTTGGCGGGGTTGAGCATGTCCATGAGCGCCGAGCGCTTGGCCGAGAACTTCGAGTGGTTCACCTTGTACTCGGCCAGCGCCGCGTTGTAGGCGCCCTTCTCGGCGGTGATCTTCTGCCAGAGCTTGGTGACCACCTCGCGGCTCTTGCCCACCAGGCCCTGGAGCTCCGCCATCGAGGCCTGGTTGGCCTGCTGCCGGTTGGCCAGCGAGGCGCGCGAGGAGACCATCATCGAGCCGATCTCGTTCATCACCGCGCCGCAGAGGATCTGCCGGCGCATCGGCACGATCTCCTTCGCGAGGTAGTTCTCCAGGCTCTCGATGCCGCTCTTCCTCACCAGCCCCGCGTCCTCGCGGATCTTGCCCAGGAGCGCCTTCTGCGCCGAGAGCGGGAAGATGCGCGAGGCGTCGAGCGAGAGCGCCTTGGCGGTCGTCTCCACCATGCGCTGCACCGCGCGCTGGATCTCCTCGGGGGTCTTCAGCTCGTCCCACATGAGGTCGATCTTGTTGAGCACCGCGACCTTCTGCGGCAGGCCCGGCTTCACGTAGCGGTCCCAGATCTCCAGGTCGCTCTTGGTCACGCCCGTGTCGATCGACAGCAGGAAGAGGATCGCGTGCGCGTTGGGCACCGTGGAGACCGTGAGCTCCGGCTCCATCCCCAGGGCGTTGAGCCCGGGCGTGTCGAGGATGGAAAGGCCGTTGGAGAGCAGCGGGTGCGGGTAGTTGATCATCGCGTAGCGCCACGCCGGCACCTCGACCAGCTCCTCCTCGCCCGGAAGCTCGCCGTTCTCGTTCAGCATCGGCGCGAGCCCGAGCATGCGCGCCTCCAGCGCGTAGACGCGCTTGGTGTCGGCCAGCGCCGCGAGCGCCTTCCTCATCTCGGAGGCCGAACTGGTATCGAGCCGGATCTTGCTCCACTCGACGGGGTTGTTCTTCAGCTGCGAGATCGACTCGTCGCGGTAGCGCGTCTCCACCGACAGGAGCTTCAGGTACGGCTCCTCGGCGGGGTCGTGGAAGATCTCCGTCGGGCACATGGTGGTGCGCCCCACGTCGGAGGGCAGGAGCCGCTCCTTGAAGCTCGAGAAGAAGAGCGCGTTGATGAGCTCGGACTTCCCGCGCGAGAACTCCGCGAGGAAGGCGAGCATGAGCCGGCCCTTGTTGAGGTTCTCGAGCAGGTCGTAGAAGCGGATCGACTGCTGGACGTCCAGCTGCCCGTTGGCCTCGAGCCAGTCGTGGTACGCCGTGACGGAGCGCGTGAGGTCCTCCCGCCAGCGGTTGTAGCGGGCGATCTCGCCCTCGAACAGGGCGTCGGCGGGGTTGGTCTGGCTCACGGGGCGGCTTTCCGGGTGCGGCCAGTGTATACGAGAGCCCGCGCCGCCTTAAGTGCGGCCGCTCACATTTCCGGGGGGTCGCGAGTCCCCGGAACCGCAAAAGAAGCGGCCGGACGCGAGGTCCGGCCGGCAAGGAGGAGAGCTTGGATGCCCTTGGAGCCGCCGCCGGGACGCGCCCGGCCCGTGCGCCCTGCGGGTCAGGCGGCGCTGCGGAAGTCGGGGTCGTTCGCGCTCGAAGCGGCCATCGGGCGCACGGCGCGGGCCGGCAGCAGGTTCACCGCGCGGGCGGGCGAGGCGACGGGGCTCGAGCTCGGCAGCAGCAGCGTGCCGCGTTCGCCGCCCAGGACGAGGAAGAGGTTCATGGCGGCGAGCGTGAGGACCGGCGCGGCGATGACGATGAGGTGCGCGTAGTTTTCGATGAAGAGGTTCATGGTCGGTCTCCTGGGCTTTTCGGGTTGTCGGGTCCTTGGCGGCCCGGTTCCTTCCGGGGCCTTGCGGGCATGGCGGCCCGCGTTGGAATGCAATGTAGGGAACCGGGTCCCCCGGAGCCAGCGGCTTGCGACGAACTGGCGAAATCCGGGTCCGAAACGCTCCTTCGGGGGGCTTTCGGGCCCCTAGCGGGCGCCCGGACGGGAGCCGAAATCCACCTCGGCAAGGGTCCGGCCGCGGCGGTCCACCACCCGGACGCGGCTCACCTGGCGCTCGGCGACCCAGGCGGCGAGGGCGAGGAGCCCCACCATCGACAGGGCCACGACGAAGAACGTCAGGGCGAACGCGGAAGTGTCCATGGCGGGTCCCGGCGCCTAGGCCGCGAGGCGCTCGAGCGCTTCGTTGGCCGGCTCATTGGCCGTGGCGGGGGCCGCTTCGCAGGCCGCGACCGGCTTGAGCGGGTGGGCGGCGAGGTAGCGCTCGGCGGCCGTCTCGGCGCTCGCGAGGATCGGCAGGCGGTGCGGCTCGGGGTGCGGCGTGGCGACCTCGAGGGCGAGGAAGACGGGCACGAAGATGGCGAGCATGACGACGGCGGCGGCGATGAATTCCATGGCGAGGTCCCTTTCGTTTTCTGGCCTCTCCCGGCAGGCCCCTGCCGGGATCGGGCGGCGCGTCCGGTTTGCCTTTCGCGTTGGTGCCCAGACTACGCAAGTGAGCCGCGGGATTCGGCGGAGGAATGCGCCGGTTACCGTTGAAATATTCGGCGGGGGAAAGCGGGATTTTCCCGCAATCCCCGGCCGGCGCCGGCGAGGCCTAGAGGGCGAAGCGGGCGATCATCCTCGCCGCCGAGCCCTCGAGGTAGGCCACGGGCAGCATGAGGACGAGCTGGCAGGCGATGAGGACGAGGATCGGGGTGATGTCCACGCCGCCGATGGGGGGAATCGCCTTCTGGAAGGGCTTGAGGAAGGGCCGGGTGAGGGCGTCGAAGAAGGGCGCCAGGGGGTGGTAGGGGCTCACCCAGGAAAGGAGCGCCTGGACCAGCACCGCGCCCATGACGATATAGACCGTGAGCCGCAGCAGGCGCACCAGGGCGAGGAAGAGCAGCACCGAGAGCGCCGCCCCGCTCACCAGCTCCACGCCCTGCAGGAGCGTCACGATCGAGAGCAGCACCACCTCGGCGATCCACGCGACCACGAGGGAGGCCATGTCGAGGCCGAGCATGCCGGGGACCAGCCGGCGCACCGGCTTCACCGCGAAGTCGGTGAGCGCCATGGTGAACTGCGCGAGGGGATTGCGCGTGGGGGCGCGCAGCGCCTGCATCCAGAAGCGCACCAGCACCGAGAGGATGAAGATGTTGAAGATCGTCTCGACCACGAACGCGATGGCCTGGTTCAGCATGTCTCGCCGTCCTTTCCCTGCTCCTCGCCCAGCTCCCGCGAGCGCTCGCCCGCGGCCTTCACCGCCTCGACGAAAAGCGCCTTGAGGCCCGCCTCCTCCATGCGCGCGAGGGCGCGCTCCGTGGTGCCGCCCTTCGAGGTCACCTGCGCGCGAAGCACCGCCGGGTCCTCGCCGCGCTCGCGCGCGAGCTTCGCCGCGCCGGCGAAGGTCGCCAGGGCGAGGCTTCGCGCCGCCGGGGCGGCAAGACCCATCTCGACGCCCGCGCGCTCCAGCGCCTCCAGGAAATAGAAGACGTAGGCGGGCCCGCTGCCCGACACGGCCGTCACCGCGTCGAGGTCCTCCTCGCGCGGGAGCCACACCGTCTCGCCCACCGCGCCCAGGAGCTTCTCGGCGCGCTCCCTTCCCGCGGCGTCCACGGCCGGCGCGGCGAAGAGGCCGGTGATGCCCGCGTGCACGAGCGCCGGCGTATTGGGCATGGCGCGGACGATCGCGGCGTGCCCGCCCAGCCAGCGGGAGAGGTCGGCGATGCGGATGCCCGCGGCGATGGTGAGCACCACGGTGCGCGCGCCGACGGGTCGCAGGGGCGCGACGGCCGCGCGCATCTGCTGCGGCTTCACCGCGAGCACGAGAACGTCGGCCGAGGCATCCCCCGGCGCGGGCGCCTCGCGCGCCGCCACGCCGAAGCGCGCGGCGAGCGACTCGCGCGCGGCCGCCGCGGGCTCGATCACGGCGATGTCCGCGGCGGCGAAGCCGCGCCCGAGAAGGCCGCCCACGATGGCCGCGCCCATGTTGCCGCCGCCGAGGAAGGTGATCCTCATGCCGCGGCCTCCCGCCAGGGACGCGCCTCGCGCGCGCCGAAGATCGCGGTGCCGATGCGAAGCATCGTCGCGCCCTCGGCGAGGGCCGCGGGGAAGTCCTGCGTCATGCCCATGGAGAGGGTGTCCACGGCGAGGCCGGCGGCGCGGAGCGCCTCGAGTTCGCGGCGCAGCAGCGCGAACTCCGCGCGCGCCTTCGCCTCGTCGCCGGAAGGGCTCGCCATCGCCATGAGCCCGCGCAGGCGCAGCCCCGGCAGCGACGCCATGTGCCTCGCGAGCGCGAGGGCCTCGCCCGGCTTCACGCCGCCCTTGGTCGCCTCCCCGCTCACGTTCACCTCGATGCAGGCGTTGAGCGGCGCCCGCCCCGCGGGCCGGTGGCGCGAGAGGAGCTCCGCGATGCGGCTGCGGTCCACGCCGTGCACCCAGTCGAAGCTCGCGGCCACGTCCTTCGCCTTGTTGCCCTGGAGCGCGCCGATGAAGTGCCAGGTGGCGCCCAGGTCCGCGAGCGCGGCGATCTTGGGCAGCGCCTCCTGCACGTAGTTCTCGCCGAAGTCGCGCTGGCCGGCGGCGAAGGCTTCCCGCACCGCTTCCGGCGGGTGGGTCTTGGACACCGCCACCAGCGTGATCGGACGGCTATCCCCTTGTAACGCCTCGGAAATGCGCCGCCTCACTTGTTGCAGGTTTTCCGCGATTGGAGACATAATCGGCCCGGGTATCTACAGGCGCATTTTACGCCGTCGCCAGCCGGCCCCTTCCCGCGACGCCCCCATCCACCGCCACGAGAACGAAAATGGACATCGCAGAACTCCTCGCATTTTCGGTCAAGAACAAGGCTTCCGACCTGCACCTGTCCGCGGGACTGCCGCCGATGATCCGCGTGCACGGCGACGTGCGCCGCATCAACGTGCCCGCGCTCGAGCACAAGGACGTGCACGGGATGGTCTACGACATCATGAACGACTCCCAGCGCAAGGTGTACGAGGAGACGCTGGAGGTGGACTTCTCCTTCGAGATCCCGAACCTCGCGCGCTTCCGCGTGAACGCCTTCAACCAGCAGCGCGGCGCGGGCGCCGTCTTCCGGACCATTCCCTCGAAGGTGCTCACGCTGGAGGACCTGCACGCGCCCAAGATCTTCGCCGAGATCGCCAAGTACCCGCGCGGCCTCGTGCTGGTGACCGGCCCCACCGGCTCGGGGAAATCCACGACGCTCGCGGCGATGATCAACGACGTGAACGAGAACGAGTACGGCCACATCCTCACCGTCGAGGACCCGATCGAGTTCGTGCACGAGGCCAAGAAGTGCCTCATCAACCAGCGCGAGGTGGGGCCGCACACGCTCTCCTTCTCCAACGCGCTGCGCAGCGC
>CALEJW010000153.1 GCA_937898635.1 uncultured Pseudomonadota bacterium | reverse complement strand
GACCTCGCGCACCCGCAGCACCCACCTCTATCGGCTGTAACTTGTTAAAGAGCGATCGCCGCCTTCCCGGACTTGGGTTGGGGGCGAAAAGACCGCAATTATAGCGCGTTTCCAGGCCCGGTCAAGCAACTCCGGAGACCCGGTTCAGGAAACCTCGCGCAGGCTCACCCGGGCGAACTTGCGCTTGCCTACCTGGAGCACGTAGGTCGCACCCGCGGCGAGCCGCAGGGCCTTGTCGGCCACTTTTTCCCCGTTCACCTTCACCCCACCCTGCTCGATCATCCGCAGGGCCTCGGAGGTGCTCGGGCAAACACCCGACGACTTGAGCACCTGGCCGATCACGCCGCCCCCGGCCGGCACCTCGACGACCAGTTCCGGCAGGTCGGCGGGGATCTCACCGTGACGGAAGCGGGCCTCGAACTCCTCCAGAGCCTTCCCGGCGGCCGCCCGGTCGTGAAAGCGGGTGACGATCTCCTGGGCGAACTTCACCTTGATGTCCCGCGGATTAGCGCCCTCTTCCACCGACCGCCTCCAGCCGGAGATCGTCTCTGCGGATTCGAACGAGAGCAGGTCGAGGTATCGCCACATCAGCTCGTCGGAGATGCTCATGAGCTTGCCGAACATCTCCCCGGCCGGGTCGTGGATCCCGACATAGTTGCCCAGCGACTTGGACATCTTGTTGACCCCGTCGAGCCCCTCCAGTAGGGGCATCGTGAGGATGACCTGGGGCTCCTGTCCGAAATGCTTCTGGAGCTCGCGGCCCACCAGGAGATTGAACTTCTGGTCCGTCCCCCCGAGTTCGACATCCGCCTTCATCGCCACCGAGTCGTAACCCTGCATCAGCGGATAGAGGAATTCATGGATCGAGATCGGGCGCTGCTCGGCGAAGCGCCTGGAGAAATCGTCCCGCTCCAGCATCCGGGCCACCGTGGATGTGGCTGCGAGCTTGATCATGCCGGCGGCGCCGAGGACGTTGCACCAGGTCGAATTGAAGAGGATTTCCGTCTTCGCGGGATCCAGGACCTTGAAGACCTGCGACTTGTAGGTCTCCGCGTTCTCCGCGATCTGCTCCGGGGTGAGGGGCGGCCGCGTGGCGTTTCTCCCGCTGGGATCACCGATCATCCCGGTGAAATCCCCGATCAGGAACATCACGTGATGCCCCAGGTCCTGGAACTGGCGCATCTTGTTGAGCACAACCGTGTGACCGAGGTGGAGATCGGGCGCGGTCGGATCGAACCCCGCCTTCACGCGCAGGGGCTTCCCCTTCGCGAGCTTGCGGACGAGATCGTCCTCCACGATCACCTCGTGGGCGCCGCGCCGAATGATCTCTACACCTTGACCCATTGATTTGATTCCGTTTTTTCTTGATTCGAAGGGAATTTCTGCTATCCTGCGACCTTCGGAACGAGCCCGGTCGATGAGCATCGAGAAGGCCGCCATTCTAGCGCAGCACCTCATGAGGCTCCTGCCGGTTCGGCAGCTGGCCTTCGGGTCGCTGCTGCTCGTCCTGCCAGCTCTGGGCGTCGTCACCGCCTTCGGAATCGCACCCGGTACCGTCGCCGACTCGATAGCCCGGTCGACCGTTCTCGCGGACCTGCCCCAGGTGTCGGTCGCCCCCAGGCCGACGCCCGTCGCGCAGCGGTTCTCGAACCAGGAGCGCGTCCTTCGCGGCGATACGCTCGCAGCGCTCTTCGTTCGCCTGGGCGTCTCCGACCAGCCCGCGCTCGCATTCCTCCGCTCGGACCCGGTCGGAAAGCGGATCTTCCGAAAGCTCATACCCGGCCGGACAATGCAGGCCGAGACCGGACAGGACGGCAGCCTGCTGTCCTTGCGCTATTTCGTCGGCTCGGGCTCCGTGTTCGAGGTAAGCCGTGGACCGGATGGCTACGAAGCGCGCGAGCGACCCGTGGACGCTTCCCCGCTCGTCTTCTACAAGTCGGCCACCATCCATTCCTCCCTTTTTGCGGCCACCGATGCCGCGGGCATACCGGACGCCATCGCGATGCAGATCGCGCGCGTCTTCGCGACGGACATCGACTTCCACGTGGACATCCGGAGCGGGGATCGTTTCTCGGTCATCTACGAGATGTCCTACGAGAGCGGCGAGCTCGTCGAGAACGGGCGGATTCTCGCGGCGGAGTTCGTCAATCAGGGCAATGCCTACAACGCGGTGCTGTTCCGGGACGACGAGGGCGACGACGCCTACTACGAGCTGGATGGGACGAGCCGCGCAAAGGCATTCCTTCGTTCGCCCGTCGAGTTCTCCCGCGTGAGTTCCGGCTTCGGCAGGCGATTCCATCCCATCTTCAAGAACTGGCGAGCCCATACCGGCGCCGACTTCGCGGCCCCGAAGGGTACGCGAGTGCTCGCGGCCGCCGACGGCAACGTGGTGTTCGCGGGCAGGCGAAACGGCTACGGCAACACCGTGGAGCTTCGACACGGGGGCGGCATCTCCACGCTCTACGCTCACCTTTCCGCCTTCGCGCCCCGCATCCGGGCCGGCGTTCGGGTCAAGCAGGGCGATCCGATCGCCTACGTCGGCGCGACGGGCTGGGCGACCGGCCCGCACCTCCACTACGAGTTCAAGATTTCCGGGATCCACCAGGACCCGATGAAGGTCGCGCTGCCCAAGGCGACACCGGTTCCCGCGCGCCTGAAGGCTCGCTTCGACGTCGAGGCGGCCAAGGCGGGCGCTCGAATCGCGATGGTCCGCGGAACATCGTCGCTTCGCTTCGAGTAGCGTGGGCAGCCTCGCCATCGGCATCATGTCGGGGACGAGCCTCGACGGGGCCGACGCGGTACTCGCGGACTTCTCGGGCGCCTCCCCGCGCAGCATCGCGACCGCCTTCATTCCGTTTTCCCAGGATCTGAAGTCGCGGTTGCTGCGGCTTTGCGTGCCGGGGAACGACGGTCTCGACGACGCCGGCGCCTGCTCGGTGGAACTCGCTGCCGTTTATGCGAGCGCGGCGAAGCGCGTGCTCGACGAGTCGGGCCTGCGACCCTCCGATGTCCGGGTGATCGGGTGCCACGGCCAGACCGTCAGGCACCGGCCGGATCTCGGATTCACCCTGCAGCTGAACGACCCCGCTCTCGTCGCGGAACGCACCGGGATCGACGTGAGTGCGGATTTTCGCCGCCGTGACATGGCTGCCGGAGGGCAGGGGGCGCCTCTCGTGCCGCTGTTCCATGACGCGGTGTTCCGCCACGAGACACTGCACCGTGCCATCGTGAACCTCGGGGGAATCGCGAACATCACGTCACTGTGTCCCGGGCGAATCGTCTCCGGATTCGATTGCGGCCCCGGAAACGTCCTGATGGACGGCTGGACGACCCGGCACCTTGGAGAGGACTTCGACGAGGACGGCCGGTGGGCCGCCCGGGGAACGGTGAACGCCCGACTGCTCCGGACGTTCCTGGCCGAGCCCTTCCTTGCCCTGGAACCGCCCAAGAGCACGGGCAGGGAATTGTTCAACGAAGCGTGGTTGCGCACCCGCGTGGACGGGCGCATCGACCCGCAGGACGTCCAGGCAACCCTGCTCGAGTTCACCGCGGTCTGCGTCGTCGGTGCACTGGACCGGTTCTGCGATTCGACGGACGAGGTCTACCTCTGCGGCGGTGGTGCCCGGAACCGGAAACTCGCGTCCCGAATCGGGGAACTCACCTCCCCTCGCCCGGTGCGGCTCACCGACGACCTCGGTGTGGCCGCCGCCCAGGTCGAGGCGATGGCTTTCGCGTGGCTCGCCCTGAAATGCGTCCGTCGCGAGCCGCTAGACCTCTCGACCATCACGGGCGCGACCCATCCGTGCATCCTGGGCGCGATCTACCCCTCCTGAAACGGCCGGGGGGGCTTTCGCCCCCCCCGATCTACTGCTACGAGACGAACCCGTTCAGGCGCTGAACGAGGAGCCGCAACCGCAGGTCGAGGACGCGTTGGGGTTCTTGATCACGAATTGCGCCCCCTCGAGACCTTCCGAATAGTCGATCTCGGCACCAACAAGATACTGGTAGCTCATCGGATCGATCAGGAGACTGACGCCGTTCTTCTGCATCACGGTATCGTCGTCGTTCGCGACCTCGTCGAACGTGAAGCCGTATTGCAGGCCGGAACACCCCCCGCCCGTCACGAAGACGCGCAGCTTGAGTTCGGTGTTGCCCTCTTCCTCGATCAGCGACTTCACCTTGTTGGCCGCGTTGTCGGTGAAGACCAGCGGGTCGGGCATCGTCGTGGACATGTCGTTCATGGGACTCTCCTGTTTCGTGGAGCCTGCGTCAGTCGGACGCACCGCTCGCGGGCTTGAATTCGACGACCTTCTCGCTCTTCTGGGTGTTCTCGTACAGCAGACGCCCCATCACGATCGCGCCGACGTGCACCTCGATCGACTTGTAGGCCACATCGCCTGTGACCCTCGCCTTCGGGAGAAGTTCGACGTACTCCGTCGCCCGGACGGGGCCGGCGACGGTACCGTTGACCACCACGTGCGCCACGTCGATTTCCCCCTCGACCTTGGCGAGTTCGGAAATGACGAGCGTGCCCGGCTTGTTGCCGGTCGCCTTCACGTTTCCCTTCACGTGCCCGTCGATGCGCAGCCCCCCCACGAAGGTGATGTTGCCCTCGATGGCAGTTCCGGCGCCGATCAGGCTGTCGATGGGACTCGGCTTGTTTCCCTTGCCGAACATGGCATACCCCTATTGGATGTTGACGCTTCGGGAGAGTTTAACCTGTCCCCCGGGAATCGCAATAACCCGGACTTCGTAGCCCTTGAGGACCGCCCCTTCCGGGATGCGGAACCTCCCGTCGATCTTCTGGTAGAAGCGAAACTCCACGCCACCCACCGCGTCCCCTGACGACGGGTCGGGAAAGGTGAGGGTCGCGAGCGCCCCCTGGTGGGCAACGCGGGCGAGCAACTGGATCTTCCCCTTGAAGTCCTGTTTGCGCTGCCCGCCCTGGGTAAGCAACATCCGGTAGCGGAACTCGTTGGGCTGGCCGTCCTGCTCCACTTTCAGGTTCGCGATCCCGAGTCCCTCGGGCGTCGTTCCCGAGGACATGATATTGCGCAGGAAGCCGAGGTCTTCCTTGAGGGTGGCGTTCTCGTCCTGGAGCTGCGTGACGTTCCTCGCGAGCTCCGTCTGGGCGGACTTGTCGATGGCCACCTGTCGCTCGAGCACTGCGACGGTTCCCCGCGACGCCTCCAGATCGCGCTTGAGCCGGGCGTTTTCCTCTCCCAGGGAGGCAATCTGCTGCTTCGCCTCCTCGCGATCGAAACCCGTGATCCGATAGCTGTTCTCGACGAGCCACCACACGATCGCCGCGACGGCGGCCATCATGAGGATGTTCACGAGCCAGCGCCAGTACCACGCCTGGTGCGAGCGGATCGTCATCCGCGAGGAGCGGATGCCGAAGTTGCTTCGCAGTCGCCGGGCGAATCCCCTCACGGCAGGAGCGCCGCCTTGTCCAGGCCACGGGCCTCTTCGATCCCGAAGAGGAGGTTCATGTTCTGAACCGCCTGTCCCGCCGCCCCCTTCACCAGATTGTCCTCTACCGCCAGGACGACGAGCATGTCGCCGCCCATGGGCCGGAAGACGGAAATCCGGCACGAATTCGAACCTCGCACCGATCGCGTCTCGGGCTGCGTGCCCGGCGGGAGGACGTCCACGAACGACTCGCCGGCGTACCTGCGCTCGAAAAGTTCCTGGAAGTCGGTCTCGCGTGTGATCCGCGCATAGATCGTGGCGAAGATCCCGCGGATCATCGGGACGAGGTGGGGGGTGAAGGTGAGGCCGATGTCCCGCCCCGCGGTCTTCGCGAGCTCCTGGACGATCTCGGGATGGTGGCGATGTCCCGCAACCGCGTAGGCTCTGAAGTTGTCGGACGCCTCGGAAAACAGGATGTCGACCTCGGCCTTGCGTCCCGCTCCGCTCACCCCCGACTTCGCGTCTGCGACGAGATGATCGCGGTCCACGAACTCGGTTTCGACGAGCGGCAGCAGCGCGAGCTGCACGGCAGTCGCGTAGCAGCCGGGGTTGGCGACGAGCCGCGCGCTCCGGATCGCGTCCCGGTGGACCTCGGGAAGCCCGTACACGGCTTCACCGACGAGGTCCGGCGCCGCATGCTTCATCTTGTACCAGCGCTCCCAGACGACGAGGTCCTTCAGGCGGAAATCCGCCGAAAGATCGACCACCTTGACCCCGGCATCGAGCAGGGGGCGGACCTGGCCCATCGCGACACCATTGGGCGTCGCGAAGAACACGCAGTCGCACGACGTGAGATCGGTCGTCGCAGGGTCGCTGAATGCGAGGTCCACGTGTCCCCGAAGCGACGGGAACAGGCGCGCGACCGGCGTGCCGGCCTCGCCTCGCGACGTGATCGCCGCAAGCTCGACGTCGGGATGGGCGCACAAGAGCCTCAGGAGCTCCACGCCCGTGTATCCCGTGCCCCCGACCACGCCGATCCTGATCATCTTTTCGTGTCCCTTTCGCGAACCCGCGGGCGAAGCTTCGAGTTCCCTGAACGAAAAAGCCGCCTTGCGGGCGGCTTTGTCGTGTTCGGGAATTGCCCGACCGTGCGCTCCCGCCCTATCGCTTCGAGTACTGCTTGCGGCGCCGCGCCTTGTGGAAGCCGACCTTCTTGCGCTCGACTTCGCGGGCGTCCCGGGTCACGAGCCCCGCCTTCGACAGGGCCGGCTTCAGGGTCGGATCGTACTCGATCAGCGCACGGGTGATGCCGTGGCGGACGGCGCCGGCCTGGCCGGACTCCCCGCCGCCGAAGACGTTCACCTTGATGTCGAACGTCTGGGCATGGTTCGTGAGCTCCAGCGGCTGGCGAACGATCATCCGCCCGGTCTCGCGGGAGAAATATTCGTCCAGCGGCTTCTCGTTGACGGTGATCTGTCCCTTTCCCGCCTTGATGAAGACGCGGGCCACCGCGTTCTTGCGACGGCCGGTTCCGTAGTTGTAGTTTCCGATCATGGTCATCGCTCCTTAGATCTCGAGGGCTCGGGGTTGCTGGGACGTGTGGGGATGCGCGGGGCCGGCGTAGATCTTGAGCTTCTTGATCATCGCGTAGCCCAGCCGCCCCTTCGGCAGCATGCCCTTCACCGCGAGCTTCAGGACCCGATCGGGATGACGCGCCTGGAGCTTGTCGAACGTGGTCTCGTAGATGCCGCCCGGGTAGGTCGAGTGGCGGTAGTACTTCTTGTCGCTGGCCTTGGCGCCGGTGACGCGCAGCTTCTCGACGTTGACGACGACGATGTAGTCGCCCGTGTCGACGTGCGGGGTGAACTCCGGCTTGTGCTTCCCGCGCAGGCGGCGCGAAACCTCGACCGCGAGACGCCCCAGCACCTTGTCGGTGGCGTCAACGACGAACCAGTCGCGCTTGACTTCCCGCGGGTTGGCGGAAATGGTCTTCATGGTGTTCCTTGTCGTGATGGTGCCCCTGGGTGCTTCCGGCGGGCGCCGGAAATACTTTGGGCCCCTTGTTTGGGAAAAGCGAACGCGAAATTATAGGGAAATCAGGCCCTTGTGTCAAAGCGCCGGCGCGGCGGGGACGAGGCCGGGCCCGTCGGCTAGAATCGGCCAACTCTTCCGATCGCCGATATGGACTCCAGCCGATTCGAGCAGTACGCCCAGGTTTCCGGGATCGCCCTCCTGGTCGTTGGGTGTTTCCTCGTGGTCCGGCCATTCATGGCCGCCCTGCTGTTCGCGGGCGTGCTTTGCCTTTCGACCTGGCCCGGATTCATTTGGCTACGGGGTCGCCTTGGCGGCCGAAGCGCCTTGGCAGCCCTTCTCTTCGCGCTCGGGATGCTGCTCGCCATCGCGCTCCCGGTGGCCCTGGTGGCCTACAGCCTCGTCACGAACTCGGCACAGGCGATAGACATGGTCCGCGCGTTCCTCGATAGAGGGCCCATCGGGCTTCCTGCCTGGCTCACCGGCTTGCCTTACGCCGGACCCTGGATCGACGAGTACTGGCACAAGCTCATCGGCAGTCGCGAGGAGCTCGTGGCCCTCGGCAAGCGAATCGCCGATCCGGCGCGTGCCGTTCTCATCGCCGCCGGATCCGCCGCGGGAGAGGGTCTACTGCAGATCCTCGTCGCGACCTTCGTGGCCTTCTTCTTCTACCGCGACGGCGAGAATCTGGGCAGGCTGCTTCGGGCGGGGATGGCCCGCCTGGCGGGGACGGAGCGCGGCTCTTCCGTCCTGACCACGGCGAGAAACGCGGTAATGGGTGTCGTATACGGCCTCATCGGCACGGCCCTGGCGCAAGGGGCCGTGGCGCTGGTGGGTTTCCTCATCGCCGGCGTCCCCGGCGCGCTCCTTCTGTCCGCGCTGACTTTCGTCCTTTCGCTGGTTCCCATGGGCCCGGTCCTGATCTGGGGCGGGGCGGCCGCGTGGCTGTACGCGCAGGGGGAATCCGGCTGGGCCATCTTCATGGTGGCGTACGGCGCGCTGGTCATCAGCTCCGTGGACAACTTCCTCAAGCCCATCCTCATGAGCCGGGCGGGAGGGCTGTCCATGCTGCTGGTCGTCCTCGGCGTGTTCGGGGGTGCGGTGTCGTTCGGCTTCATCGGCATCTTCATCGGCCCCGCCCTCCTCGCCGTGGGCTGGAGCCTCGTGAATGCCTGGCTGCAGGCGCAGAACCTCCGGGAGTCCGTATGAAGGCGCGGGTGAAGCTCGTCGAAGGCATGACCTTCGTCGCCGAAAGCGGGAGTGGGCATGCGATCGTCATGGACGCATCGCCCGACGTGGGCGGAAGGGACCTCGGGGCGCGCCCGATGGAGCTCGTCCTCATGGGGGCCGGGGCGTGCAGCGCGATCGATGTCGTCCACATCCTCCGAAAGTCCCGCCAGGATCTCGTGGATTGCGTGGTGGAGCTCGAGGCCGATCGGGCGCCCGAGGACCCGAAAGTCTTCACCCGCATTCACTTCCACTATCTCGTGACCGGCCGGGGACTCGTCGCGGCGCAAGTCGAGCGCGCGATCAAGCTCTCCAAGGAGAAGTACTGCTCCGCGACGATCATGCTCGCCAAGAGCGCCGACATCACCTCGGATTTCGAGATTCGCGAGGCCTGAACGCCCCTCGTGGCCTAGAAGCGGTAGGCGGTTTCCGTCATCACCTTCGCCACGAGGCGCATGGCTCCCTTTACCGGCGCCGGAAGCTCCGCCGCGCCCAGCAACCGGCCGGTCGCCGCGTGCGCGATCTCGTCCTCCCGCATCCGGTCGAGTATCGCGCGGCTTCGCTCGTCGCCGGGGGGCAAGCGCTCGATGTGGCCATCGAGATGCTTCTCGACCTGGCGCTCCGTCTCCACCAGGAACGCCATGCTCCAGCGGTCCCCCGCCGCGCCGGAAACCACGCCCAGCGCGAAGGACCCCGCGTACCAGAACGGCGCGAGGAGGCTGGGGCGCGAGTCGAGTTCGCGGAGCCGCTCCGCGCACCAGGCGAGATGGTCGCGTTCTTCCGCCCCGGCGCGCTCCAGGGCCTCGCGAACGCGGGGATCGCGCGCCATCGTCGATTGGCCCGCGTAGAGGGCCTGCGCGCATATCTCGCCGGCGTGGTCCACTCGCAT
>CALEJW010000152.1 GCA_937898635.1 uncultured Pseudomonadota bacterium | reverse complement strand
GCCCCCGGCTTGCGCACCACCACCTTGCGGAAGGCGGACCGCAGGGACTTCAGGAACGCCTCGTGGCCCGCGCCCTGGAAGCATTTGACCAGGAAAGCGCCCTCCGGTTTCAGGTGCGCGAGCGCGAAATCCCGGGCGAGCTCGCCCAGCGCGACGCTCCTCGCCTGGTCGCTCAACGCGATTCCCGAAATGTTGGGCGCCATGTCGGAGAGCACCAGGTCCACCCGGGCGCCGGCGAGCGCCGCCTCCACCTGCGCGAGCCCCCCGGCCGTCGAAAAGTCGCCCAGCAGGAAGACGGATCCCGGCACGGGTTCCATGGGCAGCAGGTCGATCGCGACCACGCGGCCTTTGCTCCCCGTCCGCGCGACCGCCACCTGCGTCCACCCGCCGGGGGCCGCGCCCAGGTCCACCACCACGGCGCCGGGCGCGAGGAGCCGGTCGCGCTCGTCGATCTCCAGGAGCTTGTAGGCCGCGCGCGAGCGGTAGCCCTCCTTCCGGGAGCGCTGCACGTAGGGATCGTTCACGTGGCGGCGAAGCCACTGCTTGCTGGAGGCGGAGCGCTTCAAGGCGGGCCCCGGCGCCGCAATCGCGTCATAATCGCCCCATGCCCGCCCTCACACCCGCCCGCCGCAGCGAATTGCGCGCCCAGGCCCATGGCCTCTCTCCCGTCGTGATGATCGGCGACAAGGGACTCACCGATGCCGTCGTCGCCGAAGTCGGCCGCGCCCTCGAGGCCCACGAGCTCGTCAAGGTGAAGGCGGCGACCGACGACCGCGCGGCCCGCGCCGCCTGGCTCGCGCAGCTTTGCGAGCGGCTCGGCGCCGATCCCGTGCAGCAGATCGGCAAGGTCCTCGTGCTGTGGCGGGAGAACCCGGAGAAGGCGAAGGCGAAAGCGAAGGTCTCCGCCCCGAAGGCCACCCCGAAGGCCGCCCCGAGGAAGAAACCGCGTCAGAAGCGCAAGCCCCGCAGCGTGGAGGAGCTCATTCGTATCGCACGTCCACGATCTCCAGCGCCTTCTCCCCGCCCGGCGTCCGGACCTCTGCGACGTCGCCCGCGAACTTCCCGATGAGGGCCTTGGCGATCGGCGAGGAGTAGGAGATCTTGCCCGCCTTGATGTCGGCCTCGTCCTCGCCGACGATCTGGTAGGTCACGCTCTCCTCGGAGGCGCTGTCGAGCAGCTCCACGGTGGTGCCGAAGACCACGCGCCCGTCGTCCTCCAGGAGCGCGGGATCGATCACCTGCGCGTTGGCGAGCTTCGCCTCGAGCTCGAGGATGCGGCCCTCGATGAAGCCCTGCTTCTCGCGCGCGGCGTCGTACTCCGCGTTCTCGGAGATGTCGCCGTGCGCCCTCGCCTCCGCGATGGCCGTGATGACCGCGGGGCGCTCGGCCGTCTTCAGCCGGTGCAGTTCGGCCTTCAGGAGGTCCACGCCGACGCGCGTGATCGGAAATTTTCCCATGCCCGGATTGTGCCTCAGGAGAGCGAGGCGTGCAGGCCCTGCAGGCTGTAGGGCCGCAGTTCCTCGAGGTGCTGCATGCCGACGCAGGCCGCCCGCGCGCCCGACACCGTCGTGTAGTAGGTCACCCGGCCCTGCAGCGCCGAGTTGCGGATCGACCAGGAGTCGCGCACCGAGCGCCGGTCCTCCTCGACGGTGTTGATGATGAGGCTGATCTCCTTGTTGCGGATCATGTCCACCACGTTGGGGCGCCCCTCCATCACCTTGTTCACCCGCTGCACGGCGAGGCCCGCGGCCTCCAGCGCCGCGGCGGTGCCCTTGGTGGCGACGAGCGCGAAGCCGAGCCCCGCGAGCGTGCGGCCCACCTCGACCAGGCGCGGCTTGTCCTCGTCGCGCACCGACAGGAAGGCCCGCCCCGACTTGGGCAGGCGCACCCCCGCGGCGAGCTGGCTCTTCACGAAGGCTTCCGCGAAGGTGTGGCCCACGCCCATCACCTCGCCCGTGGACTTCATCTCGGGCCCCAGGATCGTGTCCACGCCGGGGAACTTGATGAAGGGGAAGACCGCCTCCTTCACCGAGTAGTAGGGCGGCACGATCTCGCGCGTGACGCCCTGGGAGGCGAGCGACATCCCCGCCATGCAGCGCGCGGCCACCTTCGCGAGCGGCGTGCGGATCGCCTTGGAGACGAAGGGCACGGTGCGGGAAGCCCTCGGGTTCACTTCCAGCACGTAGACCTTGCCGTCCTGGATCGCGAACTGCACGTTCATGAGGCCCACGACGTCCAGCCCCTTCGCCATGGCCACGGTCTGGCGGCGAAGCTCGTCCTTCAGCTCCGCGGACAGGCTGAAGGGCGGCAGCGAGCAGGCCGAGTCGCCCGAGTGCACGCCCGCCTGCTCGATGTGCTCCATGATGCCGCCGATGATCACCTGCTTGCCGTCGCTCACGGCATCGACGTCGACCTCGATCGCGTCGTTGAGGAAGCGGTCCAGCAGCACGGGGGAGTCGTTGGAGACCTTCACGGCCTCCTTCATGTAGCGCACGAGGTCGGCTTCGGCGTGCACGATCTCCATGGCCCGCCCGCCCAGCACGTAGGACGGGCGCACCACGACGGGGTAGCCGATCTCGCGGGCGGCTTCCAGCGCCGCCTCCGGCGTGCGCGCGGTGCGGTTGGGCGGCTGCAGCAGCTTCAGCTCGTGGAGCATCTTCTGGAAGCGCTCCCGGTCCTCGGCCATGTCGATGGAGTCCGGCGTGGTGCCGATGATGGGCACGCCGGCGGCCTCCAGGTCGCGCGCGAGCTTTAGCGGGGTCTGCCCGCCGAACTGCACGATCACCCCCTCGGGCTTCTCGCGGGCCACGATCTCGAGGACGTCCTCCAGCGTGAGGGGCTCGAAGTAGAGGCGGTCCGACGTGTCGTAGTCGGTCGAGACGGTCTCCGGGTTGCAGTTGACCATGATGGTCTCGAAGCCGTCCTCGCGAAGCGCGAGCGCCGCGTGCACGCAGCAGTAGTCGAACTCGATCCCCTGCCCGATCCGGTTCGGGCCGCCGCCGAGCACCATGATCTTGCGCCGGTCCGTCGGCTCGGCCTCGTCCTCCTCGTCGTAGGTGGAGTAGAGGTAGGCCGTGCCCGTGGCGAACTCCGCCGCGCAGGTGTCCACGCGCTTGTAGACCGGGCGGATGTCCAGGGCGTGGCGGCGCTTCCTCACCTCGTGCTCCGTGGTCTTCCACAGGTAGGCGAGGCGGCGGTCCGAGAAGCCCTTGCGCTTGAGTTCGCGCAGCTCCGCGGCGCCGAAGTCGGCGAGGGAGCGCTTCTCGATGGCGAGCTCGGTGTCCACCAGGTCCTTGATCTGGGCGAGGAACCAGGGGTCGATCCGCGTGAAGCGGTGGATCTCCTCGAGGCTCATCCCGACGCCGAACGCGTCGGCCACGTACCACAGGCGCTCGGCGCGGGGGTAGGCGAGCTCGTCCTCGATCTTCTCCATGTCGACGCTCTTGAGGTTGAAGCCGTCCACGCCCACCTCGAGCCCGCGCAGCGCCTTCTGCAGCGACTCCTGGAAGTTGCGCCCGATCGCCATCACCTCGCCCACGCTCTTCATCTGGGTCGTGAGGCGGTCGTCGGCGAGCGGGAACTTCTCGAAGGCGAAGCGCGGCACCTTCGTCACCACGTAGTCGATCGTGGGCTCGAAGGAGGCCGGCGTGGCCCCGCCCGTGATCTCGTTGGCGAGCTCGTCCAGCGTGTAGCCCACGGAGAGCTTGGCCGCGATCTTGGCGATCGGGAAGCCGGTCGCCTTGGAGGCGAGCGCCGAGGAGCGCGACACGCGCGGGTTCATCTCGATGATGACCATGCGCCCGTCGTCCGGGTTGATCGCGAACTGGACGTTGGAGCCGCCCGTCTCCACCCCGATCTCGCGCAGGCACGCGATCGAGGCGTCGCGCATGATCTGGTATTCCTTGTCCGTGAGCGTCTGCGCGGGCGCGACGGTGATCGAGTCGCCCGTGTGCACGCCCATGGGGTCCAGGTTCTCGATGGAGCAGATGATGATGCAGTTGTCCGCCTTGTCGCGGACGACCTCCATCTCGAACTCCTTCCACCCGAGGACCGACTCCTCGATGAGGAGCTCCTTGGTGGGCGAGGCTTCCAGCCCCCGCTCGCAGATGGCGGTGAACTCCTCCATGTTGTAGGCGATGCCCCCGCCCGTGCCGCCCAGCGTGAACGACGGGCGGATCACCGTCGGGAAGCCCACCATGGCCTGGACCTGGAGCGCCTCCTCGAGGGAGTGGGCGAGCGCCGAGCGCGCGCTCTCGAGCCCGATCTTCGCCATCGCCAGCTTGAACTTCTCGCGGTCCTCGGCCTTGTCGATGGCCTCCTTGCGGGCGCCGATCATCTCCACGCCGTACTTCTCGAGGACGCCGTTCTTCGCGAGGTCGAGCGCGCAGTTGAGCGCGGTCTGCCCGCCCATGGTGGGCAGCAGCGCGTCGGGGCGCTCCTTCTCGATGATGTTCTCCACCATCCGCCAGGTGATGGGCTCGATGTAGGTGACGTCGGCCATCTCCGGGTCGGTCATGATGGTGGCCGGGTTGGAGTTCACCAGGATCACCCGGTAGCCCTCGTCGCGCAGCGCCTTGCAGGCCTGGGCGCC
>CALEJW010000151.1 GCA_937898635.1 uncultured Pseudomonadota bacterium | reverse complement strand
GTGGCGATGCGCGAGCCGATCTCGTAGTCGTGCTCCGAGATGAAGCCGCCCTCCTTCATGTTCACGAGCATCATCTTGAGCGTGGCGATGCCCGTCGATCCGGCCACCGGGATGCCGGCCGGCGCGAGCGGCGGGCGATGGCCCGACTCGGCCATGGCGCGCGCCTGCTGCCTCGCCACGTGCAGCAGCTCCCCCGGGTGGAAAACCACCACGTCGGAAGGCTCGAGGTAGCCCAGCTCCCGCGCGTGCTCCGCGCTCTTCGAGACTTCCGCCATGGCCACCTGGCGGAAGAGGCGCGCGAGCTCCGGAAAGGCGTCCCCGCCCTTGGCCCAGGCGTTGGCGCGCTGCGCGAGCTCCTTCAGCCCCGCGCCCGCCGGCAGCAGCCCCACGCCGACTTCCACGAGGCCGATGTAGCTCTCGAGCGCGGCGACCACGCGCTGCGCGTGCATCACGAACTCGCAGCCGCCGCCCAGCGCCATGCCCTCCACGGCGGCGACGGTGGGCACGGGGCTGTACTTCAGGCGCTGCGAGGTCTGCTGGAAGAGCGCCACCATCCGCTCGAACTCGTCGAACCGGCCCGCCTGGAGCGACTCGAGCGCGGCCTTGAGGTTCGCGCCGACCGCGAAGGGCGCCTCGTGCCAGATGACGAGCGCGTCGTAGCCCGCCTCGGCCTCGTCCAGCGCCCGGTTCAGCCCCGCGAGCACTTCCGTGCCGAGCGCGTGCATCTTGCTCTTGAAGGAGACGATCGCGATGCCATCGCCCTGGTGCCACATCCGCACGCCCTCGTCCTCGAAGACGGTGGTGCCGCGGGCGGCCGGCTTCTCGCCCAGCACGAGCTCGGGGAAGAGCTGGCGCGCGTACACGGCGAGGGTCGAGCGCGAATGCATCGTGTCGTCGGCCGCGGAGAACGAGCCCTGCGGCCCGTGCACGCCCTTGCGCCCGTCCGTGACCCAGCCCGGCAGCGGCGCCTTCGCCATGGTCTTGCCGGCGGCGATGTCCTCGGCGATCCAGCCGGCGACCTGCTGCCAGCCCGCCGCCTGCCAGAGCTCGAAGGGCCCCATCTTCCAGCCGAAGCCCCAGCGGATGGCGAGATCGACGTCGCGCGCGCAGTGGGCGATCTCGGCCAGGTGCACCGCGCAGTAGTGGAAGACGTCGCGGAAGATGGCCCACAGGAACTGCGCCTGCGGGTGGGACGAGGCGCGAAGCTTCGCGAACTGCTGCGCCGGGTCCCGTTCCCTGAGGATCGCCTGCACTTCCTCCGCGATCGCTCCCGCCGCCGGGCGGTAGTCCCCGCTGCCGAGGTCGAGGACCTGGATCTCCTTGCCCTTCTTCACGAAGATCCCGGCCTTCGTCTTCTGGCCGAGCGCGCCCTTGGCGATGAGCGCGGAGAGCCACGCCGGCGCCCGGTAGTGCGGGTGCCAGGGGTCGGCCGGCAGCGTGTCCGCCATCGTCTTCACGACGTGGGCCATCGTGTCCAGGCCCACGACGTCCGCGGTGCGGTAGGTGGCGCTCTTCGCGCGGCCGATGGCCGGCCCGGTGAGCGTGTCCACCTCGTCGAAGCCGAGCTTGAAGGCGAGCGTGTGGTGCATCGTCGCGAGCATCGAGAAGACGCCCACGCGGTTCGCCACGAAGTTCGGCGTGTCGCGCGCGCGGACCACGCCCTTGCCCAGGGTGGTGGTGAGGAACGCCTCGAGGTCGTCGACCACGGCCGGGTCCGTCGTCGCCGTCGGGATGATCTCGACCAGGCGCATGTAGCGCGGGGGATTGAAGAAGTGGACGCCGCAGAAGCGCGGGCGCACGGCCTCCGGCAGCACCTTCGAGAGCTCCGTGATCGAGAGTCCGGAGGTGTTGGAGGCGAAGATCGCGTGCGGGGCGAGATGCGGCGCCACCTTGTCGTAGAGCGACTTCTTCCAGTCCATGCGCTCGCTGATCGCCTCGATCACGAGGTCGCAGCCGGCGAGGAGCGCGAGGTGCTCGTCGTAGTTGGCCGCCACGATGTGGCCGGCCACGCCCTTCGTCGCGAGCGGGCTGGGCTCGAGCTTCGCCAGGCCCTCGATCGCCTTGCGGACCGTGGCGTTGCGCTCGCGCCCGTCGGCGGCGAGCTCGAAGAGGACCGGCTGCACGCCGGCGTTCGCGAGGTGGGCGGCGATCTGCGCGCCCATGACGCCGGCGCCGAGGACGGCGGCCTTGCGCACGAGGAATTTCGACAAGGTTCTTCTCCTGGGGCTTGCCCGCGCGGGTCCCGCGGGCGATGGGGTGGGGATGCGGGCCGGCGCTACGCCCTCTCGGTGCCGCCCGGCACCGGGCGCGGACGGCGCTCGGCGTCGATGGCGACGTAGGTGAGTTGCGCCTCGGTGACCTTGACCGCGTCCGTGCGGCCGATGCGCCCGCGGTGCGCGAAGACCTCGACGTCCACGGTGACGGAGGTGCGCCCGACCTTCACCACGCGCGCGTAGAAGCTCACGAGGTCGCCCACGAACACGGGCTCCTTGAAGAGGAAGGAATTCACCGCGACCGTGACGATGGGCCCCTGCGCGCGCTCGTAGGCCGGGACGCTTCCCGCGAGGTCGACCTGCGCCATCACCCAGCCGCCGAAGATGGTGCCGTGCGCGTTCGTGTCCGCGGGCATGGGGATGATGCGAAGAACGGGCTGCTCGCCCTGGGGGAGATCGGCGTTCATCTGGCGGGCTCGGGCAGGCGTCCGATTCTACTCCGGGATGGCGGGCGGGGCGGGCGCGGCCTTCGCGCGGAGCCACTCGAGCGTGTCCCGCCAGAGGTTGTCGCGGCTCTCCGGCAGGAAGTAGCCGACGTGGCCGATGCGCGAACGCCCCGCCTCGAGGGGCGCGACGTGCCGCCGCTCCACGCGCGCGTTCCGGTAGAAGCCGTGCAGCCGGTCGATCGCGCGCTTCGTGAGCATCGCGTCGTCGGCGAAGGAATAGGCGAGCACCGGCGCGGCGACGGCGTCGAAGCGCCGGCGCACCGCCTCGCCCTCCCGCAGCAGGTAGTCGCGGTGCAGGCACCAGCGCCGCCATTGCCAGGCCACGCCCGCCGGGAGGTCGCCGACCATCCCGAGGCGCCGGCCGGGAAAGTAGCCGAAGAGCGGCGTGAGGAGCGGGATCGCGACGAACCAGAAGAAGCGCACCCGCCAGAACATGCGCTCGTTGTGCCGGTACCAGCCGGAGCCCGCGGTCACGGTCACGAACGCCTCGAGCCGCGCGCCCTCGGGCACCGCCCCGAAGAGCTGGCCGCCGAGGCTGTGCCCCACCGCGAAGGCCGGGAGCGCCGGGTCCATGGCGCGCGCGAGCCGCAGCATCGCGTCGAGGTCGCTCTCGGCCCAGTCCGTGACGCTCGCCGCGAATCCGCGAAGCGGGCCCTTCCGGGAGGCGCCCATCCCGCGGTAGTCGAACGTGAGGACGTGCAGGCCGCCCTGCGCGAGAAAGCGGGCGAGCGGCTCGTAGAAGCCCTGGCGCACGCCCATCGCGCCGGCGACGAGCACCGTGCCCCAGGCGCGGCCCTCGGCGGGAAAGCGCGTCACCGCGAGTTCCTGGCCGTCGGCGGCCTGCGCCATGTCCCTGAGCTCCATCGCGGCCTCAGGACACCGGTCGCGGCGAGACCCACATCGTGATGACCGCGCGGCACACGCATTCGCCCCCGCGATCCCTCACCTCCACCGTCACCGGCACCTCGCGGCCCGGGCCCTCGTCGACCGCGCCGAGCGTGGCGCTCGCCTCGACGTCGCCCGCCGCCTTCTTCAGGTACTCCACGCGCATGCCCTTGGGAAGCCAGCGCATGGAGGGCGGGATGGTGACCTCCGTCATGGTTCCCGCGGCGAGCTCCGCGAGGTTGCACATCGCGATCGCGTGCACGGTGCCGATGTGGTTCGTGACGGCGCGGCGCTTGCGCATCGAGACGCGGGCGCGCCCCGGCCCGAACTCCTCGAAGCGGGGACGGATCGTCGCGAAGTAGGGCGCCTTCCAGCACACGAGCCGGGAGAAGATCGCCTTGCCGAGCGGCAGCGGCTCGAGGCGCCGCCACATCGCGAGGGCCCCGCCGCCGGCCATCAGATCGCGCCCCAGCCGGTGTCGGGCTCGAAGCGCTCGCCGTGCTTCGCCTTGAGCTCCGCCATCGTCGCGAGCCACGCGTCCTTGCCGCGCTCGCGGATCGCGGAGATCGGCCCGCCGCGGTGCGGCGCGAAGCCGGTGCCGAAGATGACGCCCGCGTCGCACAGGTCGGCGTCCGCCACGATCCCCTCCCGCAGGCAGGCCACGGCCTCGTTGAGCGCAGGCGCCACGAGGCGGTCCGCCAGGGGCTTGAGATCCACCGAGCCGCTGCCGCGGGACTTCTGCGGCTTGCCCTTCACCCACGTGTAGAAGCCCTTGCCCGTCTTCTTGCCGAGGTGCTTCGCCTCGATCGCGGCCTGGAGCTTCCTCGGGACGGGCGTGCCGGGCTTCGCGAGCTCCTGTCCCACGGCCCAGCAGATGTCGAGCCCCACCATGTCGGCGAGCTCGATCGGGCCCATGGGCATGCCGAAGTCCTTCGCGGCCGCGTCGATCGTCTCGCCCGGCAGCCCCTCGTCGAGCATGAGCATCGCCTCCATGAGGTAGGGCGAGAGCACGCGGTTCACGAGGAAGCCGGGCGCGCTCTTGCAGGGCAGCGGCAGCTTCTCGATCTGGCGCGCGAACGCCTGCCCCGCCAGCATCACCGCCGGGGAGGTCTGCGGGCCCTCGACGATCTCCACGAGCATCATCATCGCCACGGGGTTGAAGAAGTGCAGCCCCACGAGCCGCTCCGGGCGCCTGAGGACGCCCGAGAGCTCCTGCAGCGGGATGCTCGAGGTGTTGGAGGCGAGGATCGCGCCCTCCTTCATCCGCGGCTCGACGCCGGCGAAGAGCTTGCGCTTCACCTCGGCGTTCTCGACGATCGCCTCGATCACGAGGTCCGCCTTCGGCACGCCGTCGCCCCTCACGTCGGGGATGAGGCGGTCGAAGGCCGCCTGGACGAGGTGCGGCTGCTTCAGGCGCCGGGTGTAGAGCTGGTGGGCGCGCTGGATCGCGGGCGCGATGCGCTCCGGCGCGAGGTCCTGGAGCGTCACGGTGATGCCCTTGAGGGCGCACCACGCCGCGATGTCGCCGCCCATGGCGCCGGCCCCGATCACGTGCAGGTGGCGCACGGGCGGCTGGGACTCGCCGGCGCCTTCCTTCCCGGACTCGGGCTTGCCCAGCGCCTTCATCCGGTCCTGGAGCTTGAAGAGGCGGATGAGGTTTCGCGTCGTCGGGTGCGCGAAGAGGCTCGCCATCGAGGCGCGGTGGGCGATCGGGACGTCTCGCACTTCCCCGCCGAAGTCCTTCCACAGGTCGATGATCGCGTAGGGCGCCGGGTAGTGGTCCTCGCGCGCCTTCGCGGCCACCTGGCGGCGCGACATCGCCGCGACGATGGCGCGCACGCCGGGCCAGCCGGCGATGGCCGCGGCGAGCGGCGGCCTGTGCGGCGCCGGCGGCTTCGCGAGGAAGAGGCGCACGGCGTTGGCGAAGTGGCGCTTCTGCGTCACCGCGTCCACGAGCCCCATCCGCTTCGCGCGCCGCGCGTCGACGCCCCGGCCGGTCAGCATGAGGTCGAGCGCGCCCGCGGCGCCCACGAGGGGCGGCAGGCGCTTCGCCCCGCCCCACCCGGGGACGATGCCGATGAGGACCTCCGGCAGCGCCATGCGCGTCTTCGGCCCGTCGTCGGCGATGCGGTAGCGGCAGGCGAGCGCCAGCTCCGTGCCGCCGCCCATGCAGAAGCCGTGGATCATCGCGACGGTGGGAAAGCCGAGCGCGGCGATCTTGTCGAACACCACGTTGCCGAGCGTGGTGAAGGCCATGGCCTCGTCCGCGCTGGCGATGCGCGTGAACTCGTCGATGTCGGCCCCGGCGGCGAAGCCGTTGTCCTTGGCGGACAGGATCGCGAGCCCCGCGGGCGGCATCGCGGCGAGATGGTCCGCCACGTGGCCCAGCTCCTGGAGCACTTCCGTGGAAAAGGTGTTGGTCGCGGTGCCGGCCCGGTCGAACCAGAGCCAGGCGATGTTCTGCGCGTCCGTCTCGAGCTTCCAGTGCTTCAGGTCCATGTCTCGCCTTCCGGTTCAGGGTCGCTCGAGGAGCATCGCGCCGCCCTGGCCGCCCCCGATGCACAGGGAGGCGACCGCGCGCTTGCCGCCGGTGCGCTCGAGCACCTTGAGCGCGTGCAGCACGACGCGGGCGCCGGAGGCGCCGATGGGGTGTCCCAGGGCGATGGCGCCGCCGTCGACGTTGAGCTTGCCCCGGTCCAGGCGGCCGAAGGCGCGCTCCAGCCCGAAGTGCTCCTTGCAGTACGCGTCGCTCTCCCACGCGGCGAGGCAGCCGAGCACCTGGGCGGCGAAGGCCTCGTTCACCTCGACGCAGTCGATGTCGTCCCAGCCGAGGCGGTGGCGCTGCAGCATCGGCGTGATGGCGTGCACGGGCCCCAGGCCCATTTCCGCGGGGTCGAGGGCGCCCCAGTTGGCGTCGACCACGCGTCCCAGGCTCGCGAGGCCGTACTCGTCCAGCACCTCCTCCGCCGCGAGGACCAGCATCGCGGCGCCGTCGGTGATCTGCGAGCTGTTGCCGGGCGTCACGGCGCCGTAGGTCCGGTCGAACGCCGGCTTCAGCTTCGCGAGTTTCTCCACGGAGGAGTCGCGGCGCAGCCCGTCGTCGGTCGCGTGGACGGTGCCGTCCGGGCCGTAGATCGGCTCGATCTCGGCGAGGTGGCCGTTGTCCTGCGCGAAGGCGAGCCGGCGGTGGGACTCCACCGCGTACTCGTCCATCATCTGCCGCGTGACGCCGAAGCGCCGCGCGACGATCTCGGCCGTCGACCCCATGGAGAGCTTCACCACCGGGTCGGTGAGCCCGCGCAGGATCGCGATCACCGGCGCGAGGTTGGCGAGGCGGAACTTCGCGGCCGTGGCGAGCTTCTGCCCGAGGGACTTCGCGGCATACCAGTCCGCGAGCCAGTTCACCATCGCCGGCCCGAAGAGCAGCGGCGCGTGGCTCATGGCGTCGGTGCCGCCCGCGAGCACCAGGCTCGAGCGCCCGGCCTGGATGTTCAGGCAGGCGGTGTCGATCGCCTGCATGCCCGAGGCGCAGTTGCGCATGACGGTCCACGCCGGCACCTTCTCCCCGCAGCCCAGGCGAAGCGAGACGACGCGGCCGATGTTGGCCTCGTCCGGCGAGGGCATCGCGGCGCCGATGATGACCTCGTCGAAGGCGCTCGCCTCGAAGGGCTGCCGGGCGACGAGCGGGCGCCCGGCGGCGACCGCGAGGTCGGAGGCGGAAAAGGGGCCGAGCCCCCTCTTCGCCTTGAGGAACGGCGTGCGGGCGCCGTCGATTACATGGACGCGGCGGCTTTGAGCGGCCATGGGGCCTTCTCCTCTCGGGATTGCCGGGAAAGGTCGGTGGGGAAGTCGTCGACCATGATGACGGCGCGCCTGAGCCGGTCGGTGCGGGCCAGGTGCTCGAACTCCGCGCTCGTGAGGATGCCGCCCTTCACCGCGGCGTCGCGGCGCTCCGCGAGCGTGCGCTGCGGGAGCCTGCCTTCCTTCTGCGCGGCGCGGATCTTCGCCTCCATCGGCTCCGCGGCGATGACGGCCTCCATCGCGAACTCGAGGCGGCCGACGAGATCGTCCTCCCTGCGCGGCAGGTAGACGCCCGCGGTGAGGCGGTCGCGCACGGGGCCCGGCTCGATCAGGAGCCTCGCCACGCGCGAGGCCCACTTGTCGTGCGGCGCGGTGAGCGTGAGCCCCTTGGGGAAGATGACCTGGCGCAGCGCCCAGGCGACCGGCCGGCTCGGGAAGTTGGCGAGCACGCCGTCCATGGCCACCTGCAGCTTGAAGGAGCTGTCGTACATCGCCCAGGTGAGGAGCGGCAGGTCCTCCTTCGGGCAGCCCTCGTCGTGGAAGCGCTTGACGGTGGCCGACATCATGTAGAGGTGCGAGAGGATGTCGCCCAGGCGCGCGGAGAGCATCTCCTTCCTCTTGAGGCTGCCGCCGATCACGAACATCGACATGTCCGCGAGGAGCGCGAAGGCGGACGAGAAGCGCGTGAGGATCTGGAGGTAGCGGCGCGTCTCGGAGGCCCCCGGCACGGCCACGCCCTTGCCGCCGGTGAGGCCGAGCCAGAGGGCGCGCGCCCCGTTGCCCAGCGTGAACGCGACGTGACTCCAGAACGCTTGGTCGAAGGCCTCGAGGTCGTCGCCCGCCGCCGCGCGCATCTCCTTGAGCACCCAGGGATGGCAGCGGATGGCGCCCTGCCCGAAGATGATGAGCGAGCGCGTGAGGATGTTGGCGCCCTCGACGGTGATCGCGATGGGAAGCGTCTGGTAGGCGCGGCCGAGGTAGTTGCTGGGGCCCATGCAGATCCCCTTGCCGCCGTGGACGTCCATCGCGTCGTTGATGACCGAGCGCATGCGCTCCGTCATGTGGTACTTGCAGATCGCCGAGATGACGCTCGGCTTCTCGCCCATGTCGAGCGCGGACATGGTCATGCGGCGCATGCCGTCCATCAGGTAGGTCGTGCCGCCGATGCGCGCCAGGGGCTCCTCGATCCCCTCGAAGCGCCCGATGGGCGTCTTGAACTGCGTGCGGATCCGGGCGTAGGCGCCGGTCACGCGCGAGGCGATCTTGCCCGCGGCCATGGACATCGAGGGCAGCGAGATCGAGCGGCCGGCGGCCAGGCATTCCATCAGCATGCGCCAGCCGGTGCCCACCTGGGCCCGGCCGCCGATCACCCAGTCCAGCGGCACGAAGACGTCCTTGCCCGTCGTCGGCCCGTTCATGAACGCGCAGCCCAGCGGGTCGTGGCGCCGGCCCGTCTCCACGCCGGGGTGCGAGGTGGGCACGAGGGCGAGCGTGATGCCGATGTCCTCCTCGCCGCCCAGCAGCCCGTCCGGGTCGTAGAGCTTGAACGCGAGGCCGAGGAGTGTCGCGACCGGGGCGAGCGTGATGTAGCGCTTCTCCCAGGTGAGGCGGATGCCGAGCGTCTCCCTGCCCTCGTGCGTGCCCTTGCAGACGATGCCGAAGTCGGGAATCGAGGCCGCGTCCGAGCCGGCCTCCGGGTTGGTGAGCGCGAAGCAGGGGATCTCCAGCCCCTTCGCGAGGCGCGGCAGGTAGTGGCGCTTCTGCTCGTCGGTGCCGTAGTGCATCAGGAGCTCGGCCGGGCCGAGGGAATTGGGCACCATGACCGTCACCGCCGCCGCCCCGCTGCGGGTGGAGATCTTGGTGACGATCTCGGAATGCGCGAAGGCGGAGAAGCCCATCCCCCCGAATTCCTTCGGGATGATGATGCCGAGGAAGCCCTTGTCGCGGATGAACTTCCAGGCCTCGGGCGAGAGGTCCATGCGCTCGTGGTTGATGTCCCACTCGTCGAGCATCCCGCAGAGCTCCTCGACGGGGCCGTCCACGAAGGCCTTCTCCTCGGCGGTGAGCCTCGCCGCGGGGTAGGCGAGCATCCGGGCCCAGTCCGGATTGCCGGAGAAGAGGTCCGCGTCCCACCAGACGCTGCCCGCGTCGAGCGCCTCCTGCTCCGTCTGCGACATCTGCGGCAGCACGCGCTTGAAGAGGCCGAAGAGCGGCCCCGTCACGACCGCGCGGCGAAGCGGCTTCACGACGGAGAGCGCGCCGAAGAGCGCGACCGCGACCCAGGCGGCCGCCGCGAGCGCGCGCGGCGCGTCGGCGAGCCAGGTGAGGCCCGCGGCGAGCGCGGCGAGCGCGAGCGTCCACGCGAGCCCGGTCGCGCGGTGGTAGGCGAGCAGCCAGGTCGCGGCGACCACGGCGAATATCGACAGGATGAGTGGCAGCATCGTCGTCTCCTTACCGAAAATCCCCGCCGCGGGGCGGACGGGGCGATTCCTGGGTCCCGCGGTCCGGACTAGTCGCCCGCGGCGAGTTCCAGCCGCTTCGCGTCCCCGAGCGGCGCCTTGAGGCCCGCCGCGAGGAAAGGCGCGAGCCGCTCGAGCAGCACCTCGTCGTTGTCCTTCTCGTCCGGGATCACCTGCGCCATGAGCTTCAGCGCGTCGGTGCCCGCCAGGGTGTAGGAAAGCGCGCCCATGACGAAGTGCAGGCGCCAGGTGAGCTCCTGCTTCGTGAGGTGGGGCAGCGCCTTGAGGAAGGCGTCCTTGAACCGCGAGATCATCTCCGCGTACTGCGCCGAGAGGAAGGTGCGGATGAAGGGCGCCGGATCCGCGTAGGCGCGCCCCAGCACCCGCAGGAAGTGCTTGCCGCCGCGCCGCTCGTCCCGCGAGAGCCTGAGGGCCGGGATCAGCATCGCCGAGAGGATCTTCTCGCAGGAGAGCTGCCGCCCGCCCGCCTCGCGCTCGTAGCGCTCGAGGAGCGCGATGCGCTCCTGGTTCATGGGGTCGAGGCGGCGCGTGAGCACCGCCTGGAAGAGCTCTTCCTTGCTGCCGAAGTGGTAGTTCACCGCCGCGAGGTTCACGCCGGCGGCCGCGGTGAGCTGCCTCAGGCTCGTCGCCTCGAAGCCGTGCTCCATGAAGAGAGACTCCGCCGCGTCCAGGATCCGCGACTTGGTGTCCTGGGAGAGCGCGTCCATCGCGGGGGATCGGCGGGCGGGTCGCTGCACGGGCATCGGGGAGCCTCCCGGGAATGGGTGAGCGGCGCGCAACCGTGTCAAACGCACGATTCAAACGCTCGTTTGAAACATCCTAATGCCGGCGCGCCGGCCAAGTCAATCGCGCGCCCGTCCGGGGCGGCTCGTTGACGGCGGGGCATGGCCGGAGGAATCTTCCCGCCAGCCACGCGCTTCCGGTCCCGGGGGAGATGCCGCCTTGCACGAGTTGGCGAACGAATTCGAGAGCCGGCTGGCGGCAGCCGCGGACGACCGCGCGCGCCTTGCCGTCCTGGTCGAGAAGGCCGATTTCCTCGCCGGCGCCTTTCGCCCCCGCGAGGGACTCCAGGTCGTCCGGGAAGCCCTCACCCTGGGCCGCGCGCTGGGCGACGGGATCTCCCGGGCGCGTGCGCTCTCCGCGGCGACGCTTTGCCACTACCATCGCGGCGATTTCGCGTCCGCGGTCGCGACGGGTCTCGACGCCGTCGCCGCTTTTCCCGACGCCGAGTTGACGGGGACTTCGCGCGCGTGGCGGGGCATCGCGCTCGCGCTCGCCGCCGTGGAGGATTTCGGCGCCGCCCAGGCAGCGGCAGAGCGGGCGCTGCGCCTCGCGGTGGATTCGGGGGACGCGGCCTGCGAGGCGAGCGCGCGGGCGGTGCTCGGCATCGCCTTCTCCGGCGAGCAACGCTTCGACGACGCCCGCCGGCAGCTCCGCGCGGCGGCCGGGGCCTACCGGCGGATCGCCGACCGGCTCCACGTGAAGAAGATGGCCTCGAACATCGGCCACGTCCATTGCCGGGAAGCGGATGTGCGCGAAAGGCAGGGGCGCGGGGAGGCGGCGCGGCGCGGCCGCCGCCATGCCCTTCGCCTCTTCCGGGCCGCGCTCGCGCTCGGGACCTCGGACGCCGACGACGCGATCATCCTGGGGCGCCTCGGGGAATGCGAGCATCGCCTGGGACGCTTCGGGGCCGCCCGCGAGCACCTGGCGCGCTCCCTCGCGCTCGCGGAGGCCGTGGGAAGCGCCCGGATCCTCGCGAGTGTCCTGCTCTGGTGGGGGTTCGCGCTCGACGCGGCCGGCGACCCGCAGGACGCCTTGAGCGCCTGGGAGCGCGCCAGCCGTCACGCCGAGCGCGTGGAGGACCACGAGGTTCTCGCGCTGTGCCTCGAGGCGACCGCCGGGCTCGAGGCGAGGCTCGGGCGCGCGCAGTCGGCGCAGGAACTTGCCGACCGCGCACGGCAGGTCGACGCCGAGCGCCGGGAGCGGATCGCGCGGCTGCGGCTGCAAGTGCGCCCGCTCTGGGACCGCGCCTGGACGCGCGCGCCCTCGCCCTGAGGCACGCCGCGGCGAGCCGCCGCCCTCAGGCGCGCGAAAGCGCCTGGTCGAGGTCCCAGAGGATGTCGTCGAGGGTCTCGAGGCCGATCGAGAGCCGAACCATGTCCGGCGGCACGCCCGCCTTCACCTGGTCGGCTTCGGAGAGCTGGCGATGCGTCGTGGACGCCGGGTGGATCACGAGCGACTTGGCATCCCCGATGTTGGCGAGGTGGCTCACGAACGCGAGGCCCTCGATGAATTTCACGCCCGCCTCGTAGCCGCCCCTGATCCCGAAGGAAAGGAGCGCCCCGGCGCCCTTCGGCATGTAGCGCCTCGTGAGCGCGTGGTAGGGGTTGCCGGCGAGGCCGGGGTAGTTCACCCAGGAGACCTTCGCGTGCCCGGCGAGGAAATTCGCCACCCCCATCGTGTTCGCGCAGTGCCGCTCCATGCGCACCGGAAGCGTCTCGAGCCCCTGCAGCAGGAGCCAGGCGTTGAAGGGCGAGATGGCGGGACCGAAGACGCGCAGGATCTCCATCCTCGCCTTCATGGTGAAGCCGAAGTCGCCGAAGGTCTCGTAGAAGCGCACGCCGTGGTAGCCGGCGGAGGGCTCGGTCATCGACGGGAACCTGCCGTTGTCCCAGGGGAACTTCCCGCTTTCCACGACGATGCCGCCCATGCTCGTGCCGTGGCCGCCGATGAACTTGGTGGCCGAGTGCACCACCACGTCGGCGCCGTGGGCGAGCGGCTGGCAAAGGTAGGGGGACGCCGCGGTGTTGTCCACGACGAATGGCACGCCCGCCTCCCGCGCGATGGCGCCCACCGCGGCGATGTCCACCATGTTGATGGCGGGGTTGCCCAGGGTCTCGGAGAAGACGGCCTTCGTGTTCGGGCGGATCGCGCGCCGGAAGTTCTCCGGGTCGTCGGGATCGACGAGCGTCGCCTCGATCCCGAGCCTGGGGAAGTTGACGGCGAACATCGTGTGGGTGCCGCCGTAGAGCTTCGAGGAGGAGACGATGTGGTCGCCCGCCTGGCAGATGTTCAGGAGCGCCACCATTTCCGCGGCCTGCCCCGACGCGGTGGCCACCGCCGCCCGCCCGCCCTCGAGGGCCGCCATGCGCTCCTCGAACATGGCGGTCGTCGGGTTCGACAGCCGCGTGTAGACGTTGCCGAAGGTCTGCAGGTTGAAGAGGCTCGCCGCGTGCTCGGCGCTGTCGAAGACGAACGAGGTCGTCTGGTAGAGGGGTGCCGCGCGCGCGCCCGTCTCCCGGTCCGGGATCTGGCCCGCGTGCAGGGCCAGGGTCTCGAAGCCGAACTCGCGGTCCGCCACGCGCTACTTCGCCGGGGCCCCGGGCGCCTTCGTGCGGTCGAGCACCGTCATCGCCGTGGACACCATCGTCGAGACGTCGGTGAGGTTCGAGGGCACGATGAGCGTGTTGCCCGCCTTGGCGAGGTTGCCGAAGGCGTCGATGTAGAGCTCGGCCACCTTGAGGTTCGCCGCCTGCAGCCCGTGCTCGGCCCCGATCGCGGAGGCGATCTGGCGCACGGCGGTCGCCGTCGCCTCGGCCACGGTGGTGATGGCGTTCGCCTCGCCTTGCGCCCGGTTGATGGCGGCCTGCTTCTCGCCCTCGGAGGCGAGGATCGCCGCCTGGCGCTGGCCGTCGGCGAGGTTGATCTCCTCCTGGCGCACGCCCTCGGACTTCGCGATGAGCGCGCGCTTCTCGCGCTCGGCCGTGATCTGCGCCTGCATCGCGCGCAGGATCGACTCCGGCGGCGTGAGGCTCTTGATCTCGTACCTCAGCACCTTGATGCCCCAGGTGCGGCCGGCCTCGTCGAGCACGGAGACGACCATGTGGTTGATCTCGTTCCTGCTCTCGAAGGTCTTGTCGAGCTCCATCTTCCCGACCTCGCTGCGAAGCGCCGTCTGCGCGAGCTGCGTGATGGCGAGCACGTAGTCCGAGGTGCCGTAGCTCGCGAGCTTCGGGTCCACCACCTGGAAGTAGATGATCCCGTCCACGGCGAGCTGCGTGTTGTCCTTCGTGATGCAGACCTGCTCGGGGACGTCGAGCGGGACCTCCTTGAGCGAGTGGCGGTAGGCGACCCGGTCGATGAAGGGCACGATGAGGTTCAGGCCCGGGAGCAGCGTCATGTGGAACTTGCCCAGGCGCTCCACGACCCAGGCGCTCTGCTGCGGCACCACGCGCACGCCCTCGATCAGCACCACCACGATCATCGCGATGAGGAACGTCGCGACGGTGATGCCCACGCTCTGCGTGAGGAACGCGGCCGCGATGGAAATGATCGCGGCGACCAGCATCTTCCAGAACATGACGGTCTCCCTTGGTTGTCGGTGGTCTATTTCGGGCCCGGCGCCGCGCCGACGAGCAGCATGTTGCCGTCCTGCCCGCTGATGTAGAGCGTGGCGCCCGGGGCGGGTCGCTCGCCGCCGGCGAGCCTCGCGTCCCACGAGGCGCCGCGGTACTTCACCCTCGCGAGCCCGGTGCCCGCGTCCACCCAGTTCTCGAGGACCACGGGCTGGCCGAGGTCGAGCAGGCCCTCGTCGGGCCGGGCCGCCGTGTGCCCGCGGTGCCAGCGGCGCACGAGCCAGGCGCCCGCCAGCGCCACCGCGCAGGCGCCCACCGCCTGCACGAAGTAGCTTCCCCCCGACCAGGCGACGGCGGCGCCCGCGAAGGCGCCGACCCCGATCACCAGCAGGTAGAAGGTCCCGGTGAGCAGCTCGACGATCACCAGCACGAAGCCGGCGACGATCCAGGCGAGATAGGGTTCCATGGCGTGCGTTCCTCGAGGAGGGAGCTGCGGGCGGGGCCTATTCTACGGGGAGCGCACGGACGCGGCGTGGCGGCGCCTCACGTCGGCCGCCGCGCCGAGACCACCTTGGTGTTGACGCCCGCCCAGCCGAGGCCGCCGAAGAGGCGCCCGTGCTCGATCTTCATGCAGCGGTCCTCCACGACCTCGAGGCCGGCGGCCTCGGCGCGGCGCCGCGCCTCCTCGCTCCTCACGCCGAGCTGCATCCACAGGACCTTCGCCCCGATCGCCGCGGCCTCGTCCGCCAGCGCCGGCATCTCCTCGCTGCGGCGGAAGCAATCGACCAGGTCGACCTTGCCGGGAATCGCGGCGAGCGTCGGGTAGCACTTCTCCCCCAGGACGCTGTCGTAGGAGGGATTGACCGGGATGATCCGGTACCCGTGCTCCTGGAGGTACTTGGCCGCGAAGTGGCTCGGCCGGTACCAGTTGGCCGAGAGCCCGACCACCGCGACGGTGCGGCAGTCGCGCAGGATGCGGCGCAGGGTCGGGATGTCGTCCATGGCTTGCGTGGGAAAATGGCCGTTCGCGAAAGGATTCTACCCGTCATGCGCCAAACGCTCATCGTCCTCGCCGCGCTCGCGCTCGGCCTGCCCGCGTCCGCGGCGAACCACGACCAGGTCGTCGCGCCCGTGGGCGCGGGACCGTTCCGCGTGGCCTGCTCCAACATCGCGCAGGATCCCGCCCTCATCGCCGCCCTGGGCTCGACGCCCGAGGAGATCTGGGAGGGCCGGCCGCGCGATGGCCAGGGCCGCTACGTCTCCCAGGTGCTCGCGGCGCCGGACGCCGCGTTCCGCTTCGACGCGCCGGTCCCGGACCTGCGCGAGATCTACCCGCGGTTCGCGGGCGAGTCCGTGCCGCACGTGGCGATCGTCTGCCATCCCACGCCGCAGGCGAACGGCGACCCCGACTATCTCCTTCCCGG
>CALEJW010000150.1 GCA_937898635.1 uncultured Pseudomonadota bacterium | reverse complement strand
CCCACGGCGAGCGTTTCCACGGCGAGGGTCGCGCCATCGATCACCGACACCGAGTTGCCGCCGGCGTTGGCCACGAACACCCGGTTCGTCGCGTGGTTCACCGCGATCGCCGAGGGCTGCGAGCCGACTGTGACGGTGCCGACCACCGCGGCGCCGGCCACGTCGATCACGCTGACGGTCCCGGCGAGGCGGTTGGCGACGAAGGCGCGGCCGGTGGACGGGTTGAGCGCGACCGCGACGGGGCCGTCGCCGACGGCGAGCGTGGCCACGGCGTGGTTGCCCGCGTCGAGGAGGGTGACGGTGCCCGAGGCGCTGTTGGCGACGACGGCGCGGTGCGCCGCGACGTCGATCGCGACCGCAACGGGGGCGGCGCCGACGGGAAGCGTGGCGGTGACGGATTGGGCCGCGGCATCTATCGCCCATGCGGCGGCGAGCCATGCCAATGCGGCCATGAAGCGGGTGTGCGCGCGTGCCATTTTTCCCCCTCTTCGTGCGGGGGGGCCCCCATCTTCGGGGGGCCTTTTGTTCAGCCTTTTATGGCCGATGCGCCATTTCTGCGCTCATTGCACGCGAAAGTCTGTGAACCAGTTCACAAGTCGGCGGCGACCGGGTGCCCGGTTTCGGGCGACCCGGTGCCAGGGCGAGGCGCGCCTACTGGCTCACGCCGCTCACGCTCCAGCCGCTCGCCGGTCCGATGAGGTTGGCGCTGCTCGACATCACGGTGCCGTTCATGAGCCAGGCGTTGGCCCGCCCGTCCACGTTCTCCCAGACGATGTCGGCCTTGCCGTCGCCGTTCAGGTCGCCCAGGCGCTTGGCGCTCCAGCCGCCGCCGCCGTTGAGGATCTGCGCCGTCAGCTTGGGCACGAGGCCGTTCATCAGGTAGATCGCGGCGCGCCCGTCGGTGTGCATGAAGAAGAGGTCGGCCTTGCCGTCGGCGTCGAAGTCGCCCGTGCGCGTGACGCCCCACCCCGTGCCCGCGCCCAGGAGCCCGGAGCCCGAGGTCATGGTCGCGCCGTTCATGATCCACAGCGCCACGGTGCCGTCGGTGTGCTGCCACACGAGGTCGGCGCGCCCGTCGCCGTCGATGTCCGGCGTGTGGGTCGCCGTCCAGCCGCCGGCGTTGAGGATCTGCGTGGTGGCGGCGATGGCGATCCCGTTCATGAGCCAGATCGCGTGCCGGCCGTCCGTATGCCGCCACAGGAGGTCGTCCTTGCCGTCGCCGTCGAAGTCCGCGGTGCGGATCACGCTCCAGCCCGTGCCGGGGCCGATGATCGAGGCGCCGGAAGTCATCGCCGTGCCGTTCATCAGCCACACCGCGGCGCTGCCGTCGGCGTTCTCGAAGACGAGATCGGCCTTGCCGTCGCCGTTCAGGTCCGGCGTGTGGATCACCGTCCAGGGCCCCGCGTTGAGCAGTTGCTGGGTGGCCGAGGGCACGGTGCCGTTCATGAGGTAGATCGCCATGCGCCCGTCGGTGTGCGTCCAGACGAGGTCCGACTTCGTGTCGCCGTTGAAGTCCGCGACCTGCGTGACGCTCCAGCCCGAGGCCGCGCCGATCAGCTCGGCGGTGGCGGTGGGCGCGGTGCCGTTCATGAGCCAGGTGGCGGCCCGGCCGTCGGTATGGGCCCAGACGAGGTCGGTGCGCCCCTCGCCGCTCAGGTCGAAGGCCTTGGCGAGCGGCATCGCCAGGTTGTCGATCCAGGCGCGGTCGGCGCAGTTGGCGCCGCCGGTCGGCGGGGGGTTCGCGCCCGCGCAGGGGAAGGGCAGCAGGTTCTTGAAGCGCCAGCGCAGCGTGTGGATGCCCGCGGTGATCGCCTGGGACACCGGGGTCCAGTTGATCTCCCCGCCCGCCGTCCCGGAGTTGTAGGTGAAGACGGGCACGCCGTCGACCTGGAACTCGAAGCCGCTGTAGTTGCCCTGGTAGGCCGAGAACTTGTAGTCGAAGGTCACGTTGCCGGCGAGGAAGACGCCGGTGTACTCGAGGTCCGAATTGCCGAAAACGGTGAAGGTGCCGTCAGGCGAATAGGCCTGCGCGGAGCGAAGGCTCGCCGGGCTCGCGTTGCCCTGCGTGAGGTCCACCGTCCACTGCGAGTTCGGCGTGTTCGCGTTCGGGACGTTGGGCGAGACGAAGCCGCCGGGCAGGAGCGAGCCGATGGGGAAGGTGTCGGGCTCGTCGTCGGTGATGCGCACCGTCGCGGCCGCGCCCGCGACGCTGATGGTGGCCCCGCCGGTGGCGCCGCCCAGCCCCACGGCGAAGAACTCGTTTCCTTCCAGCAACGCATCCTGGAGGATGGGAACGACGATGGTCTTGTCGGCCGAGTCGCCATTGGCCCAGTTGAGCGTGCCGCTGGTGGTCGTGTAGTCCGCGCCCGCCGTCGCGGTGGACGGCACGGTGGCGTAGTTCACCGAGATCGCGCCGGTCGAGCCGGCGTGGCGGCCCACCTTGAGCGTGACGCTCCCGGCGCCCTCGGCGACGGAATAGAAGGTCGGCAGGAAGGTGAGGGTGCCGGGCCCGGCGAAGGGCATCATGAGCGCCGGCGTGCGGAAGTTCTGCGTGGTATCGCGCGTGTCGTTCAGCGCTTCGCGCTCGTAGGCGTCGCCCGCCGCGCCCGTGCCCGGGTAGGTGCCGGTGAACTTGCCGGTGGTCGCCAGCACCGCCGGCGCGTAGCTGCCGGAGTTGTTGTAGCTGATGTTCGGGTTGGAGAAGTGCGGGATGCGGGTGCAGTTGAAGCCACCGTTGACGCACGCGTCGTTGTAGGACATCACCGTGCGGAAGCGGTTGACGAGGTCGTAGTAGCCGTGGGAGTAGAAGCTCGTCTTCGACCCCCCGCCGATCTCGGCCGTAACCGTGTTGGTGCCGTTGTCCACGAAGTTGTCGTGGCGAAGGCCCATGTTGTGGCCCAGCTCATGGGCGAAGGTGTAGGAGCCCGCGCCGGTGCAGCTGGGCGAGGCCGTGACGTTGTAGGCGCTCCCCGCGAACGTGGATGACTCCGTGACCATCAGGTAGCCCAGGCCGCAGTAGTCCACGTACACGCCCCACAGGCTCACGAAGTCCGCCTGGTAGATGTCGCGCAGGATCGGCACCTCATCCAGGATGCCGTCGTTGGTCGAGGCGACGCGGGGCAGGTCCGTGTCCATGTCCACTTCCGTGTAGTCCACCTCGCCCTTGTGGACCAGGCGCAGGCGCTGCGTGACGACGGAGTTCGCGTAGATGGTGTTGGTGAGCGCGATCTGCGCGTCCACGTTGGCGTTCATGGTCGCGGTGCCGCCGTTGGCCGAGCGCGCCGCCTGCGTGTAGACGACGATCACGTCCAGGATGTCGTTCGTGTCCGGCGAGGCGATCGGCGGCGGGGAATAGGTCGGCACGGTCTTGGGCTGCGCGACGCTCTTGGAGAGGTCCTCGACGCTGGACGGCGGCGCCTTGTATCCCGGCCCGTGGTCCGGCAGGTCGAAGTCGGCGAGCTCGCGCGCCACGTAGCCGGCCTCGCGGGTGCCCTGGATGGAGAAGCGCCGGCCGGGGACGGTGAGCTGGACCGAGACCGCGTCCGGGTTGTTCACGATCACCACGACGGATTTCATCTCCGTGGCCACGTGGCCGCTGTAGGCGAGGCCGCCGCTGTGGGTCCTCTCCGAGCCGGCCAGGAAGACGGTGAACACCGCGTCGTCGAAGGGCGCGATCTCGAGGTAGGGGCTGGGGTCGGCCGCCGCCTTGGCGAGCACGGGCAGGTCCAGGCTCACGGCGCGGCTGCGGAGCACGCGCGGGGAGGGGTCCTGCAGCTGGAAGGCGCTCTTCGCGCCGCCGGTCACGAGGCGGTGCTGGGCGCTGGCGGATGCGGCGAACGCGAGGCTCGCGAGAACGACGAGAATGCTGCGGATGGCTCGTTTCATGAGCGGGCCCCTTTGTTGTGGTGGGTCTTTCCAGGTGCGGTGCGCGTCGAAAGGATACAGCACTCATTCGGCGATACGTAGCCGGATGGCGAATCGGATGCGCGCGTCTGGTCGCATTGTCTCCGGCGGGCGACGGCGCGAGCGCGCCAAGGCGCGCGGCCGCGGGAAAAGTGCGTGGCGCGGATCTTGCTGCCCTTATATATTGTCCCGATTGCGCCCCGACCCCGAGGATGACTTGAAACCACCCGCCGCGATCCTCGCTCTCCTCCTCGCCTTCCCGCTCGCGGCGCCGGCCGCGCCGCCCACCCTCGCCGGCTGCCCGCTCTTCCCGCCGAAGAACGTCTGGAACACGCCGGTGGACACGCTCCCGGTGCACGCGTCCTCCGCGACCTGGGTGAGCACCATCGGCGCGGCGAACAACCTGCACCCGGACTTCGGCACCTTCTATCTCGGCGACCCCATCGGCATTCCCTTCGTCACCGTGCCCGGCACCCAGCCGCCGGTCGCCGTGACTTTCGACGAGCCGGGCGAGAGCGACCCCGGGCCCTATCCGATCCCGCCCGATGCGCCCATCGAGGGCGGGCCCGCCTCCGATGGCGACCGGCACGTGCTCGTGGTGGAGCGCGACGGCTGCGTGCTCTACGAGACCTACTATTCCTTCCCGAATCCCGACGGGAGCTGGAACGCCTACTCCGGCGCGGTGTGGGACCTGGAGGCGAACCAGAACCGCCCCGACACCTGGACCTCGGCCGACGCGGCGGGCTTGCCGATTCTCCCGGGCCTCATCCGCTACGGCGAATTCATGGCGGGCGAGATCCACCACGCGATCCGCTTCACCGCGCCGCAGACGCGCAACCAGTACGTGTGGCCCGCGACGCACCAGGCCTCCGCGCTCACCGGCGCGCAGTATCCGCCCATGGGCGCGCGCTTCCGCCTCAAGGCGTCCTTCGACATCTCCGGGTTCGATCCGCGCATCCAGGGGGTCCTGCGCGCCCTCAAGAAGTACGGGATGATCCTCGCCGACAACGGCAGCCGCTGGTTCCTCTCGGGCGAGCACAACCCCGCGTGGGACGACGACCTGCTCGGCGAGCTGAAGACCATCGCGGGCAGCAACTTCGAGGCCGTGGACACCGCCCCGATGCGCATCGCCTCGTCGTCCACGAAGGCCTTCCAGCCGCCGCCGGCGGTGAACCTGCGCCAGGTGGCCTCCGGTCTCTCGAGCCCGCTGGACATCGCCCACGCGAACGACGGCAGCGGGCGGCTCTTCATCGTGGAGAAGGGCGGCAACATCAAGATCCTCAAGAACGGCTCGGTGCTCGCCACGCCGTTCTTCACCCGCGCGGTGAGCACCTCGGGAGAACGCGGGCTGCTGGGCCTCGCCTTCGACCCGGCCTTCCGCGCGAACCGGCGCTTCTTCGTCTTCTACAACCCGCCGGACGGCTCGCTGCAGGTGAGCCGCTACCTCGCGCGCGAGGACGACCCCGACCTCGCCGACATGACCACCGAATCGACGGTGATCAACATCCCGCACCCGGGGCAGGACAACCACAACGGCGGCAAGCTCGCGTTCGGGCCCGACGGCTATCTCTACGTCGCTACGGGCGACGGCGGCGGCAGCGGCGACGTGCCGAACAACGCGCAGAACCTGAACGTGCTGCTGGGCAAGCTCCTGCGCCTGGACGTGAGCGGTGCCAGCGGCTACGCGATCCCGCCGACGAACCCCTTCGTGGGCGTGGCCGGCACGCGCGCCGAGATCTGGGCCTACGGGCTGCGCAGTCCCTGGCGCTTCTCGTTCGACCGCGCGACGGGCGACCTCTGGATCGGGGACGTGGGGCAGGGCACCACGGAGGAGGTGGACTTCCAGCCCGCGGGAGAGGCGGGCGGGCGCAACTACGGCTGGCGCGTCTTCGAGGGCGGCGGCTGCTTCAACCCGCCCTCGGGATGCGCGCTGCCGGGCCACGTGCCGCCGGTGGTCACCTACGGGCACGCGCTCGGCAACGCGATCACCGGCGGGCACGTCTATCGCGGTCGCAGGAGCCGCGCGCTGCACGGCTACTACCTCTACGCCGACTCGGGCTCGAGCCGGATGTGGGCGGTGACGCGCGAGGACGGCGCCTTCGGCAACTTCGAGGTCGTGCGCACCGGCGGCACGCTCTCGGGCCCCACCGGGTTCGGCGAGGACGAGGCGGGCGAGCTGTACGTGACGAGCTTCGGCAACGGGCGCGTTTTCGCGATCGACGGCCCGGCCCCGGGGCTGGCCGAGCGCCGCGCGGACCTCGAAGGCAACGGCAACGACGACCTCGTGTGGACGCACGCGGACGGGCGCGCGGCGGTGTGGCTCATGAACGGCCTCGCGCCGGCTTCGTCGGGCGAGATCCTCGGGCCCGGCAGCGGATGGTCGCCCGCGAAACTCGCGGACTTCGACGGCGACGGGCGCACCGATATTGCCTGGCAGAACACCAATGGCGCTGCCGCGATCTGGCTCATGGCCGGCAAGACGCCGTCGGCGACTTCGCAGCTCATCGGCGGCGGAACCGGATGGAGTGTGGCCGCGGCCGCGGACATGAATGCCGACGGCAAGGCCGACCTCGCGTGGCAGCACACGGACGGGCGCGTGGCGGTGTGGCTGATGGACGGCATCGTGCCGACGGCGACCGCCGAGATCCTGC
>CALEJW010000149.1 GCA_937898635.1 uncultured Pseudomonadota bacterium | reverse complement strand
GGGCTGGCCGCGCTCGGCGAGGGCCTCGAGGACGCTGAAGTGGTGAAGCCCCGGCAGGACGAGGAGGGCGCGGAGACGGTCGGACCAGCGCTCGGCGATGAGCCGCGACTGGCGGATGAATTCGCCGCTCTCGGCTCCCCCCACGGCGACGACGAGCGGCGCGTCGAGGGTGGCGCGGCGGTCGTGGAGGTCGAGCGCGCGGGCGGAGGCGGCGTCGAGGCGCAGGTCGGCGTTGCCCGAGAAGAAGGGCAGCGGGGAGAAGTCGAACACGCCGCTCACCGGGACGCCGCCGGCGATGCGGGCGGTGTCGAAGCCGAACCGCTCGCGAGGCGCGGCGAGTATCGCGCCGACCAGGTGTCCGCCGGCCGAATGCCCCGCGAGGACGATGCGGGATGCGCCCGTGCCGTGCAGCGGCGCGTTGTCCGCGAGCCAGTTCAGCGCCGCGAGCGCGTCGTCCACGATGTCGGCGATGCGCACCGCGGGACACAGGCGGTAGTTCACGAGGGCCACGCTCACGCCCTCGGCCACCCAGGCGGGCGCGAGCCAGGCGAACATCGACTTGTCGAGGCCGCGCCAGTAGCCGCCGTGGAAGAAGACGAGGAGCCGCTCGCTCCCCTGCGCCGGGAAGAGGTCGACGCGATGGCGCGGGTCGGGGCCGTAGGCGAGACCGGCGATCCCGGGCAGTGTCTCGCGCACGAAGCCGGAATCCTTCTCCCAGCGCTCGAAGTAGCGGGGATGCTCCGGCACGAGCTCGCGGTTGTTGTACTCGCGCTCGACCCACGCGGGATCGAGGCGGCCGCGGGGGATCAGGAAGTCGGCCATCGGGCCTCCGGGTTCGCTTCCGGGGATTCTAGCGGTTCGCCCGGGCGGGCCGGCCGATTTGTGATGTTCGCGCGAATGGACTAAGTTTCCCGTGGAATCCCGACCCCGAAGCCCGTGACCCGCCTTCCCGATCCCGTCGATACCGGCCGCGGCATCCTCGCGCGCGCCGAGGCGCTCGCCCGCCACAGCGACTCCCCGGAGCACTACACGCGGACCTGGCTTTCGCCCGCGCACCGCGCCGCCGCCGCGCAGCTGGGCGAATGGATGCGGGAAGCGGGCATGACGGTGCGAACCGACGGCGCCGGCAGCGTGATCGGCCGCTACGAGGGCAAGGCCCCGGACGCGAGGGCGGTCCTCACGGGATCGCACTTCGATTCGGTGCGCGACGGCGGCAAGTACGACGGCGTCCTCGGGATCCTCGTGCCCATCGCCTGCGTGGCGGAGCTCAGCCGCCGCGGCGAGCGCCTGGACCACGCGATCGAGGTGGTGGCCTTCGCCGACGAGGAGGGCGCGCGCTACCAGACGAGCTTCCTCGCGAGCCGCGCCTTCCTCGGGCAGTTCGACGCGGCGCTCCTCGAACGCCGCGACGGCGACGGCGTGCGCTTCGACGAGGCGATGCGGGCCGCGGGGCTGGACCCGGCGGCGATCGCCGCGAGCCCGTGCGATCCCGCCGCCATCGCCGCCTACGTCGAGGTCCACATCGAGCAGGGACCGGTGCTGCTGGAGGCGGGGCTGCCGCTGGGCGTGGTCTCGGGCATCGCCGGCGGCACGCGCCACCGCGTGCGCGTGCTGGGCGCCCCGGGCCACGCGGGCACCGTCCCGATGGCGATGCGCCGGGATGCCCTCGCCGCGGCGGCGGAAATGGTGGGCGCGCTGGAGGCGCGGGCGAAGGCCGCGCCGGGACTCGTCGGCACGGTGGGCCTCCTGGAAGTGGCGAACGGATCGGGCAACGTGATCCCGGGCGACGTGGCCTTCACCGTGGACCTGCGCGCCGGCGACGACGCGGTGCGCGAGGCCGCGGAGCGCGACGTTTTCGCCGCCTTCGACGCGATCGCCGCGCGCCGCGGCGTCTCGGTCGAGTCCGCGCGCCGCCACGCCGTGCCGGCGACGCCGTGCGACGAGCGCCTGCAGGGGCTGCTCGCCGGGAGCCTCTCGTCGCTGGGCGTTCCGGTCCTGCGCCTGCCGAGCGGGGCGGGCCACGACGCGATGGTGATGGCCGGGGCCGTGCCGGCGGGCATGCTCTTCGTGCGCTGCGGCGCCGGCGGCGTGAGCCACAACCCCGCCGAGAGCGTGGACGCGGCCGACGCGGGGCTCGCCGCGGCCGCCCTGCTCGATTTCCTTCGACGGCACGGATGAACCGCGCCGCGCGCCTGCGCGAGGACTTGCGATGAAGCCGACGGCGTCCCGGGACCTGGGCAAGCCCCTGCGGGGCTGGCGCCTCAGGCTCTACACGGTGATCTTCGAGGCCGACACGCGCGCCGGGCGGCTCTTCGACCAGTGGCTGATCGCCGCGATCCTCCTGAGCGTGGCGGTCGTGGTGGCCGACAGCGTGCAGCCGCTCCACGCGCGCCACGGGCGCGAGTTCCACGCGATCGAATGGGCGTTCACCGTCCTCTTCACGATCGAGTACCTGGCGCGGCTTTCCTGCGTGCAGCACCCGTGGCGCTACGCGACGAGCTTCTTCGGCATCGTCGATCTCCTCTCGGTGCTGCCGACCTACCTCGCGCTCCTCTTCCCGGAGGCGCACGCGCTGCTCGACGTGCGCGCGCTGCGGCTGCTGCGCATCTTCCGGATCCTCAAGCTCACGGCGTACGTGTGGGAGTACCAGGCGCTGGGGCGCGCCTTCATGGCGAGCCGGCGCAAGATCCTCGTGTTCCTGTCCGCGGTGATGATGATCGTGCTCGTCATGGGCACGCTCATGTACGTGGTCGAGGGCCCGGAGAACGGCTTCACGAGCATCCCGACCTCGGTGTACTGGGCCATCACCACCATGACGACGGTCGGCTTCGGCGACATCACGCCGCGCACCGACCTCGGGAGAGTCGTCGCCTCGTTCATGATGCTGCTCGGCTGGGGCACCCTCGCCGTGCCCACGGGCATCGTCACTTCCGAGCTCACCGCGCGGCGCATGATGCGCACGCCCACCACGCGAACCTGCCAGGCCTGCCTCGCGGAGGGACTCATGCCCGAGGCGGTCTTCTGCATGCATTGCGGAACGAAGCTGCCGCCGTACGCGAGCGATGCGGAGGAATCGCCGCAGGCCCGGTGACCGGCGCGGGCGCGCGCGGTTCCCGCACCGCGTTTGACGCGAGTCAATGGCGGCGCGAATTCCGTGGGACCCGCCGGGAACTCGGCGGCTCCCATCACCCTCGAATCCGGTGCACGCGCCCGCCGCGGAAAGGCGGGCGAAACCTTCATAGGAGATTGCGATGAAACCAGGATTCGCGCTCGCCGCCGTTGCCGCGGCGCTGCTTTCCACCGCCGCCGCCGCGCAGATGGGACACGGGATGGGCCACCGCGGCGCCGGCCCGGGAATGACGGGAGCCCAGGGCGCCGGCCCGGTCGATTGCCCGATGGGCAAGGGCATGGCGGGCGGCCACGGCATGGGCCCCGGCATGATGGGCGG
>CALEJW010000148.1 GCA_937898635.1 uncultured Pseudomonadota bacterium | reverse complement strand
AGGAAAGGAATGATTCCCTGGCTCTTCCCGTTCGTCCCCTTGATGTACGCGCCGAGCGCGCGCACCGGCGTCCAGTCGTTGCCCAGGCCGCCCGCGAACTTCGAGAGCAGCGCGTTCTCCTTGATCGCCTCGTAGATGCCGTCCAGGTCGTCCGCGACGGTGGTGAGGTAGCACGACGAGAGCTGCGAGCGCTGCGTGCCGGAGTTGAAGAGCGTGGGCGTGGACGACATGAAGTCGAAGCGCGAGAGCACGCGGTAGAACTCGATCGCGCGCGCTTCCCGGTCCACCTCGTTGATGGAAAGCCCCATCGCCACGCGCATGAAGAAGGCCTGCGGCAGCTCGATCTTGCGGTCGTGGAAATGCAGGAAATAGCGGTCGTAGAGCGTCTGCAGGCCGAGGTAGTCGAACTTGAGGTCGCAATCGGCATCCAGCGCCGCGCCCAGCCGCGCGAGGTCGAAGGTGCCCAGGCGCTCGTCGAGGAGCTGCGCCTTGATGCCCTGCTGGATGAAGGTGGGGAAGTACTCCGCGTAGCGCGCGGTCATGCTCTCGTGCGCGACCTCCTCGCCCAGCACCTCGCGGCGGATCGTGTGCAGCAGAAGCCGCGCCGAGGCGTAGGTGTAGGCCGGGTCCTGCTCGATGAGCATCCTCGCGGCGAGGATCGCGCACTTGTGCACCTCCTCGATGGGCACGCCGTCGTAGAGGTCGCGAAGCGTCGCGTCGAGGATGCGCTTGGGCTCCACCGCGTCGCCCAGCCCCTGGCAGGCCGAGGCGATGAGGGCCTCGAGCGTGGCGACCTCCAGCGGCACCTTGGCGCCGTTCACCAGCACGTTCAGGCGCGGCTGGCGGGCCTCCGCCGCCTCCAGCGCGCGGGTGGCGCGTTCGCGCGCCCGTTCCTCGCGATAGAGCACGTAGGAGCGCGCGACCTGGTGCTCGCCCGCGCGCATGAGTGCCAGTTCCACCTGGTCCTGGATGTCCTCGATGTGGTAGGTGCCGCCCGAGGGGTGGCGGCGCACGAGCGCGGAGACCACCGACTGCGTGACGAACTGCACCTTCTCGCGCACGCCCGCGCTCGCCGCGGCCGTGCCCCCGGCCACCGCGAGGAAGGCCTTGGTCACCGCGACCGCGATCTTGTCCGGCTCGAAGCCGACCACGGCGCCGTTGCGCCGAATCACCTTGTAGTCCGAGAACCGTTCCGCTGAGCCGCCCTCCTCGTTGCGCGCCGGGTTGGGAAGGGGGGCCGCGGGATCGATATCGGAAGCAAGGCGCATGGGTCCTCTCCTCGTATGAATCTTTTTTGGGGCCGGCGGGGGGCGCCGCCGGCGATGTGTGGAAGAAACGGCACCCCGGGTCTGGCCCAAGGCCCTGATTACTATGTGAATAACCGGGAGATATCCCCCGGCTTGCGCACAACTTGTTCACCGCCTTTTCCACAACATGTTGTGAAACGCGGCGGGGTCGGCACAAAGTCTAGTAAAGGAAGCGGGGCGGCGCAAGCGCCCGGGAAGACTTATTTTCCGTGCGGGGAATCAGGGCCTTGGCGGGCCTTGCTGCGTCACATTCGAGCAACATCCGGGCCCGCCGGCGGCAGCGCCGAGCGCAGCCGGGCCCAGTCGAAGTGCGGTCCCGGGTCCGTCTTGCGGCCGGGGGCGATGTCGGAATGCCCCGCAAGATCCAGCTGCCCGTAGCGTTCGAAGAGCGCGCGGGCGAGCGCCGCCAGCGCGTCGTACTGCTCGTCGGTGAACGGCCCGTAGTCGGTGCCCTCGAGCTCGATGCCCACCGAGAAATCGTTGCAGCGCGGCCGCCCCTTCCAGCTCGACTCCCCCGCGTGCCAGGCGCGCAGCTCGCAGGGCACGTACTGGATCACCTCCCCGTCGCGCCGCACCAGGAAGTGCGCCGACACGCGAAGGCCCGCGAGCCCGGCGAAGTACGGATGCGCGCCCGGGTGCAGCCGGTCGAGGAAGAGGTCCGTGATCCACTCGCCCCCGAACTCCCCCGGCGGCAGCGAGATGCTGTGGACCACGAGCAGTTCGACGCGGGCGTCCTCCGGCCGGGCGTCGTGGTTCGGCGAGGCGATCCAGCGCGCGCCCGAGCACATGCCGGCGATGTCCACCAGGAAGCGCGGCGGCGGGGCGGGTGGGTCGTCGATCATGGGCGGGAGCGCGTGAAAGGTAAGGGTTGGGACGATGTGCGAGGAGCTGTGTCCTTGATAGACAGGGGGCCAGGTGGGTTGGGTTTTTTTTTGGTTTGCGCCAGATGATATTTCTCCTGGTCTGTGGTCTGGTCGGCATGGGCGGAG
>CALEJW010000147.1 GCA_937898635.1 uncultured Pseudomonadota bacterium | reverse complement strand
GCGGGAATCGATCCCATGAGGCCCACGGAATAAGGGTGCTGCGGGCCGTGGATCACCGCCTGCACCGGCCCGATCTCCGCCAGGCGCCCCGCGTACATCACCGCGACGCGGTCGGCGGTCTCCGCGATCACGCCCATGTCGTGCGTGACGAGCATCACGGCCGTGCCGTGCTCGCGGCACAGGCGCTTCAGGAGCTGGATGATCTGCGCCTGGATGGAGACGTCGAGGGCCGTGGTGGGCTCGTCGGCGATGATGAGGCGCGGGTTCGCGCAGAGCGCGAGCGCGATCACCACGCGCTGGCGCATGCCGCCGGAGAACTGGTGCGGGTAGTGGTCGATCCGGCGCTCCGCGGCGGGAATGCCGACCTCCTGGAGCAGCGCGACCGCCCGCTCCCGCGCCTGCTGCGCGTTCATCGGCAGGTGCGTCTGGATCGTCTCCACGATCTGCCGGCCGATGGTGTAGAGCGGGTTGAGGGAGGTGAGCGGGTCCTGGAAGATGGCGCCGATCTGGCGCCCGCGGATCCGGCGCATGTCCTCGGCGGGCAGGTTGTCGATGCGCCTGCCGTCGAGCAGGATCTCGCCGCCGGAGATCCGCCCGGGGGGCTCGAGGAGGCCGATGATCGCGGTGCCCGTGATCGACTTCCCCGCCCCCGACTCGCCCACCACGCCGAGCACCTCGCCGGGCGCGATGTCGAAGCTCACGTCGTCGATGGCCACCAGCGTGCCGCGGCGCGTGTTGAACTCCACGCGCAGGTGGCGCACCTCGAGCAGCGGCCGGGGAGAGTCGCTCAACGCCCGTCCCTTCCCGCGTCGACGTAGGCGTCGGCCTCGATCTCGACGAGCATGTCCGGGTCCACGAGCCCCTTCACCTCCACCATCGTGCTCGCGGGCCGGATGTCGCCGAAGACCTCGCCGTGGGCGCGGCCGACCTTCTCCCACTGCGAGATGTCGGTCACGTACACGCGCGTGCGCACCACGTTCTTCATGGTGGCGCCGGCCCGGGCCAGCGCGAAGGCGATGTTGTTGAGCGCCTGCATGGTCTGCGCGTAGGCGTCGCCCGCGCCCACCAGCCGGCCGTCGGGGTTGGTGGAGGTGGTGCCCGCCACCCAGATGTGGGGCCCGCAGCGCACGGCCCGCGAGTAGCCCACCACCGGCTCCCAGGGAGCGCCGCTCGCGAAGTTCTGCCGCTTTTCCGCGCTCACTGGGGCGTCGTCCCGCCGCGGAACTTCTTCAGGCACTCGCCGATGGATTCCGAGGAGCGAACCACCGGCACCCAGCGTTGCCCGTCGGCGGTGTCGGGCTTCGCCGCGACGTGGTAGCGCATGCACGGGCTCGCCACGAGTTCGAAGGTCTCCTGCGTGCCCACGCTGAAGCCCTTGCGCGGCGGCAGGTCCACCGTGACCCTGCGCAGGCCGGGCTCGACGATGGCGCGGCCGCGGCTCGCGCTCACGCCGTCCACGCGGCTCACGGGCGCCGGGCCCAGGTTCGTGCCGGCCGGGGGCGTGGTGTCGCCCTGGATCAGGGCCCAGGGCTGGTCGAAGGGACCGGCCACGGCGGCGAGGGGGAAGAGGAGGGCGACGAGCAGCGGTCTTTTCATCGAAGGCTCCGCTAGCGCAGCTTCGGGTTGAGGGCGTCGCGCAGCCAGTCGCCCAGGAGGTTCATCGCGAGCACCATGATCACGAGCCAGGCGCCCGGGAACACCGTGATCCACCACTCCCCGGAGAAGAGGAAGTCGTTGCCGATGCGGATGAGGGTGCCGAGCGAGGGCTGCGTCGGCGGCACGCCCACGCCCAGGAAGGAGAGCGTCGCCTCGGTGATGATGGCGGTCGCGATGTGCAGCGTCGCGAGCACCAGCACGGGCCCCAGGACGTTGGGCAGCACGTGCGAGAACATGATGGCGACGGGGTGGCGCCCGATCACGCGCGCGGCCTGCACGTACTCCTTGTTGCGCTCGACGAGCGTGGAGCCGCGCACCGTGCGCGCGTACTGCACCCAGCCGGAGGCGGCGATGGCGAGCACCAGCACGTAGAGGGCGAGCGTGTCGTGGGAATCCTTCGGCAGCGCCACGCGCGCCACGCCGTCGATGAGGAGCGCGATGAGGATCGCGGGGAAGGAGAGCTGCACGTCGGCCACGCGCATGATGAAGGCGTCCACCTTCCCGCCCACGTAGCCGGAGACGAGCCCCAGCGCGATGCCGAGCACCATGGAGAGCATCACCGCGAGGAAGCCCACCATGAGGGAGACGCGCGAGCCGTACATGATCGCCGAGAGCACGTCGCGGCCCTGGTCGTCGGTGCCGAGGAAGTAGGCGGGGTTGCCGCGCTCGGTCCAGGCGGGGGGCGTGAAGGCGTCGAGGAGATTGAGGGTCTTCAGGTCGAAGGGGTTGTGCGGCGCCACCCAACCCGCGAAGACCGCGGAAAGCACGCACACCACCGTCACGACGAACGCGACGATGGTGAGCGGCGAGCGCGAGAAGCTGTGGAAGATGTCGCCGTCGAGGAAGCGGCGCACGGCGTCCATCAGTGCCCTCCCACGGCCGTGCGGTCCACGCGCAGCCTCGGGTCCACGAGGTAGTAGAGCATGTCCACCACGAGGTTGATGATCACGAAGATGAAGCCGATGAGGCACAGGTAGGCCGCCATCACCGGGATGTCGGCGAACTGCACGGCCTGGATGAAGAGGAGCCCCATGCCCGGCCACTGGAAGACGGTCTCGGTGATGATCGCGAAGGCGATGATGGCGCCGAGCTGCAGGCCCGTGATGGTGATCACCGGCACCAGCGTGTTCTTGAGCGCGTGGCCGAAGTTGACCGCGCGGCTGGTGAGGCCGCGGGCGCGCGCGAACTTGATGTAGTCGGTCCGGAGCACCTCCAGCATCTCGCTGCGCACGAGCCGCATGATGAGGGTGAGCTGGAAGAGCCCCAGGGTGATGGACGGCAGGATCAGGGCCTTCAGCCCCGAGGCGGTGAGGAATCCCGTGGACCAGCCGCCCACCATCGTCGTGTCGCCGCGGCCGAAGGAGGGCAGCACGCCCAGCCACACGGCGAAGATGAGGATGAGGAAGATGCCGATGAGGAAGGTGGGCAGCGACACCCCGATGAGGGAGCCCGCGAGGAACAGGCGCGAGAGCCAGGAATTGCGGTGCAGGCCCGTGTACACGCCGAGCGGGATGCCCACGAGGAGCGCGAGCGATGCGGCGATGAAGGCGAGCTCGAGCGTGGCGGGCATGCGCTCCACGAGGAGCGCGGACACGGGGCGGCCGAGCCGGAGCGAGATGCCGAAGTTGCCCTGCACGGCGTTGGTGACGAAGGTGGCGAACTGCACGTAGAAGGGCCGGTCGAGGCCGAGGTTCTCGCGCATCGCCTGGCGGTCGGCCTGGGTCGCCTCGGGCGGGAGCATCAGGGCGACGGGGTCGCCCACGAAGTTGAAGAGCGAGAAGGCGATGAAGCCCACCACCAGCATCACGAGGACGCCCTGCACGAGGCGGCGGATCACGAAGGCGATCATGAGGGCTCCCCCCTCCCTTCGGGCGAAGGGCCGGGGGTGCATGACGGCTCCCCTCTCCCTGCGGGAGCGGGGCCGGGGGTGAGGGCCGCACTCATTCGACCCTCACTTTGTAGAAGTACACGGTGTTCACCGGCGAGAACCAGGCCGAGACGTTCCGGCGCATCGCCCAGGGGATGAGGGGCTGGTGGATCGTGACGAGCGGAAGCTCGCGCCCGGCGAGGAGGAGCGCTTCTCGCGAGGCGGCGGCTCGCTTCGCCGGGTCGCGCTCCGACTGCAGCTGCTGGATCAGCTCGTCCATGCGCGCGTTCGACCAGCGGCCCATGTTGAAGTCGCCCTCGCCCTTCCTGTTCGCGGTGTGCAGGAGCGCCTGCAGCGTGTAGAGGGCGTCCGCGGTGACGCCCCCGCCCCAGGAGAGCACGTAGAAGCTGGTGTCGTACTTCTCGATCTTCGGGAAGTAGTTCGACTGCGGGATGATGTTGGGGCGCACGCGGATCCCCACCTGCGAGAGCATCGCCGCGACGGCCTGGGCGATGTCGGCCGCGGGCTGGATGTTGCCCGCGTCGAGCGTCACCTCGAAGCCGTCCGGGTAGCCGGCTTGCGCGAGGAGGCGCCTGGCGCGCTCGCGGTCGTAGGCCGGGCGCACGTCGGCGTCGGGCGAGTAGCCCTGCACCCCCGGCGTGAGGATCGTGCCCGTGGGCCGCGAGAAGCCGCGCATCACCTTGGCGCGGATCGCCTCGGCGTCGATCGCGTGGGCCACGGCCTGGCGCACGCGCAGGTCCTTGAAGGGGTTCTTCCCGCCCGCCTTGCCGTAGAGGAGCTCGTCGCGGAAGACGTCGAAGGCGATGTACTGCACGCGAAGCTCCCCGCCCTCGATCACCTTCACGGCCGGGTCGGCGCGCAGCCGCGCCACGTCCTGCGTCGGGGGGTCGAGCACGAAGTCCACCTCGCCGGAGAGGAGTGCCGCGAGGCGCGTGGCGTTGGACTTGATGGGCAGCATCACCACCTCGGTGAGGTTGCCCTCGTTCATGCCGGCCGCGTGGCCCCACCAGTCCGGGTGCGAGACGAGCACCGTCTTCACGTCGGTCTGGCGCTCCTTCACCTTGAAGGCGCCGGTGCCGTTGGCGTTGCGCGCGGCGAAGGTGTCCTCCTTGGCGGTGTAGTCCTGGGGGCGGGTCGAGCCGTTCTTCTCCGCCCAGGCCTTGCTCATGATGCGGAAGTTGGTGAGGTGCGAGAGCAGCGCCGGGTTGGGCTTCGCCATCACGAGCTCGACCGTGTGCGCGTCGACCTTCACCGCCTTTTCCACGCCCTGGAGCGAGACCTTGAGCTGGGAGGTGGGCGAGAGCGCGCGGGCGACCGAGAAGACGACGTCGTCCGCGGTGAGGACGCTCCCGTCGTGGAACCTGACGCCCTCGCGCAGCCTGAACCGCCAGCGCTTCTCGTCGGGCTGGCTCCACGAGGTCGCGAGCCACGGGATCACCTTCCATTCCTTGTCGCGCCAGACGAGCGGCTCGTACACGTTGCCGGTCACCCGCGAGGTGGCGAGGAGGTTCGCCGAGTGCGGGTCGAGGGTCTGGGGATCGTCCTGGCTCGCGTAGCGAAGCGTCCTGGCCGCGGCGAGGGCGGGCAGGCAGGCGAGGAGGAGGAGGAGGGCGAGGCGGCGGCGCGCTTGCATGGTCGGGAGCATAACGCAGCCGGCCCCGCGCGAGGCGGGGCCGGCGTGGAACCCGGGGCTCAGCGCTTCAGTTGACCTTGACCCACTTCACCGTGAGGCGGTTGTCGGCGCGGTGCACGACGCTCACCCCGGCGCGCATGGCCCACGGGATCACCTGGTGGTGCAGCGGGATGTGGCCCACGTCCGCCTTGTGGATCGAGAGCGCTTCCTTCGTGAGCGCGGCGCGCCTCTTCGGGTCGGTCTCGGTCTTGAGCGCGTCGATCGCCGCGTCCACCTTCGCGTTCGAGTACTTGCCGAGGTTGAAGTTGCCGTCGCCGCCCTGGCCCACCGTGCGCAGCAGGCTCTGCAGCGCGTAGAGGGAGTCGAAGGTCGGCACGCCCCAGCCGAGCATGTAGAAGCTGGTGTCGAACTTCTGGATCTTCGGGAAGTAGGTCGCGCGCGGCATCGCGTTCAGGCGCACCTTCACGTCGATCTGGGCGAGCATGGCCGCGGTGGCCTGGCAGAGCTTCTCGTCGTTGATGTAGCGGTTGTTCGGGCAGTCGAGCGTGACCTCGAAGCCCTTCGGGTAGCCCGCCTCCGCCATGAGCTTCCTCGCGCGCGCCCGGTCGGGCTTCGCCACGGCGTCGAGCGCCTTGTCGTAGCCGGCGACCTGCGGGGCGAACATCACCGCGGTGGGCGTGGAAAGCCCCCGCATCACCTGCGTCTTCAGCGCGTTCACGTCGATCGCGAGCTGGAAGGCTTCCCGCACGCGTTGGTCCTTGAACGGGTTCCTGCCCTTGACCGTGGAGTAGAGCAGCTCGTCGCGCCACTGGTCGAAGCCGTAGAAGATCGTGCGGTTCTCGTTGCCCTCGACCACCTTGATCTTGCCGTCCTTCTTCAGGCGCGGGATGTCCTGGGGCGGGGGGTCGAGCACGAAGTCCACCTCGCCCGAGAGCAGCGCCGCGAGGCGCGTGCCGTCCTGCTTGATCGGCTGGTAGACGATCTCGTTCACGTTGCCCTCCATCTTCCCCCACCAGTTGGAGTTCAGGACGAGCACCGTCTTCACGTCGGCTTCGCGGCTCTTCAGCACGAAGGGGCCGGTGCCGTTGGCGTTCCTCGCGGCGAAGGTCTCCTCCTTGTTCTTGAAGTCCTGCGGGCGCTGCACGCCGTGCTTGGCCGCCCACGCGCGGCTCATCATGCGCACCTCGGTGAGCTGCGGCAGCAGCACCGGGTTCGCGCCCTTCGTCTGGATCTCGACGGTGAGGTCGTCGATCTTCCTCGCGCCGGTGATGCCCTGCATGTAGGGCGAGAAGTTCGAGGTCGGCGCGAGCGCGCGCTCGATGGAGAAGACCACGTCGTCGGCGGTGAAGGGCGCGCCGTCGTGGAACCTCACGCCGGGGCGCAGCTTGAACTGCATCGCGGTCGGGCCGGTCGCCTTCCACTCGGTGGCGAGGCAGGGCTCGATCTTCAGGTCCTTGCCGCGGGTGACGAGGGGCTCGTAGATGTGGTCCGAGACGGTGTTGTTGAGGCCTTCGTTCTGCGCGTGGGGGTCCATCGTGAGGATGTCGCCCTGGCTGGACCAGCGCAGCGTCTTGGCGTTCGCGGCGGCGCAGAGGGCGAGGGCCGCGGCGAGGATCGCCGTGCGGAGGACGGGATTGGCAGGCATGGAGGGAATCTCCCGGGGGTGTCGGTTGGACGAAGCGGAATGTCGCGGGGAGCCGGTGCGCCTTCCTGAAAAATCAACGACTTGGCGCGTGAACGGCTGCGTCGAGGATCATGCCGCAAGGTCCCCGGGGCGTCAACGCGGGTTCCCCGCGGGCGCCCGGAAAATGTAACCTGACGCCACCGCCGTCCCGAGAAGCCGAAGGAACGCCCATGAAGCCGCGCATCGCCCTCGTCCTCGCCGCGCTGGCGCTCGCCGCGTGCGACAGGCCCGAGGCCCCGAAGCCGGTCGATCCCGCCACCAAGATCGAGCAGGCCGCCCGGCAGATGGGCGAGGCCGCGCGGCGGGGCGACATGGACCGGGTGGGCGACGCGGTGAAGCAGATGGGCACCGCCCTCTCGAACTCGATCGACGTGCGCCCCGTGGACTACCGGACGCTGAAGGACCTGCTCCCGGAGTCGATCGCGGGGCTCCGGCGCAAGAGCGCGGAGGGCTCGCGCACGAGCCTCGTGGGCATCGCCTCCGCCAAGGCCGAGGCGACCTACGAGGACGGCAAGGGCGGGCGCATCGCCCTCGAGATCATCGACGTGGGCTCGCTCTCGGGCGTCACCGCGATGGCTTTCGCGTGGGTGAACGTGGAGATCGACAAGGAGGGCGAGGCGGGCTACGAGCGCACCACGACCCTCGGCGGGCGCAAGGCCTACGAGCGCTACGACGCGGCCACGCGCACGGGCGCGCTCGACGTGATCGTCGCCGGGCGCTTCATCGTGGGCGCGAAGGCGACCGGGGTCGGGATGAAGGTCTTCCGCGAGGCGGTGGCCGCGCTCGACCTCGAGAAGCTCGAGGCGCTCAGGCTCCAGGGCCTTTCCGGGGCCGCGGCCGGCGCGGCGCCCGCGCCCGCCCCCGCCCCCGTGAAGTAGGCCGCCCGTGTCCGCGCCCCCGCCGCTCGTCTCGCCCCAGGGCGCCTCCTACGAGCTGCGCGAGCTCCCGGCCTTCTCGCCGTTCACGTGGCTGGTTCGCGGCTGGGACGATTTCCGCGCCGCGCCGCTCGCGAGCGGCTTCTACGGCGCGGCCTTCGCCGCGATGGGCTGGGCGCTCCTCTCGCTCTACGACTTCGCCTACCAGTACGTCTCGACGCTCGCGGGCGCCTTCCTCCTCGCCGCGCCCTTCCTCGCCACGGGCCTTTACGCGCTCTCGCGCGATCGCGAGGCCGGCCGCCGGCCCGCCTTCCTCGCTTCCCTCGCGGCGTGGCGCGAGAACCTGGGCGGGCTCGGCGTCTACGTCCTCGTGATCACGGTGATCTTCCTCGTCTGGGCGCGCGCCTCCCTCGTCACCTTCGCGCTCTTCAGCACCGGGACGATGCCGGACCTGAAGAACTTCCTCGCCAAGGCGTTCTCGCTCGGCAACATCGAGTTCGTGCTCGTGTACTTCGCGGCGGGCGCGCTCTTCGCGACGATCGTCTTCGCGGTGAGCGTGGTGTCGGTGCCGATGATGCTCGATCGCAACAACGACGCGGTGAGCGCGGCGATCCTGTCGGTGCAGGTGCTCGCGAGGAACCCGGGGACGATGGCGGTGTGGGCCTTCCTCATCGTCCTCCTCACGGGCCTGGGGCTCGCCACGGCCTTCCTCGGGCTCGTGGTGACGATGCCGGTGATCGGGCACGCCACCTGGCACGCCTATCGGGACTGCGTGGCCTGGGGAGAGCGGGAATGAGGATCCCGCGGGCCGGGCGGGCTGCGCTCGCGTAACCCTGCCGGCTCTCCCGCCATGCGCGCCGTCCTTCCGGCCCTCGTCGCGAACCTCGCGCTCCTCGTCGCGGGAGGGGCGGCGCTCGCCTCCCCGGCGGCCGAGGAAAGGATCGCGCTGGTCATCGGCAACGGCGCCTACCGGGATTCCCCGCTCCTCAACCCGGTCAACGACGCGAAGGCGATTTCCGCCGCGCTGCGCGCCGCCGGCTTCACCGTGATCGAGCGCCACGACCAGGGCGCGGTCGAGATGCGCCGCGCCATCCGCGAGTTCGGCGAGAAGCTGCGGTTCGGGGGCGCCGGGCTCTTCTATTTCGCGGGCCACGGCGTCCAGGTGAACGGCCGCAATTTCCTGATCCCCGCCAATGCCGACATCAAGTACGAGGACGAGATCGAGGACCAGTCGGTCGACGTCTCGCTGGTGCTCGGCAAGATGGAGTCGGCCAAGGCGCGCATCAACATCGTGATCCTCGACGCCTGCCGGAACAACCCGTTCGTGCGCGGCTCCCGTTCGGCCCGGTCGGGGCTCGCGGCGATGGAAGCGCCCATCGGTTCGCTGATCGCCTACGCCACCTCGCCGGGCCAGGTCGCTTCCGACGGCACCGGGAAGAACGGCCTGTACACGCAGCACCTCCTGCGGGAGCTGGAGCAGCCGGGCCTCAAGGTCGAGGACGTGTTCAAGCGCGTGCGGGCCGCGGTGCGGCAGGCCTCGAAGGGTCGCCAGGTGCCGTGGGAAAACACCTCGCTCGAGGGCGATTTCTATTTCCGGCCGCCGAAGGACGTCGAGCCCGGCCCGTCGCCCCAGGAGATCCGCCGCCAGCAGGAGGCCGAGATCCAGCGCGCCGTGGCCGAGGCGCTCACGCGGTCGCAGGACGAAGCCGATCGCGAGAGGAAGCGGCTGGAGGCCGCCTTCGCGGAGAAGCTCGAGAGGGAGCGCGCCGCCATCCGGAAGGATGCGTTGGAGCGGATCGCCGCGGCGGAAAGGGCGGCCCGGGAGGCGGCGGTGCCGCCGGTTCCCGCCGGCGCGCCGCCGCCGGAGCCACGAGAGGGCGCGCCTGCGCCGAAGACGGACGCGTCGCCGCCGAAAGCGCCCTTGACCGCCGCGACCGACCCGGCGCCCGCCCCGGCAGGCGCTAGCGCCGTCGATTCGGCCGTCGGGTCGCCGGAAACCGCCGCAGCGCCGGCGAGCGAGGCGCCGCC
>CALEJW010000146.1 GCA_937898635.1 uncultured Pseudomonadota bacterium | reverse complement strand
ACCTCAAGAACCCGGCCCCCTGAGGGCCGCGCCCCCATGCTCAAGCACACGATCGACGGCCACACCGCCCTCATCACCCTCGACAATCCCCCCGCGAACACCTGGACCCCCGAAGACCTGCGCGCGCTCGAGCAACTGGTGCGCGAGCTCGATGCCGACCGCTCGGTCTATGCCGCCGTGATCACCGGCGCCGGCGAGAAGTTCTTCTCGGCCGGGGCGGACCTCAAGAAGTTCGCCGGCGACAAGGTGTACGCGCGCCACTTCATCGCCTGCTTCGGCTCGGCCTTCGAGGCGCTCATGAACGCGCGCTTCGTCACCCTCGCCGCGATCAACGGCTACGCCATGGGCGGCGGGCTCGAGTGCTGCCTCGCCTGCGACCTGCGCATCGCGGAATCCCACGCGCAGATGGCGCTGCCGGAGCCGGCCGTGGGGCTCCTTCCCGCCGGCTGCGGCACGCAGAACCTGCCCGGGCTCGTGGGCGAGGGCTGGGCCAAGCGCATGATCCTCACCAACGAGCGCGTGGACGCCCCCACGGCGCTTCGCATCGGCCTCGTCGAGGAGGTGGTGGACAAGGGCCTCGCGCTCCCGAAGGCGCGCGAGATCGCCTCCCGCGTGGCCACACTTTCGCCCCGCGCGGTGGAGTTCTGCAAGGGCCTCATCCACAACGCGCGCAACGCCGTGCCGCGCCGCGCGGGCCTCGCGCTGGAGCGCGAGCGCTTCATGGACCTCTTCGACCACGGCGACCAGCTCGAGGGCGTGAACGCCTTCCTGGAAAAGCGCGCGCCGGCCTGGAAGAACGACTGAACCGCCGGCCCGCGCCGGCGCCCCCACACCCCGCAATCCCTGCGACATCGCCAGGAGAACGCCCTTGAAGCTCGTCACCTATTCCCCCGCCGCCGGCGGCAACCCCCGCCCGGGCCTCGTCGTCGAGGGCAACCGCATCGTCGACATCCCGGCCTCGGTCGCCCCGGTCGACGGCGTGGACTTCTCGACGATGCTCGGGATCATCCGCGGCGGCGCCGCGGCGCGGAAGGCGCTCGACGCGCTCGCCGCCAAGCCTCCCGCCGGCGCCGTCGCGATGACGGAGGTGAAGCTCCATGCGCCGATCCCGCGGCCGGCCAAGAACGTCTTCTGCGTGGGCTGGAACTACCTCGAGCACTTCGAGGAAGGCGCGAAGAAGCTCCAGGACAAGCGCGAGCTTCCCCAGTGGCCCGTCTTCTTCAGCAAGGCGCCCACCGCGGTCACGGGCCCCTTCGACACGGTGCCCTTCGATCCCGCGATCTCCACCTCCCTCGACTGGGAAGTGGAGCTGGGCGTCGTGATCGGCCCCGGCGGCAAGAACATCCAGGCCGAGGACGCGATGAACCACGTCTGGGGCTACACGGTGGTGAACGACGTGAGCTGGCGCGACATCCAGCGCCGCCACGGCGGCCAGTGGCACAAGGGCAAGAGCCTCGACGGCACCTGCCCCATGGGCCCGGTGCTGGTCACCGCCGACAGCCTCGACCACGCCAACCTGCGCGTGAGCTGCCGCGTGAACGGGGTCACCAAGCAGGATTCCAGCACGAAGTTCCTCTACTTCAAGCTGCCGCGGCTCCTCCAGGACCTCTCCCTGGGCATGACGCTCGAGGCGGGCGACATCCTCTCGACGGGCACGCCCGAGGGCGTGGGCTTCGCGAGGACGCCCCCGGAGTTCCTGAAGCCCGGCGACCTGCTGGAGACCGAGATCGAGGGCATCGGCACGCTGCGAAACCCCATCGGGGCTTGACGCCGACGGGGGTCAAGCCGCCAGAATACGGACGTTAGCTTCGGAGGCCGCGATGCCCAGCAAGATTCCCCCCGGCTCCACCGTGGTCGGGCGCATGGCGATCTACCGGCGCATGGTCGCGATGCCTTCCCTGCGCCTGAGCTACGCGCGCAAGTTCGCGGCGGCCGCGTTCGTGAGCGCGCAGACCCCGCTCGCGGTCTTCATCGTGTACCTGCTGGTCGCCCGCGCGGACTGGGCCGAGATGTACCCGCTCCTCGCCGCGCTCGTGCTCGCCACCTTCGCCGGCTTCCTCGGCACGCTCTGGCTGCTGCGCGAGCTCCTCGTGCCCGTGGACCTCACGGCGGAGGCGCTGCGCGGCTACCTCGAGAGCCGCAAGCTCCCCGACCTGCCGGTGAACTTCCCCGACCAGGCCGGGCGCCTCATGGAGGGCACCCAGTACACCCTCACGCAGCTGAACGAGACCATCAGCCGCCTGGAGCGCGTCTCCGACTCCGACGACCTCACCGGCATCTACAACCGCCGCGCCGGCGAGAAGCGCCTCGTCGAGGAGATCGCCCGGGCGGAGCGCGACCTGGAATCCTTCCACGTCGCCTTCTTCGACCTGAACGGCTTCAAGGCCATCAACGAGGCCCACGGCCACAGCGCCGGGGACGCCTGCATCTCGCACGTGGCGGCCCTGCTGCAGCTCAACGTGCGCCGCGGCGACTGGGTGGCGCGCTGGGGCGCGGACGAGTTCATCGTCGGCCTGCACCGCAACCGGGCCCTGAAGCAGGTGATGGAGCGGATCCTCGCCGCGATCGACGCGAGCCCCTGCGAGATCGCGCCGGGACAGGAAGTCCAGCTCACGGCGAGCGCCGGCGTCACCGAGTACCGCTTCGGCGCCGGCAAGGCGGGCATCCTCGCGGACGCGGAGCGCGCCATGGCCGAGGCGAAGCGGCTCTCCCGCGAGCAGGGCGGCTCCCGGGTCTGCCACTTCCACGAAATCGCGACCGGCGCCGCCGCCCGCCAGGCCGTCGCGGCCTGAACCCCGCCTCAACCCAGCAGAAGGACCGCAACCCCCATCGCGGCGAACACCGCCGCGGCCACGACGTGCACGGCGCGCACCGGGAGCCTGCGCGAGAGCGCCTCCCCGAAGAAGGCCACGGGCGCGTTGGCGAGGAGCATCCCGAGCGTGGTGCCGAGGACGACCGCCGCCAGCGCCTCGAAGCGCGCGGCGAGCGCCACGGTCGCGATCTGCGTCTTGTCGCCGATCTCCACCAGGAAGAAGAGCACCGTCGTGGTGGCGAAGACGCCCCCCAGCTTGCGGCCGGCGGCGTCGTCTTCGTCGAGCTTGTCGGGGACGAGCATCCACGCCGCCATCGCGAGGAAGGAAAGCCCGAGGATCCAGCGCATCGCCTCCGGGCCCACCGCCTTCGTGAGCCAGGCGCCGATGGCGCCCGCGATCCCGTGGTTCACGATCGTCGCCACGAAGATGCCCGCCACGATCGGCCAGGGCCGGCGGTAGCGGGCCGCGAGGACGAGCGTGAGGAGCTGGGTCTTGTCCCCGATCTCGGCCAGCGCGACGACGCCGGTCGAGACGGCGAGCGCCTCGATCAGACGAAGGCCTCCTCGGCGGCGCGGACGAGCTGCCCGCCGGACATGAGGGACTCGGCCAGCGCGTCCACCTGCGGCAGGAGGTGCTCGGCGAAGAAGCGCGCGGTGAGCCGCTTGCCCTTGAGGAAGGTCTCGTCGCCCCCGCCCGCCGCGAGCTGCGCGGTGGCGGCGAGCGCCGAGCGTCCCATCATCCAGCCGCCCGCGGCGAGCCCCGCGAGCTTGAGGTAGTAGACGGAACCCGCCGCGACGGCGCCCGGATCGTCGGCGTAGGTCGCCACGATCCAGGCCGTGGCGCGCTCGAGCGCGTCCACCGCGGCCGCGAAGCGCGAGCCGATGGCGCGAAGCTCGGCGTCGCCGGTCGCGGCGAGCGAGGCCTGCACCGCGCGCATCTCGGCGACGAGCGCCTTCATGGTGGCCCCCGACTCGCGCCCGACCTTGCGGCCGACGAGGTCGTTCGCCTGGATGCCGGTGGTGCCCTCGTAGATGGTGGAGATGCGCGCGTCGCGCAGGTGCTGCGCCGCACCCGTCTCCTCGATGAAGCCCATGCCGCCGTGCACCTGGATGCCCAGCGAGGCGACCTCGATGCCGGTCTCCGTGGACCAGCCCTTCACCACGGGGATCAGGAGATCGACCAGCGCCTGGCAGCGGCGGCGCTCGGCCTCGTCGGGGTGGCGGCGCGCCCGGTCGAGGAGCGCGGACACCTGGTAGGCGAGCGCGCGCATGGCCTCCGCGCAGGCCTTCATCGTGAGGAGCATGCGCTTCACGTCGGGGTGCTGGATGATGGGCGCGGTCCTGGCCGCGCCCGCGACGCCCACGGGGCGTCCCTGCAGGCGCTCGAGCGCCCATTCGCGCGCCCTCTGGTAGGCGCGCTCGGAGATGGACACGCCCTCCAGGCCCACGCCCAGGCGGGCCGCGTTCATCATCACGAACATGTACTCGAGCCCGCGGTTGGCCTCGCCCACGAGGTGGCCGACGGCGTTCTCGTAGGCGATCACCGCGGTGGGGCTCGCGTGGATGCCCATCTTGTGCTCGATCGAGACGCACTTCACGCCGTTTCGCTCGCCGAGCGTGCCGTCCGCCTTCACCAGGACCTTGGGCACGACGAAGAGCGAGATGCCCTTCACGCCCTCGGGCGCCCCCTCGATCCTCGCGAGCACCGTGTGGATGATGTTCTCGGTGTAGTCCTGGTCGCCGTAGGTGATGAAGATCTTCTGGCCCGTGAGGCGGTAGGTGCCGTCGGGCTGCGGGACGGCCTTGGTGCGCACGAGCGAGAGGTCGCTGCCGGCCTGGGGCTCGGTGAGGTTCATGGTGCCCGACCACTTGCCCGAGACCATGCTGGGCAGGAAGCGCTTCTTCAGCTCCTCGCTCGCGTTGTGGTGCAGGGCCTCGACGGCGCCCAGCGTGAGCATCGGGCAGAGCTTGAAGGCGATGTTGGCCGAGCCCCACATCTCCTCGATCGGCGTGTTGAGGATCGCCGGCAGCCCCTGGCCGCCGTACTCCGGCGGGGAGATCACGTTGCCCCAGCCGCCCTCGACGAAGCGCTGGTAGGCCTCCTTGAAGCCGGGCGCGGTGATCACCTGGCCGTCCTTCAAGGTGGCGCCCGCCTTGTCGCCGGTCGCGTTGAGGGGCGAGAGGACCTCGCCGGCGAACTTCGCGGCCTCCTCGAGGATCGCGTCCACCACGTCCTCGGTCACCTCGTCCCAGCCCGGCAGGGTGTTCACCTGGTCGAGCCCGACGACGTGCTTCAGCACGAACTGCATGTCCTTCAGGGGGGCGGCGTATTCGGCCACGAGGCTTCTCCTGGGTTGCCGGTTGCGGTCGCGGCGCGGTTCAGAGCTGCGCGGTGAGTTCCGGGACGAGCTGGAAGAGGTCGCCGGCGAGCCCGTAGTCGGCCACCTGGAAGATGGGCGCCTCGGGATCCTTGTTGATCGCGACGATCACCCGGCTGTCCTTCATCCCCGCGAGGTGCTGGATCGCGCCGGAGATCCCCACCGCGATGTAGAGCTCGGGGGCGACGATCTTGCCGGTCTGGCCGACCTGGTAGTCGTTCGGGACGTAGCCGGAGTCCACGGCCGCGCGCGAGGCGCCGATCGCCGCGCCCAGCTTGTCGGCGAGGGCCTCGATCATCTTGAAGTTCTCGGCGCTGCCGACGCCGCGCCCGCCGGAGACCACGCGCCGCGCGGCCACCAGCTCCGGGCGCGCCGATTTCGTGAGCTCCTGGCCGATGAGTTTCGATTTCGCGGCGTCCGGCCCGGCGGGAATGCTCTCCACGGGAGCCGAGCCCGTCGCCGCGGCCTCGTCGAAGCCGGTCGCGCGCACGGTCACGACCTTCACCGGGTCAGGGGACTGCACCGTCGCGAAAGCGTTGCCGGCGTAGATGGGGCGCACGAAGGTGTCCGGGGACTCGACCGCGACGATCTCGGAGACCTGGGCCGCGTCGAGCAGCGCCGCCACGCGCGGCATGAAGCCCTTGCCCACGGCGGTGGCCGCCGCGACCACGTGGCTGTAGCCCTTGGCGAGCGGCACCACGAGCGCGGCGAGGTTCTCCGGGAGCGCCCCGGCGTAGTGGGCGGCTTCGGCCACCAGGACCTTGGCCACGCCGGCGAGCTTCGCCGCTTCCGCGGCGGCGGCCGCGCAGCCCTGCCCCGCGACCAGCACGTGCACGTCGCCCCCCATCTTCGCGGCCGCGGTCACGGCGTTGGCGGTGCCGGGCTTGAGCTTCGCGTTGTCGTGTTCGGCAATGACGAGTGTGCTCATCTAGATCACCTTCGCTTCGGACTTGAGCTTCGCGACCAGCTCGGCCACGTCCTTCACCATCACCCCGCCCTTGCGCTTCGGGGGCTCGGCGACCTTGAGCGTCTTCAGGCGCGGGGCGACGTCCACGCCGAGGTCGGCGGGCTTCAGGGTGTCCAGGGGCTTCTTCTTCGCCTTCATGATGTTGGGCAGCGTCGCGTAGCGCGGCGTGTTCAGGCGCAGGTCCGCGGTGAGGACCGCGGGCAGCGCGACCTCCACGGTCTCCAGGCCGCCGTCGATCTCGCGCACGACCGTCGCCTTGCCGGCGTCCACCGAGACCTTGGAGGCGAAGGTGGCCTGGCCCCAGTCGAGGAGGGCCGCGAGCATCTGGCCCACCTGGTTCGCGTCGTCGTCGATCGCCTGCTTTCCGGCGATAACGAGCTCGGCGGATTCCTTGTCCACGACGGCCTTCAGGAGCTTCGCCACGGCGAGCGGCTGCAGCTCGGCGTCCGTCTCCACGAGGATCGCGCGGTCGGCGCCCATGGCGAGCGCGGTCCGCAGCGTCTCCTGGCAGGCGGCGGTGCCGGCGGAGACGGCCACCACCTCGGTCGCCTTGCCGGCCTCCTTGAGCTTCAGGGCCTCCTCGACGGCGATCTCGTCGAAGGGGTTCATGGACATCTTCACGTTGGCGAGGTCCACCCCCGTGCCGTCCGCCTTCACGCGGACCTTCACGTTGTAGTCGACGACGCGCTTCACCGGAACGAGGATCTTCATGGCGGGTCCGTGCGGGTTTCGGTCGGTTTCAAACGAGCGTTTGAATTCTAGCAGATACGACCCGCCGAGTCTGGCGCGCGGGCGACTATTGCAGCTTCCCGGCCCTCTCCCGCAGGACGAACTTCTGGATCTTGCCCGTGGAGGTCTTGGGCAACTCCCCGAAGACCACGGTCCGCGGCACCTTGAAGTGCGCGAGGTGCTCGCGGCAGAAGGCGACGATCTCCTCGGCGCTCGCCGCGCCCGCCCCCGGCTTGAGGGTCACGAAGGCGCAGGGCGACTCGCCCCACTTCTCGTCGGGGCGGGCGACCACGGCCGCCTCCATCACCTTCGGGTGCCGGTAGAGGCACTCCTCGACCTCGAGCGAGGAGATGTTCTCGCCCCCGGAGATGATGATGTCCTTGGAGCGGTCCTTCACCTCCATGTAGCCGTCCGGGTGCCACACCGCGAGGTCGCCCGTGTGGTACCAGCCCTCGCGGAAGGCGGTCTCGGTCGCCTTGGGGTTCGCGAGGTAGCCCTTCATGATCGTGTTGCCGCGCAGCATCACCTCGCCGAGGGTGGCGCCGTCGCGCGGCACGGGCTCGTGGGTGAGCGGGTCGGCCACCTGCATGTCTTCCATCGTGGGATAGCGCACGCCCTGGCGCGCCATGAGGCGGGCGCGCGTCGGGAGGTCGAGCCCCTCCCAGCCGTCCTGCCAGGCGCAGAGCGTGGCCGGCCCGTAGCTCTCCGTGAGCCCGTAGAGGTGCGTTACGCGAAAACCCATGCGCTCCATCGCCTCGATGATGGCCGAGGGCGGCGCCGCCCCGCCCGTGGCCACCTCCACGACGTGCCCGAAGCGCAGCTTCTGCTCCTCGGGCGCGTGCACGAGGAGGTTCAGCACGATGGGCGCGCCGCACAGGTGCGTCACGCGGTGCCGCGCGATGGCCGGAAAGATGAGCGCCGGGTCCACCTTGCGCAGGCACACGTGGGTGCCGCCGACCGCGGTCACCGCCCAGGTGTAGGTCCAGCCGTTGCAGTGGAACATCGGCAGGGTCCACAGGTACACCGAGTGCGGCGAGAGGCCGAAGGCGAGCGCGTTGCCGAGCGCGTTGAGGTACGCGCCGCGGTGGTGGTAGAGCACGCCCTTGGGGTCGCCGGTGGTGCCGGAGGTGTAGAGGAGACCGAGCGAATCCCATTCGTCGAGGGCCCCGGGCAGGACGAAGCACGGATCGCCCTCTTCCAGGAACGCCTCGTAGTCCTTCTCGCCCAGGCGCTCGCCCCCGGCCCCGAGCGGGTCGTCGATGTCGATCACGAGCGGCCTCGACTCGAGGAGCGCCAGGGCCTTCGCGACCACGGGCGAGAATTCCCGGTCGGTGATGAGCGCCTTCGCCCCCCCGTGCCCGAGGCAGAAGGCGAGCGTGGCCGCGTCGAGCCGGTAGTTGAGCGCGTTGAGGATGGCGCCGAGCCCGGGCACCGCGTAATGGGCCTCGAGCATCGCGGGGACGTTGGGCGCGATGATCGCGACCGTGTCGCCGCGGCCGATCCCGCGCCGGGCGAGCGCCGAGGCGAGGCGGCGGCAGCGGGTCTCGAACTGCGCGTAGGTGAAGGCGGTCTCGCCGTGGCGCACGGCCACCTTGCCGGGCCAGGTGTCCGCGGCCCGCCTCAGGAAGGAGACCGGGGAGAGCGCGACGTGGTTGGCGGCGTTGCGCCCGGGTTGCGTGGCGTGGCGATCCGCCATGGGCCGCCGCTCAGGTGCCCCGGCGGCGCCTGAGCCAGGCCTCCAGCTCGCCGATGAGGCCGCGGCGGAACGCGAGGACGCAGACCACGAAGATCGCGCCCTGGGTGATCGTGAACCACGAGCCCAGCTCCGCGAGGTAGTTCTCCATCGTGATGATGGCGAAGGCGCCCACGACCGGCCCGAAGATCGTGCCCATGCCGCCCAGGAGGGTCATGAGCACCACCTCGCCCGACATCGACCAGTGCACGTCGGTGAGGGAGGCCAACTGGAAGACGATCGCCTTGGTCGCGCCCGCGAGCCCGGCGAGCCCCGCGGAGAGCACGAAGGCCGCGAGCTTGTACTGCTCCGTGCGGTAGCCGAGCGAGATCGCGCGCGGCTCGTTCTCGCGGATCGCCTTGAGCACCTGCCCGAAGGGCGAGTGGACGATGCGGTAGACGAGGAGGAAGCCCGCCGTGAAGATCGCGAGCACCACGTAGTACATGACGAGCTGGTTCTTCAGGTCCAGGAAGCCCAGGAACATCCCGCGCGGCACGGCCTGGATGCCGTCCTCGCCGTGGGTGAAGGGCGCCTGCACGGAGAAGAAGAAGACCATCTGCGCGAGCGCGAGCGTGATCATCGCGAAGTAGATCCCCTGCCGGCGGATGGCGAGGAGCCCCGCGAGGAAGCCCAGCGCCGTGGCCGCCGCGGCCCCCGTGAGGATCGCGAACTCCGGCGGCAGGCCCCACACCTTCGCCGCGTGGGCGCAGACGTAGCCCGCCATGCCGAGGAACATCGCGTGGCCGAAGGACAGGAGCCCCCCGAAGCCCAGGAGCAGGTTGAAGGCGCAGGCGAAGAGCGCGAAGCACAGCGCCTTCATCACGAAGACCGGGTAGACGAAGGCGGGTGCGACGAGGAAGAGCGCCATCATCACCACGAAGGCGCGGCGGTCGTAGCGGGCCTCGGCGGCGTCGTCGCGGGAGGCGCGGGGCTTGTAGGCGTCGTCGGCCATGGCGCTAGCGGCTCCCGAAGAGGCCCTGCGGCCGGATCATGAGCACGATCGCCATGATCACGAAGATCACCGTGTTGGACGCCTCCGGGTAGAAGACCTTGGTGAGTCCCTCGATGACGCCCAGGCCGAAGCCCGTGACGATGGCCCCCATGATGGAGCCCATGCCCCCGATCACGACGACCGCGAACACGACGATGATCGTGTCGGCGCCCATGAGGGGGTTCACCTGGTAGATGGGCGCGGCCATCACGCCGGCGAGACCGGCGAGCGCCACCCCGAAGCCGTAGGTGAGCGTGATCATGCGCGGCACGTTCACGCCGAAGGCCTGGACCATCGCCGGGTTCTCGGTGGCGGCGCGCAGGTAGGCGCCGAGCTTCGTGCGCTCGATCACGAACCAGGTGGCGAGGCACACGCCGAGGGAGGCCACGATCACCCACGCGCGGTAGTTCGGCAGGAACATGAAGCCGAGGTTGCGCCCGCCCTCGAGGCTGGCCGGGATGTTGTAGGGCAGCCCCGCGGAGCCGAATTCGTGGCGGAAGGCGCCCTGGAAGACGAGCGCGAGGCCGAAGGTGAGCAGCAGCCCGTAGAGGTGGTCGAGCTTGTAGAGCCGCGAGATCATGAGGCGCTCGACGATCACGCCGCTCGCGCCCACCGCGAGGGGCGCGAGGACGAGCGCCCACCAGTAGTTGAGCCCGAGCTTGTTCAGCAGGAAATAGGCCGCGAAGGCGCCCATCATGTACTGGGCGCCGTGCGTGAAATTGATGATGTTGAGGAGCCCGAAGATCACCGCGAGCCCCAGCGACAGCAGCGCGTAGAACGACCCGTTGATCAGCCCGATGAGGAGCTGGCCGAACAGGGCCTGGACCGGCACGCCGAAAATTTCCGTCATGGTCGCCGTAGGGCTGTCTGGACGTGATGAGCGGCGCCCCGAAGGGCGTCCGCTCGATCACGGTTCCCGCAGCTCGCCTACTTCCCGGCCACGAGAGGGCAGTTGCCTTCCGCCATCGGGCGGAAGGCCTGGTCGGCCGGAATCGTGGCCCTCACCTTGTAGTAGTCGTAGGGCCCCTTCGACTCCGAGGGCTTCTTCACTTCCACCAGGTAGGCCGGGTGGATCTTGCGCCCGTCGGCGCGAACCGAGCCCTTGCCGAAGAGCGGGTCGTCCGTCGGCATCTTCTTCATCTGCGCGATCACCTTCGTGCCGTCGTCGCTCTTGAGCGCGCTGACAGCCTTCAGGTAGTGCGTCACGGCCGAGTAGACGCCGGCCTGGACCATCGACGGGTACTTGCCGCCGTTGGCCGCGGCGAAGCGCTTGGCCCAGGCGCGCGAGGAATCGTTCAGGTCCCAGTACCAGGCTTCCGTGAAGATGAGGCCCTGCGCCTTGTCCAGGCCCAGCGCGTGGACGTCCGTGAGGAACACGAGGAGACCCGCGAGGTTCTGCCCGCCCTTCACGATGCCGAACTCGGCGGCCTGCTTGATCGCGTTCGTGGTGTCGGCGCCGGCGTTGGCCAGCCCGATGATCTTCGCCTTCGAGGCCTGGGCCTGCAGCAGGAACGAGGAGAAGTCCGAGGACGGGAACGGGTGGCGCACCTTGCCCAGGACCTTGCCGCCGGTCTTCACCACCACGGCCTCGGTGTCGCGCTCGAGCGCGTGGCCGAAGGCGTAGTCGGCCGTGAGGAAGAACCAGGAGTCCCCGCCCGTCTTCACGATCGCGTTGCCGGTGCCGTTGGCGAGCATCCAGGTGTCGTAGGTCCAGTGGATGGTGTTGGGCGAGCACGCCTTGCCCGTGAGGTCCGCCGTCGCCGCGCCGGAGACGAGGAAGGCCTTGCCCTTGTCCTTCGTGATCTGGTTCACGGCGAGCGCCACGGACGAGGTCGGCACGTCCACCACGACGTCCACGCCCTCCGAGTCGTACCACTTGCGCACGATCTGCGAGCCCACGTCGGGCTTGTTCTGGTGGTCCGCGGAGACGACCTCGACGGTGAGGCCCTTCGCCTTCGCGCCGAAATCCTCCACGGCCATGCGCGCGGCGAGCGTGGAGCCGGGGCCGGCGAGGTCCGCGTAGGTGCCGGACTGGTCGTTCATCACGCCGATCTTCACGACGTTGCCCGAGATCTGGGCGTGGGCCGCACCGGCCGAAAGCGCCAGCATGGCGGCGGCGGAGAGCAACTTGCGCTTGAATGTCATGGTGAGTCTCCTCTTGAGTTTGGTTCCGGCTATACGCCCAGGTACTCGTGAAGCATCTGCGTCTTCGAGTCGAGTTCCGACGCGGAGAAGGTCTCCGCGATTTTTCCATGCTCCATCACGTAGAAGCGGTCGGCGAGGGGGGCTGCGAAGCGGAAGTTCTGCTCCACCAGCACGATGGTGAAGCCGCGCTCCTTGAGCTTCACGATGATGCGCCCCAGCGCCTGCACGATCACCGGCGCGAGGCCCTCGGTGATCTCGTCGAGCAGCAGCAGGTGCGCGCCCGTGCGCAGGATCCGCGCCATGGCGAGCATCTGCTGCTCGCCGCCCGAGAGCTTCGTGCCCTGGGCGGTCTTGCGGCGCTCGCGCAGGTTGGGAAACATCTCGTAGATCTCGTCCACGCTCATGCCGCCCTCGCCGATCCGGGGCGGGAGCGTGAGGTTCTCCTCCACCGAGAGGCTGGAGAAGATCGCGCGCTCCTCGGGGCAGTAGCCGATGCCGAGGTGGGCGATGCGGTGGGTGGGCCAGGCGGCCGTCTCCTTGCCGTTCACCAGGATCGAGCCCGAGCGCCGTCCCACCAGGCCCATGATCGATTTCAGCGTGGTCGTGCGCCCCGAGCCGTTGCGGCCCAGGAGCGTCACCACCTCGCCCTCGTTCACCGCGAGGTCGACGCCGTGCAGGATGTGCGACTCGCCGTACCAGGCGTTCAGGTGCGCGATGCGCAGGACTTCAGCCATGGGCGGCGGCCTCGGTCGATCCCATGTAGGCCTCGATCACCTGCGGGTCGGCGGACACCTGCGCGTACGGCCCCTCGGTGAGCACCGCGCCGCGCTGCAGCACCGTGATCGTGTCGCAGATGTCGGAGACCACGCCCATGTTGTGCTCGACCATGAGCACGGTGCGGCCCTTGGCGACTTCCTTGATGAGGTCCTTCACCATCGCCACGTCCTCGTGGCCCATCCCCGAGGTCGGCTCGTCCAGGAGCATGAGCTCCGGCTCCATCGCGAGCGTCGTCGCGATCTCGAGGGTGCGCTTGCGCCCGTAGGCGAGTTCCACGGCGTTGGTCTGCGCGAAGTGGCGCAGGTCCACGCGCTCGAGGATCGCGAGCGCCTCGTCGTTCAGCGCGTCGAGCGTCGACTCGGAGCGCCAGAAGCGGAAGCCGATCCCGCGCCTGCGCTGGATCGCGATGCGCACGTTCTCCAGCACCGTGAGGTTCGGGAACACGGCCGAGATCTGGAAGGAGCGGATGATGCCGCGCCGGGCCACGTCCGCGGGCTTGTCGCTCGTGATGTCCTCGCCCTTGAAGAGGATCGTGCCGGAGGTCGGCGGCAGGAACTTCGTGAGCAGGTTGAAGGTCGTGGTCTTCCCCGCCCCGTTCGGCCCGATCAGCGCGTGGATGGTGCCGCGCGCGACCTTGAGGTCGACGCGGTCCACGGCGACGAAGCCCTTGAACTCCTTCGTGAGCCCGCGGGTTTCGAGAATGGTGTCTTGGGCCATCGCTTCCGGAATGGGATTTGCCGCAGGCGTCTCTTCTTTTCCGGGATTCCGGACGCGGGTCGGCGGGTCGTCCCGAATCCTAACCTACGCCTTCCGGCCGTCGCAAGGCGAACTCCCGCCGAAGCGGGAGTTCGTGTCCGGAAACGCTGACACGCCGGGCAGCGAACGCCGCCGGCGCTACCGCGTCACGGGCCGCAGAGGCTCAGCCCCCGGCGCGCCGCGAGGATGGAGAACGGCCGGCAGCCGATCCCG
>CALEJW010000145.1 GCA_937898635.1 uncultured Pseudomonadota bacterium | reverse complement strand
CGCCGATGATATTGCGGATTACCCGTGAGAAAGTAGGTCATCGCCAGGGCCTTACGGACAAACGCCCGACTTCGAAGGAAGTCGGGCGTTTGCATTTGCGCCTCGCTACGGCGTCACTGGCGGGACGCGTCTTCCGGAACGAGCGCCGCGGCGGGAAAGTCGGCGAAGGCCTCCGCCATCGCGATCGCGCCGCCGCGGACCGTCACCGGCTCGCCGGTGATCACGTTCACGAGGCGCGTGCCCTCGGCGAGGCCGTCCGCGGGAATCTCCGTGCCCGTCCAGGACCCGGGGCCGGGGACGAAATCTCCCGTCTCGCCGGCGAGCTTCGCGAAGAACCTCGCCGCGATCACCGTGAGCGAGCGGGCCTCGTGGCGCCTCGAGAAGGCGACGACGTGCGCGGCCTTCTCGCCCCGCGCCTCGTGCGCGACGTAGCTTCCCCGGCGGAAGAGTTCGGGATCCTCCCGCCGCAGCCCGAGCAGGCGGGCGGTGACGAGGAGCTTGGCACGCCCGTCGTGGGGCGTTCGCGCGATCTCCCGGGCCCGCGCGGCATCCGCGGGGAGCACTTCCTCCAGCAGGCGCGCGCGAAGCGCGAAATCCACCGGCCGCCGGTTGTCCGGATCGACGAGGCTCAGGTCCACGAGCTCGTTGCCCTGGTAGAGGTCCGGCACGCCCGGGCAGGAAAGCTTGAGGAGCACGAGCGACACGCTCCCGAGCGCGCCGAACGCCGCGAAGCGGGCGGCCTGCGCCTGGAGGTCGTCGAGGAAGGGGTTCGCGCGCTCGCGCGAGAGCAGGGAGGCGACGAAGCGGCCGAGGCCGCGCTCGTAGGCCTCGTCCTGGCTGATCCAGCTCGTCCGGCGCTTCGCCTCGCGCGCGGCCTTCAGCATGTAGGCCTCGATGCGGGCGCGATAGTCGTCGAGCGCCGGGCCCTCCAGGCCTTGCGCGGGATAGGTGCCGACCAGGGTCTGGTAGAGCAGGTATTCGTCGTTGCGCGAGGGCACGGGTTCGTCGTCGGACGAGGAGCGGGCGCTGCGGTTGAGCGTGCTCCAGCGCCGCAGCAGGAGCCGCCACGCCGCGGGCATCTCGGAGATCACGTCGATCCTCTGGCGCACGTCCTCGGAGCGCTTGTTGTCGTGGGTCGACGTCGCGAGCATCGTGTGCGGCCAGCGCGCGGCGCGGTCGGCGCTCGCGCCGTGGAAAGCGCGCACGGACATGCCGAAGGTCTCGGGATCGGAGCCCACCTCGTTCAGCGACACGAGCCGGTTGAAGACGTAGAGCGCGGTGTCCTCGACGCCCTTCGCGGCCAGGGGCGAGGTGAGCTGCTGGAAGCGCATGGCGAAGCGAAGGGCGCGCTCCCGCGTCCCGGGCGGCGCCCCTTCCGGCGCGGCGCCGAGGAGCAGCTGCCGCACGAATCCCAGGATCGACGGGTCGGCCGCGCGCGACCGGCGGGCGGCGTGCGCCACCGCCCAGTCGATGAATCGACGGTCCTGCGCCGAGGGCGGGCCGGCGATGTAGGTGCGGTAGACGGGCATGCAGGCGGCCACTTCCGCCAGGGCCTCGCGAAGCGTGTTGAAGGTGTAGTCGCGCGTGCGCAGGTCGGCGCGCGCGATCCGGTGGATCTCGGTGGCGAGCGTGGTGAGCTCGGAGGCGAGGGCGTTGCGCAGGATCTCGCGCTTGCTCCGGTAGGCGATCTCCGGGAACGCGAGCGCCTCCCCCGTGAAGCTGCGCCACGTGCGCTCGATGCGCTGCGCGGCGCCCGCGTCCACGAAGAGCGCGTTGGCGACCGCGGCGAAGCGGTATCCCGTGGTGCCGTGCAGCGACCAGCCTTCCGGGAGGTGCTCGTGCGGCGCGGTGATCTTCTCGGCGAGCACGTAGAGCGGGCGCGCGGGCCGCCCGCCTTCCTCCTCCTGGCCCAGGGCGATTCCCGCGCGGCGCGCATAGCCTTCCTGCAGGCGGCGGAAGTACTGCGCCGGGTCGTACAGGCCGTCCGGGTGGTCGATGCGCAGCCCGTCCACCCCGCCCGAGGCCGCGAGCTCCAGCGTGAAGCCGTGCGTGGCCTCGAACACCTGCTCGTCCTCCATGCGCAGCGCGGCGAGCGCGTTGATGTCGAAGAAGCGCCGGTAGTTGATCTCGTCGGAGGCGACGCGCCAGTAGGCGAGGCGCCAGGCCTGCGCCTCGAGGAGGGCGTGCAGCGCCTCGCGCTCGCCGCCAGAAGAGACGGCGTTCGTTTCCGCGACGGCGGCGGAAAGCGCGCGCTCGATGGCGGGGTGGGCGCCCGCGAGGGCGGCCAGCCGGCGCTTGTGCGCCGCCTTGTCGCGCGAGCGCTCGGCGATCTCCGCGGCGCCCGTGCTCTCGCGCGAGGGCAGGTGGCCGAAGGCGGAAGCCAGGCTCGCGAGCTCCCCGCGGGCCTCCCCGGGAGCGTCCGCGGGCAGGAAATCGCCGCCCCGGCGCAGCAGGCCCGCGTATCCGCGCGGATCGACGGGGAAGCGGTGCTCGTGATAGCCCACGGCGAACTCGCCCGTCGCCGGCTCGAAGCGCAGTTGCAGCTCGCCGCCCGCGAGGACGACGCCGTAGTGCTCGCCCAGCACGGGAATCAGGACCTTGCCCGCGAGCTCCGGGTTGGCGGGCAGCCAGTCGATGTCGAAGTAGCGTGCGTGGAGCGAGGCCGGACCGCACTCGAGGACGTCCATCCACCAGGCGTTGTCGGCTCCCAGGACCGCCATGTGGTTGGGCACCATGTCGAAGAGGAGCCCGAGGCCGTGCGCGCGAAGGGCGGCCTGGAATCGCGCGAAACCCGCGGCGCCGCCGAGCGCGGGCGCGATCTCGCCGTGGTTCGTGATGTCGTAGCCGTGCATGCTGTCGCTTCGCGCGCGCAGCAGCGGGGAGCAGTACACGTGGCTCACCCCGAGCCGCGCGAGGTAGGGCAGGATCGCGATCGCCTCGTCGAAGCCGAACCCCGCGTGCATCTGCAGCCGGTAGGTGGCCCGCGGGATCCGCAGCTCGGGCGCCGCGGCCGATGCCGGTCTCGCCGGGCGCGGACGGGCAGCCGACATTCGCCGGGCGAGCGAGGCCACGCGGGGAAGGCCCCGCATCGCCTCCAGCGTCCGGGGGAGCTTCCGGCGCCAGTTCGGGTGCTCCGAGGTCGTTCCGGGCAGGTTGGCCTGCGCCGTCGCGCCGAGGGCGTCCTCCAGCTGCACCATCATCACGCGCGAGGGCGTCGAGGCGACGAAGGCGTGCACCGCCTCCCCGAGCGCCTCCGTGAACGCCTGCGAGCCCGCGGGATCGACGACCGTGCCTTCCGGCAGCAGGCCCGCGTGCTCCAGCGCGAGCATCAGGCGCACCCGCTCCTGGGCCCGGTCCACGAGCTGCTTCTCGTAGGTGCTGTTGGCCGGGAAGAGGCCCAGCTCGCGGCGCACGGCGAGGTCGCGGCCCTCCCACCAGCCGGCGAGCGTGGCGAGGTCGTGCGTGCTCACGGCGACGAGCGCCTCGGCCGGGTAGTCGGCGGCGGGCCGGAAGGCGCCATCGTTCGCGCGCTCGAAGTAGAGCAGGCGGTAGGAGAGCACGCCGATCCGCGCGAGGCCCGCGCGCACCTCGTCCGGGACGGTGCCCAGGTCCTCGCCGATCACGAGGCAGCGGTTGCGGTGGCTCTCCAGGGCGACGATCGCGAGGAGCTCGTCGAACGCGTAGTGCACGTAGCCGCCTTCGCCGGCGCCGGCGCCCCGCGGGTTCCAGAAGAGGCGCATGAGGCCCATGACGTGGTCGATGCGCAGCGCGCCCGCCTCGCGCATGTTGGCCGCGAGCGCCCGGCGCAGGCTCGCGTACCCTTCAGCGCGGAGGCGATCGGGACGAAGGGGCGGAAGCCCCCAGTCCTGGCCTTTCGGGTTGAACTCGTCGGGAGGCGCGCCGACGCTCGCCTCCAGCGCGTAGACCCCGGGGTCGGACCAGGTGTCGGAGCCGGCGCCGTCCACCGAGACCGCGAGGTCGAGGTAGAGCCCCGGCACGAGCCCGAGCTCGCCGCAGCGCGCGGCCACCCGCGCGAGCTGCCGCTCGGCCTGCCACTGGAGGTATTCCTGGTACTCGACGCGCTCGAGTCGCGCCGACGCCAGCCGCGCGACCTTGTCCGGGTCGGGATCGCGGCAGTCCCCGGGCCAGTGCCGCCAGCCCCACGATACGGGATCCGCGGCGTGGAACTCGGCGTGCAGCGCCTCGAAGAGGGCGTGGCGGCGCAGCGCGAGCCCCCCTTTCGCCTGGTAGTCGCGGAAGTCGCGCGCGCGCGCGGTATCGCGGCCGAGGTGGTTCGCGCGGAAGGCGGCGTGAAGGTGGGCCAGCACCTCGTACTTGGCCGCGGCCACCGCCTCGTAGTCCACGAGGGGCGACTCGCGCAGGGCCGCGAGGCGGGCCTGGAACGGGGCGGAGCGCACGAGCCGCTGCGCCGCTTCGCACTCGCGGAAATCCTCGATCGCCTCGACGTCGAGGTAGAGCACGTTGAGGCGCTCGCGCGAGGAAGGGCTGTAGGGGCTCGCGTGCCCCGGCACCGGCGGAAAGAGCGCGTGCAGGGGGTTGAGCCCCACGATGCCCGCGCCGAGCGCCGCCCAGTCCTCGACGAGCCGCCCGAGGTCGCCGAAGTCGCCGATGCCCCAGTTGCGCTCCGAGCGCAGCGCGTAGAGCTGGACCGAGGGACCCCACACCCGGGCGCCGCCGGCGAGCGCCTCCGGCCAGTAGCAGCGCGGCGGCGCGGCGATCACCAGGGACTCGCCCAGGACACGCTCGCCGTCCAGCAGCCGGAGCCGGTGATAGCCGGCGGGAAGCGCCACCGCCAGGTCGAGCTCGCGCTGGGCGAAGTCGCGGCCGTCGATCCTCTCGAAGCCCGTCTCGCCCAGCGCCGCGGCCTCGCAGCCGCCCTCGTGGATCCTTCCGGATTCCTCCTCGATCCGCCAGCGAAGGCTCGCGAGCGCCGCCGGCAGGCGCAGGCTCGCGCGCCAGGGCGAGGCGGACTCGCCGATGGCGATCGCCGGCGCGACGCACTGCTCCCATTGGGCGGCGCGCACGGCCTCTTCGGCGCGCGCGGCGCTTTCGGGCGTCGTCGCGTCCACGCCGAACAGCGAGAGCAGCGCGTGGAGGCCGGTCTCGGGCACCTCGTGCCGCGTGCCCCAGATGTCGTGGTAGTGGGTCGCGATGCCGTGGCTCGCGCACAGGCGCACGAGCGTGGCTCGCCGCTCGCTCATC
>CALEJW010000144.1 GCA_937898635.1 uncultured Pseudomonadota bacterium | reverse complement strand
GCGGGCCTCGCGCTCGCCCTGCCCGCGCCCGCCGCAGGACCAGTGGTGACGCTGCGCATCCAGGGCGCCATCGGCCCGGCGGTCGCGGACTACGTCGATCGCGGCATCACGCGCGCGGCGCAGGAAGGCGCGCAGCTCGTCGTGCTCCACATGGACACGCCGGGCGGCCTCGATCCCTCGATGCGCCGGATCATCCAGGCGATCCTCGCCTCTCCCGTGCCCGTGGCGAGCTTCGTCTCCCCCGGCGGCGCGCGCGCCGCGAGCGCGGGCACCTACATCCTCTACGCGAGCCACGTCGCCGCCATGGCGCCCGGCACGAACCTCGGCGCGGCCACGCCCGTGCAGGTGGGCATCCTCCCGGGGGCTCCCGACGCGAAGGAACCGGCGGCGCCCGCGAAGCCCGAGGAGCCCGCGAGCGGCAAGGCGGCGCCGGGAAGCCCGGAAGGCAAGGCCGAACCCGCCAAGGCCGGGAAGGAGGCGCCGGTGGTGCTGCCCGGCGGCTCGGCGATGACGCGCAAGCAGGTGAACGACGCGGCGGCCTACCTCCGCGGGCTCGCGCAGATGCGCGGGCGCAACGCCGAGTGGGCCGAGAAGGCCGTGCGCGAGGCGGCGAGCCTGCCGGCCGAGGAGGCCCTCGCGATGAACGTGATCGACCTCGTCGCCGAGGACCTGCCGCAGCTCCTCGCGAAGCTCGACGGCCGCAGCCTCACGGTGAACGGCGTGGCGCGCACGCTCGCCACGGCCGGCGCCGCCGTCGTCCCGCGCGACCCGGACTGGCGCTCGCGCTTCCTCGCCGTCATCACCGACCCCGGCATCGCGCTGATCCTCATGATGATCGGGGTGTACGGCCTTTTCTTCGAGTTCACCTCGCCGGGCGTGGGCGTCCCGGGCGTGCTGGGCGGCATCGCGCTGCTCCTCGCGCTCTACGCGCTGAACCTCCTGCCGGTGAACTACGCGGGGCTGGCGCTCATCCTGCTCGGCATCGCGTTCATGGTCTCGGAGGCCTTCCTGCCGGGCTTCGGCGTGCTCGGCACGGGCGGGGTCGTGGCCTTCGTGGCCGGCGCCCTCTTCCTCTTCGACACCGAGGTGCCCGGCTTCGGCATCCCGCTCGCCCTCATCGTCACGGTGGCGGTGGCGAGCGCGGTGCTCATCGCGATGGCCGGGGGCATGGCGCTCAAGGCGCGCGCGCGCAAGGTCGTCTCCGGCGCCGAGGACGTGGTGGGGAGCCTCGCGGAGATGCTCGACGACGCGACCGGCGAGGGCTGGGCGCGAATGCACGGCGAAACCTGGCGCGTGGCGAGCGCGACGCCGCTCGCGCGCGGGCAGAAGGTTCGCGTGACCGCGCGGCGGGGTCTCGTGCTCGACGTCGCGCCCGACGAAGTGAAAACCAACGGAGGGTAGCCATGGGTTTCGATATCGGTTTCGGCGGGCTGGCGCTGGTCGCGCTGGCCTTCCTCGTCTCGATGTTCCGCGTGCTGCGCGAGTACGAGCGCGGCGTCGTGTTCCAGCTCGGGCGCTTCTGGAAGGTGAAGGGTCCGGGCCTGGTGATCGTGGTGCCGGTGATCCAGCAGATGGTGCGCGTGGACCTGCGCACCGTCGTGCTCGACGTGCCCACCCAGGACGTGATCTCCCGCGACAACGTGTCGGTGAAGGTGAACGCCGTCGTCTACCTGCGCGTGGTGGACCCGGAGAAGGCCATCATCCAGGTCGAGGAGTTCCTCAACGCCACGAGCCAGCTCGCGCAGACGACGCTGCGCGCGGTGCTCGGCAAGCACGAGCTGGACGAGATGCTCGCCGAGCGCGAGCGCCTGAACCTCGACATCCAGCAGGTGCTCGACGCGCAGACGGACGCCTGGGGCATCAAGGTGGCCAACGTCGAGATCAAGCACGTGGACCTGGACGAGTCCATGGTCCGCGCCATCGCCCGCCAGGCCGAGGCCGAGCGCGAGCGGCGCGCCAAGGTGATCCACGCCGAGGGCGAGCTGCAGGCCTCGGAGAAGCTCATGATGGCCGCCGAGATGCTCTCGCGGCAGCCGGGCGCGATGCAGCTTCGCTACATGCAGACCCTGGGCGCCATCGCGGGCGACAAGTCCTCGACCATCGTCTTCCCGCTGCCCATCGAGCTCCTGGGGGGCATGGCGGACCTCGCCCGGCGGCCTTCCGCGCCGGGCACCTGAGCCTTCCCGCCCGCCGCCGCCGACCCCGCCCTGCCCCGTCCGGACGCCCGGGACGGGGCCCGGCGCGGGGCGCTTTTCCGAAACTTGACGCACATCAAGGCCGCCCCTTTTAAGCTGCATATGCTGTGCACCTTATAGAAGGTGCATTTCATATCCAGCAATAGCCCGCCGCGCGGGCGAAAGGAAAGGCCGCCATGCAACCCACCCGAAACCTCTGGCGATGGCTCGCCGTCGTCTTCGTGCTGTCCTTCGCCGCCCTGGGCTGGCTGGGGCGCGAGATCTACCTCGCCGCCCCGCCCATTCCCACGGTGAAGACCGAGGCCGGCGCGACGCTCTTCACGAAGGAACAGGTCCAGGACGGCCAGCGCGCCTGGCTCGCCGCCGGCGGCCAGCAGCTCGGCACCGTCTGGGGCCACGGCAGCTACGTGGCGCCGGACTGGTCCGCCGACTGGCTGCACCGCGAGGCCCTCGCCCTGCGCGAGATCCTCGCCGCTCGCCTGTACGGCGCCGCGTTCGCCGCGATCGCCCCGCACCAGCAGGCCTCCGTGGACGCGCTGGTGAAGACGGAGCTGCGCACGAACACCTACGACGCCGCCACCGGCACGCTCGTCGTCGGCGCCGACCGGGCCGAGGCCATCGCCCGGGTGCAGGAGCACTACACGGGCCTCTTCGGCAACGAGGCCTCCCTCGACAAGCTGCGCGAGCAGTACGCGATGATGCCCGACGCGCTGCCGCGCGCCGAGGACCGCCACGCCCTCGCCGGCTTCTTCTTCTGGTCGGCGTGGTCCGCCGCGACGGACCGGCCGGGCGAGGAAGGCCTTTCCTACACCAGCAACTGGCCCCACGAGCCCATCGTCGGCAACGAGCTGCCCGCCTCGGCCGCCATCTGGTCGATCGTGAGCATCGTGCTCCTCATCGCCGGCATCGCCGGCATGCTCTGGCTGCACTCGCGCAACCACGAGCCCGCGGACCCCGAGGCGCCCCCGAAGGACCCGCTCCTCGCGCTCTCCGCCACGCCCTCGATGAAGGCCGTGCGCAAGTACTTCTTCGTGGTGATCGGCCTGATCCTCGTGCAGATCGGCATGGGCGCCATCACCGCCCACTACGCGGTCGAGGGCCAGGCCTTCTTCGGCCTGCCCCTGGGCGAGATCCTGCCCTACACCGTGAGCCGCACCATCCACACGCAGATGGGCATCTTCTGGATCGCCACCGCGTGGCTCGCCACCGGCCTCTACATCGCCCCGCTCCTCTCCGGCCACGAGCCGAAGCTGCAGTCGCTCGGCGTGAACGCGCTCTTCTACGCGCTCCTTCTCATCGTCGTGGGCTCCACCGCCACGAGCTGGATCGGCACGCTGCAGCGCCAGGGCTTCGAGTTCACCTTCTGGATCGGCAACCAGGGCCTCGAGTTCACGAGCATGGGCCGCGTGTGGCAGATCCTGCTCTTCGTGGGGCTCCTCTTCTGGCTCTACCTCATGGGGCGCGCGCTGTGGCCCGCGCTCAAGCGCCCCTCGGAGACGCGCGGCCTCATCGCGATGGTGTTCCTCTCCGCGGCGTGCATCGGGCTCTTCTACTCCGCTTCCCTCACCTGGGGCCAGCGCACGCACTACGCGATGGTCGAGTACTGGCGCTGGTGGCTGGTGCACCTCTGGGTGGAGGGCTTCTTCGAGGTGTTCGCGACGGCGGTGGTGGCGCTCATCTTCACGCGCCTGGGGCTCATCCGCGCCTCGACCGCCAACAAGGCGATCGTGATGGAGACCATCGTGTTCCTCTTCGGCGGCATCCTCGGCACGCTCCACCACCTCTACTGGACCGGGACGCCGACCTCCGTCATCGCCGTGGGCGCCGTGTTCTCCGCGCTCGAGGTCGTGCCGCTCACCCTCATCGGGCTGGAGGGCTGGAACACCTACCGGCGCTCGAAGGCCGCGCCCTGGGTGGAGGCCTATCGCTGGCCGATCCTGTGCTTCGTGGCGGTGGCCTTCTGGAACCTCGTGGGAGCGGGACTGCTCGGCTTCGCGATCAATCCGCCCGCCTCGCTCTACTTCGTGCAGGGCCTGAACCTCACGCCGGCCCACGGCCACGCCGCGCTCTTCGGCGTGTACGGGATGCTCGGCATCGGCCTCATGCTCTTCTGCCTGGGCGGGCTCTTCGGCCGCCGGCCGGCCGCGGAGCGCTTCCTCGCGCCGGCCTTCTGGGGCCTGAACGCGGGGCTCGCGATGATGGTCTTCATGTCCCTCGTGCCCGCGGGCATCTACCAGGCCTGGGCGAGCCTCACCCACGGCCTGTGGTTCGCGCGCTCGGCGGAGGTGATCCACTCGCCGCTCATGGAGACGCTCGTGTGGCTGCGCGTGCCGGGCGACATCGTGTTCGCCATCGGCGGCGTCTTCCTGGGCCTGTACGCGCTCGCCCTGCTGCGCAGGCCCGGGCGCGAGGCGCGCGAGGCGCAGGCGGCGGGAGAAGTGCAGCCGACCTAAGCTGGATGTAGGATGCGGGTTATGCGGGCGCGCCGGATCCCCGGCGCGTCCGCTTCCCGCCACGAGGACCGTTCCCCATGCGTCTCACCACCTTCACCGACTACAGCCTGCGCGTGCTGATGTACGTGGCCGCGCACCCGGAGGGGCGCGCGACCATCGCCGAGATCGCCTCGGCCTACGCGATCTCCGAGCACCACCTCACCAAGGTGGTGCACTTCCTCGGCCGCGAGGGCTATCTCGAGAACCTGCGCGGCAGGGGCGGCGGGCTGCAGCTCGCGAAGGCCGCGGAAGCCATCAACGTGGGCGACGTGGTGCGCACGACCGAGGGCGGCGACGTTCCCGCCGAGTGCTTCCTGAGGGAAACCAACACCTGCGCCATCACCGCCGACTGCAAGCTCAAGTTCGCGCTCGCCGACGCGGTCGAGGCGTTCTACGCGGAGCTTCGCAAGTATTCGCTCGCCGACGTGGCGAGGAACCGCAAAGCCCTGGGTCGCGTGCTCTTCGCCACTTCCGCGAAGGCCATCCCGCGCGCCCGCGCGGCCCGCTAGCCCTCAGGCGAGGAGCCTGCGCCGGAAGAGCACGACCGCGATCGCGAAGCCCGCGAAGCCGTAGGCCGCGAGCACGCCCGCGTGCAGCGCCACGGACGCCGGCCACTGCCCGAGGAAGAGCGGGCGGCCGATGGCGATCGCGTGCGTGAGCGGCAGCGCCGAGGAGACCGCCTGCAGCCAGCCCGGCATGTTCGCGATGGGGTAGAAGACCCCCGAGAGCAGCATCTGCGGGGTGAGGAAGAGCGTGAACCAGTACATGAAGAAGTCGAAGTTCTTCGCGAACGAGGTGATCACGAGCCCCATCCCCGCGAAGGAGAGCCCGATCAGGAAGGCGAGCGGCACGATGAGGACCATGGTGAGCGACTGCGAGAGCCCCAGCGCGACGGCCACCACCAGCACCGCGGTGCCCGAGAGCAGGCTCTTCGAGGCGGCCCACACCCACTCCGCGAGCAGCACGTCCTCCAGGCTCACCGGCGCGTTGAGGATGCCTTCCCAGGTGCGCTGCACGTGCATGCGCGCGAAGCCGGAGTAGAGCGACTCGAAGGAGGCCGAGAGCATCGTCGCGTAGCAGATGGTGCCGCCGGCGAGGAAGGCGATGTAGCGCACGCCGTCCACCTGCGCGATCAGCGAGCCCATGCCGAAGCCGAAGCCCAGGAGGTAGAAGAGCGGTTCCACGATGTTGCCCAGCACGCTCTCGGCGGCGAGCTTGCGCCAGACGAGGTAGTTGCGCCGCCACACGGCCATCCAGGCGCGGCTGAAGTCCGGGGGCGCGAAGAGGCTACGCGTCATCGCGCATCTCCCGGCCGGTGAGCTTGAGGAAGAGGTCCTCGAGGTTCGCTCTCCGGTGCAGGAAGCGCAGCCCCGGGACCGCCTTCAGCGCCGCCACCACGGGCGCGGCCTCGCGCAGGTAGCAGAACGCGGTCTCGCCGTGCAGCTCCGCGCGCGCCGAGAGCGCCTTCGCGTTCGCGGCATACCAGCCCTCCACGCCCTCGCCGTAGACCTCCACGACCTCCGGCTCGATGTGCTCGGCGATGAGGTCGCGGGGCGCGCCCTGGGCGAGCATGCGGCCGCGGTCGATGATCGCGAGCCGGTCGCAGAGGCGCTCGGCCTCGTCCATGAAGTGCGTGGTGAGGAGGATGGTCTTGCCCTCGCGAAGCAGCATCCGCAGCTTCTCCCACAGGAGGTGGCGCGCCTGGGGGTCGAGGCCGGTGGTCGGCTCGTCCAGGAAGATGAGCTCCGGGTCGTTCACCAGCGCCCGGGCGAGGACGAGGCGGCGCTTCATCCCGCCGGAGAGCGCCTGGATGCGGCTGTCGGCGCGCGCTTCCAGCGAGGCGAACTCGAGGAGATGCGGCAGTCGGCGCGAGACCTGCGCGCGGGAGAGCCCGAAGTAGCTCCCGTAGACCAGCAGGTTCTCGCGCACCGTGAAGTCCGGGTCGAGGTTGTCCACCTGCGGCACCACGCCCACGCGGATGCGCCCCTCGCGCGCGGCCTTCGGCACCGGGTGGCCCAGCAGCGTGATCTCGCCCGCGTCCGGCGCCGTGAGCCCCAGGAGCATCCGCAGCGCCGTGGTCTTGCCCGCGCCGTTGGGCCCGAGGAGCCCGAAGCACTCGCCGCGGGAGAGCTCGAGGTCGAGGCCCGCGACCACCTCGCGCCCGTCGTAGCGCTTGCGCAGCCCCTTCGCGGAAAGGACGCCTTCGGCCACGGCGCGCCTAGCCCCGCGCGGGACGCGCGAGGCGGCCCACGGTGTCGCGGATCACGTGGAGCTTCCTGTGGAAGAAGTGGTCCGCGCCGGGCACCACCAGCACGGGCACGTCGCGCACGGCGCCCCAGGCGAGGGAATCGGCGAGGAGGACGGTCTCGTCGCGGTCGCCGTGGACGATGACGGTGTTCGCCGCCGAATGCCGGCCCGGCTCGCCGAGGGCGGGATCGTCCGGGTCCGGCGCCTCCCCGAGGCCGTGGCCGGTGATGCGGCGCAGGGCGGGCGCCACGAGCACGAGGCGCTCGAAGGCCGCGCGCGTGCTCGCCCGCAGCGCCACGCCGCCGCCGAAGGAAAAGCCCGCCATCCACAGGGGGAGTTCCCCCACGGCGCGGGCCGCGTGGGCGGCCACCTCGAGGAAGTCGTCGGTCTCGCCGCGGCCCTCGTCGTGCGCGCCCTCGCTCGCGCCCACGCCGCGGAAGTTGAAGCGGAAGGTCGCGGCGCCCGCCTCGGCGAAGGCGCGGGCCACGGTGGTGACGACCTTGTTCTCCATCGCGCCGCCGAAGAGCGGGTGCGGGTGCGCCACGACCGCCACCGCCACCGGGTGCGCGGGAAGCGCGTAGGCGATCTCGATCGCCCCGGCCGCGCCCTGGATGGTGGCGCGGTGCGTGGCGGCCCCGCTCAAATGCGAAGCCTCTCCACCACGCGGCCGTTCACGAGGTGCTCCTCGATGATCTCGTCGATGTCGGCCCTGTCCACGTAGGTGTACCAGGTGCCCTCCGGGTACACCACGACCACCGGGCCCTCCTCGCAGCGGTCCAGGCACCCCGCCTGGTTCACGCGCACCTTGCCCGGGCCCGCGAGGCCCATCGCCTTCACCCGGCCCTTGCAGTAGTCGCGCATTCCCGCGGCGTCGTGGTTGGCGCAGCAGGCCTCCGGCGCGTCGCGGCGGTTCTGGCAGAAGAAGACGTGGTGGCGGTAGAAGCTCATGGGGGCTTTCGGCGGCGGGGCGCTCATTGTATCGGCTCGTCGCGGCGCCAGACGAAGAGCGCGATGAGCCAGGCGAGCGAGAGCATGGGCCAGGCCTCGTGGATCCAGCGCGTGAGGGTGGCGAAGTTGGCGAGCTGGCCGTGGGGCCAGCTGAAGAGGCGCAGGAGCTCGGCGAGCGCGCTGTAGGCGCCGAAGATCTTGGCGAAGAGCGCCCCGGCGAGGGTGAGGACGAGCGCGAGGTAGATGCGCGCGGCGCGGGCGAGGGTGCGCAGCGGCACGAAGGCGAGGAGCCCGGCGGCGAGGCCGGCGACGCGGCCCTCCGTCACCCAGCCCGCGGACAGGTGCGGCTTGAGCATCACCGAGGCGGTCGCGAACTTGCACCACAGGGCGACGGTGAGGAGCAGGAGCGTCCAGCGCAGCGCCCCGCCGGGCCCCTTGAGCACCACCGAGACGAAGAGCCCGAAGCCCGCCACCGAGAGCGCGACCGAGGCGGCGGTGACGAGGAACTCGCCCGCGATCGGCTCGCCCGTGCCGCCGATGTTGCCCGCCTCGAAGAAGGGCAGCGCGGGGTTGAGCTGCGCGAGGAGCCACAGCCCCACCAGCACGAGCCCCGCGTCGCCCCAGGCGCCCGCGGCGACGAGGCGCTCGCGCGCCGCGCCCAGGGGGCGCGTCACGAGCTCGCGAAGGGGCCCCGCGAAGAGGAGCGTGCCGGCGAAGGCGCCGGTGGCGTTGGCGGCGAGGTCGTGCACCGAAGCCACGCGCGTGGCGACGAAGAGCTGCATCGCCTCCATCGCGAGGCTGAAGCCCGCGCACCACGCCACGGCCTTCGCCCGCGCGGCCCAGGGGGCGTTCGCCGAGTCGAGGACGAGGCAGGCGAGCGCGCCCAGCGGGAAGTAGGCGAGCGCGTTGAGGGCCACGTCGAAGGCGATGACGTAGCGCGGGCGCAGGAACAGCGCGAGCGCGTCCGGGCCCGGCAGGCGCAGCGGCGCGAACGGGTAGAGGCTCGCGTAGGCGACGAGCAGCGCCCAGACCGCGAGCGCCCCGCGATGGCGGGCGGCGCTAGCCGGCAGGCTTCAACCCCTTGCGGTAGGCGGCGGAGCGCTCGACGTAGTGCTCCGCGATCCAGGTGTTGTCGGCGATGTCCTTCTCGCTCAGGTGGCGCACGACCTTGCCGGGCACGCCCATGACGAGCGAGCCGTCGGGGATGTGCTTGCCCTCGGGGACGAGGGCGCCCGCGGCGATGAGGCAATTCTTCCCGATGACGGCGCGGTTCAGGATGATCGCGCCGATGCCGACCAGGGAGTTCTCGCCGATGGTGCAGCCGTGCAGCATCACGAGGTGGCCGATGCTCACGTTGCGCTCGAGGACGACGGGGATGCCGAGGTCCGTGTGGATCACGGAGCCGTCCTGGACGTTCACGTTCTCGCCGAGGGTGACGCCGTCGTTGTCGCCGCGGATGGTGACGCCCCACCAGACGCTCGCGCCCTTCTTCATCACCACCGAGCCGATCACGGCGGCGTTGGGGGCGACGAAGTTGTCGCCTTCCAGGACGGGCTTGCGGTCGTCGAGTTCGTAGATCATGGGCCCGATTGTAGCAACGAGCCAAATGGGGTCAGGTTCATTTTCCGATCTGTCCCCATTTGGCTTGAAATGGGGACAGATCGGAAAATGAACCTGACCCCAATCTCTACATCTGCTTGAAGAGGTGGGAGTAGATGCGCGAGACGGTGAGGGTCTCGTCGCGGCCCTTGACCTTCACGTGGGCCTGGCCGCGGAAGTCGCGGGTGACGCCGGCGATGGCGTTCGCGTTGACGATGGTCGAGCGGTGGATCTGCCAGAAGACCTCGGGGTCGAGGCCGTCGAGGAGCTCGCGGATGGGCGTCTTGATGAGGGCCTCGGCGTCCGCCGTCACCACGCGCGTGTACTTCTCGTCGGACTGGATGAAGAGCACTTCGGCCACGGGGATGAGGCGCAGGTTCTGCCCGAAGCTCGCCTTGATCCACTGCAGGCGCTCCTTGCCCGGCCCGCGAAGCTGCGCGGCGAGCTGCGAGACGACCGCCTGGAGGTCGGGCGGCGGGCTCGCGAGCTTGCCCTTGAGGCGCGCGACGCAGGCCGCGAGGCGCTCGTCGGAGTAGGGCTTGAGGAGGTAGTCCACCGCGCCCGCCTCGAAGGCCTGGATCGCGTACTCGTCGTAGGCGGTCACGAACACCACGTGCGCGCGGCTGCCCACGTGCCGCGCCACCTCCACGCCGGTCATCTCCGGCATGCGGATGTCGAGGAACATGAAGTCGGGCGCGCGGTCCTCGAGGGCCTCCAGCGCCGCGGCGCCGTCCTCCACCGAGGCGATGATCTCGAGCTCCGGCCAGAGCTTCGCGAGCTTCGCCTCGAGCTGCGCGCGCAGGATCGGTTCGTCCTCGGCGACGATCGCGGTGGGATTGGCCATGCCGCGATTCTAACCGGGCGGCGCTCGCTCCCCGGGCTCGGGCGGCGGCGGGGGCGGCTCCGGGCCCATCACGGGCTCCACCCGCGGCGGCGGCATCGCCGGCTCCGCCTTCGGCGGGGCCGCGGCCTCGGGCGCCTTCTTGCGCCGCACCAGCCACCAGATGAAGAGCGCCACGAGCACCACGGGCGCCAGCGCCGGCGAGATGGCGACGAGGACCACCACCGGGACGAAGATCGCGAGCCCGACGAGGAGCCAGCCCAGCCCGTAGACGAGGGCGGCCACGATGGCGAGCACCAGCACCACGGCGGCGAAGCCGATGGCGATGCCCGCGGCGCCGAGGAGCGCCCCGCCCGGCCCCGTGAGGGTCTCCGAGCCCACCTGCACCGGCACGAGGCCCGTGAGCACGCCGAAAGCGCCCAGCCCCGAGACCACCGCGGCCAGCACGACCAGCGCCACGAAGGCGAAGGAGAGCGTCTTGCGCCAGGTGCGCTCGGCGCTGCCCACCACGGAGAGCACCTTGCCGGCGGTGGACTTCGGCGCCGCGGGCGGCTCGGCGGCGGCGGCGCCCGGCACGGCGGACGAACCGGCGCGCAGCCCGTCGATCGGCACCTCGATCGTGGCGATGACGCCCGAGGGCGAGTTCGACTCCAGGGTGAGCCTCGCCTTGTCGCCGTAGAGCGCGGCGAGGCGCTCGCGGATGTTGGCGAGGCCCACGCCCGCGCCCACCGATTCGCCGAAGCCGCGGCCGGTGTCGGAGACCACCATCCGCAGGCGCCCGTCCTGGGCCTGCGCGGAGATGAGCACCGTCCCGCCGTCGCGCTGCGGCTCGAGGCCGTGCTTGATCGCGTTCTCCACGAGCGAGGGGAGCATGAGCGGCGGGAACGCCGTGGCGAGGAGGCTCTCGGGCACGGCGATGTCGAAGGCGAGGCGCTTGCCCATGCGCATCTGCAGGATGTTGAGGTACGCGCGCACCAGCTCCACCTCCTGCCCGACGGTGGAGATCGACTCGCGCATCTTCGGCAGCGCGCTGCGCAGGTACTGGATGAGGTGGCCCACCATCGTGTTCGCGCGGGCCGGGTCCACCTCGGTGAGGGCCTGGACGTTGGCGAGCGTGTTGTAGAGGAAGTGCGGCTCGACCTGCGCCTGCAGCGCCTGCAGCTTCGCCTCGGTCACCTGCTGGCTCATGCGGTGGTAGTCGGCCTCCTTGCGCTTGAGGTCCGCCACGCGCTGCGCGGCGCGCGAGCGGTCGATGAAGAACTTGGCGACGATGGTGAGGACGAAGAGCGGGATGAAGAGCAGCACCAGGCCCGCGCCGACGCCGATCTTCTTCAGGTCCCCGCTCACGTTGCGGCGGATCTCGGCGCGCATCTCCGGCGGCAGCGGCGGCGCGGCCGGCGGCGCGGGCGGGTCGGCCATCGCGACGGAGGGCGGCGCCGGCGGCTTCGGGGGCTTCGGCGTGTCGTCGAGGTCGAAGGTGATGGACCCGCTCGGCCCCTTGCCGCGATGCCCGAAGGTGATCACGCCCGAGGCCGGCGGCACGACCGTTTCCTCCTTCGAGGTCTCGATGTCGATGAGCGGCCGGTCCTTGCTCCCGCCGATCACGATGCGCTTCTTGTCCCCGCCCTCGCGCTCGAGGGCGCCCTTCGCCTCCGCCTCGGCCGCCTTGGCGGCCTCGAGGGACTGGTCGAGGGAACGCTTCATCCGGTCGCCCTCGATCCCGGCCTCCCGCAGGGCCTCCTCGGCGCTGCGCCGGGCTTCCTCGATCGCGGAAGCGGCCTCGCGGGCGGCCTCGCGGGCGGTCTCGATCGCCTCGCGCTTGGCCCGCCGGGCCTCGCGGCCGGCGTCGCGAAGCTCCGAGCGCGCGCTGTCGATCTCCTCCAGCGCACGGTCCAGCTCCTCGCGGCGGGCGGGATCCGAGGTGGCGCCGCGCATCGCGAGGATGGTGCTCCTCGCGATGTCCATGGCCCCTTCGGCGAAGGTGTTGTCGATCTCGCGCTTGATCGCCTGGCTCTCCTCGGGCGTGGCGCCGACCTTGCGGTACTCGATGAGGTGGAAGGGGGTCACGAAGACGGCCAGGGCCACGATCGTGGCCAGGCCGCCGAGGATGAGCACCCACCAGGGCGTGCGATGGATGAGGTTCGAGAAGGGATTCATGGGCGGTGGACGGCGGGCCCCCGGACGATACCCGGAAGGCCCGCCGGGGTCAGTAGTCCTCGAGCACGGCCACCGCGGCGATGACCGCGGAGAGTGCCAGCACGCCGAAGAAGGCGAGGATCGTCGTGAGCGAAGGCCCGAGCGACTGGATGAGCGACATGGTCCGGCTCCCTGGGGATGGGCCCGTCAAGGGCCTCGATGGCACCAAGGTAGGGCGCGCCGGGCCCGGGAGCGAGGGCGAAGCGGCGCAATGCAGGAATCGGGGGGCGAAATGCCGCCCGGGCGGACGGCTGGCGGGCCGCCGGGCCCCCGCCGGGCTACATCTGCTTGAAAAGGTGGGTGAAGTTCCGGGACACGAGCACGGTCTCGCGGTGGCCCTTGAGGGCGATCTCGGCCTGGTCCTTGAGGCCGCGGCGCACGCTGGCGATGGCCTCGGCGTTCACGATCGTGGCGCGGTGCACCTGCCAGAACTTCTCCGGGTCGAGCTCCTCGAGGAGCTCCTTGATGGGCTTGCGGATGAGGGCCTCGGTTTCCGCGGTCACCACGCGCGTGTACTTCTCGTCGGACTGGAAGAAGAGCACCTCCTCCACGGGGATGAGGCGCACGCTCTGCCCCACGCTCGCCTTGATCCAGCGCAGGTGCTCCGAGGCGCGCGGGGCGAGGCGCTCGGCCAGGCGATCCACGAGGTCATCCACGGGCGGCGGCGTGCCGGCGAGGCGCTCCTTCAGCCGGTCCACCGTGTTCGCGAGCCGCTCCTCGTTGAAGGGCTTGAGGACGTAGTCGATCGCGCCCTGCTCGAAGGCCTCGACGGCGTACTGGTCGAAGGCGGTGACGAAGACCACGTGGGCGCGCTTGCCGACGGTCCGCGCCGCCTCCAGCCCGTTCACGCCGGGCATGTGGATGTCGAGGAAGAAGAGCCCCGGGGCGTGCTCGGCGATCACCTCCTCGATGCCGCGGCCGTTCTCCATCTCGTGCACGATCGCGAGCTCCGGCCAGAGCCTCGCGAGCCGCGAGCGCAGCTGGGCGCGAAGGAGGGGCTCGTCGTCCGCGATGACCGCGGTGGGGAGGGTGGCCATCGCGCCATCATGCCGCCGCCGCGCTGCGGGAGGCAACGGGCGCCGGCGCCGGCGGGGCCGAGTCCACCTCGATGGCGGCCACCACGCCGCGCGGCCGGTTCTCCTCGATCACCAGGCGCGCGCCCGGCCCGTAGAGGGTCTTCAGCCGCTCGCGGATGTTGGCGAGGCCGACCCCGGTGCCCTTGCGCGGCGAGATGCCCTCGCCCGTGTCGGTCACGGAAAGGCGCAGCCGCCCGCCCTCCTCCGTGGCGCGGATGCTCACCGTGCCGCACTCGCAGCAGGGGTCCACGCCGTGCTTGATCGCGTTCTCGACGAGCGAGATCAGCATCATCGGCGGGAAGGGCCGGCAACGGAGCGCCTCGGGCACCTCCACCTCGTAGGCGAGCCGGGAGCCCATGCGCATGCGGTGGATGTCGAGGAAGGCGCGCGCCATGTCCACCTCGCGCCCGATGGTGGTCGCGTCCTCGCGCATCTGCGGCAGCGCCGCGCGCAGGTACTGGATGAGGCTCTCGAGCATCCGCGAGGCCGAGGCCGGGTCGGTCTCCACCAGGTGCTGGACGTTGGCGAGGGTGTTGAAGAGGAAGTGCGGCTCGACCTGCGCCTGCATGAGCGCGAGGCGGGCCTGGAGCACGTTCTTCTCGAGCTGCGTGCGCTCGGCCAGGGCGCGGGCGAGCTCGGCCGCCTGGCGCGCCTCGCGCTGGCGGTTGTAGTAGATCCACACCGCCCAGCAGCCGAAGCCCACGCCGAGGCTCATCGTGATCAGCACGCCGAAGAAGCGCTCGCTGAACATCGTCGAGACGTCGCGGCCCTTCACGAGGCCCGCGAGCATCGTGCCCAGGAAGGAGCCGAGGATGATGGAGGCCACCTGCGCCACCCACGGCGGCGCCCGCCGCTGCGGCAGGTTGGTCGCCACGGTGAACAGCACCATCGAGGTGTAGCCCACGCACAGCGCGCTCACCAGCAGGTCGAGCCAGGTGTTGCGGAAGAACCAGACCGTGACCGAGGCCACGAAGACGCACAGCAGGGTGACCGCCAGCACCCGCTTGAGGGTGAGGCCTTCGAAGAGGGGCGCGAGGCGGTTCACGGGCGGGTCGGGCGTCGGGAATGCCGGCAGGGTATCAGGCGCCGGCGGCGCGGACCCGGTCCCGGGGTTTCCAGCGCGTGGCGATCCCCGGGCGGGCGGCGGGGGGCGGCGTGGCGGGCCTCGCCGCGGCGGGCTGGCGCGGCGGCGTCGGGCGCAGGCGCGCCCGCCAGGGCACGTAGAGGGGTTTCGCGGGTCGGTTCATGGCATTTCTCGATCAATGGGCGGAGCTTACGCGGGGGGTGGTGGCCGATGCCATCGAACTGCGACGAAACGCGCCGGCGGGGCATCGGGGCGCGCCACCCGGCGACGGGCGTCACATTCGGGAAACATCGGGAACATCCCGCAAGGGGGCAGGGCCGCAAAAAAAGAACCCGCCGGAGCCGGGCGGGCAGGGGGAGCGGACACAACCCAGAACTCAGGCGCCGAGGAAGAGTCCCCCGAGCGCAATGGCGAAGGTGAGCGCGAACCAACCCGCCACGATGACCGTCACCGCCGTCGAGACGCCGAGGGCGTGCGGGTCGCGGATCCGGACGGCGGCGTTCATGGTTCCGGCCTACGGGCGGAACACGAAGGGCAGCGCGACTTCCAGCGAGGGGCCGCCGGCGGGACGCGCGGAGGCGGTGCGCCGCGTGCTCGCCGCCGCGGGCACATCCGCCTCGGCCGTCACGACGAGCTTCATCCGCCCGTCCTCGGTCAGGGTCACGGCGCCATCGCGGGCGGCGCTGCGCGCCGGCGACTCGAGACCGCTCGTGGTCACCATCCACGCCGCGAGCACCGCGGCGACGACGACGGCGAGCGAGGCGACGCCCATCAGGTCCAGCTTCTCGAGTTTGCTCATGGCTGCTCTCCTTCGCGGCTCGGCGCCCGGCGGGCGCTTCGACATGGCCGCAGATTAAGGAGGCGGAAAGGGCGGTTGAAGCGGAAAGCGACGAAATGCGGAAATGTGGGGGCGAAACGCCGCCGGGCCCGGGTGGGGCGGGCCGGCGGGCGGACCGCCCGGCCGCCCGCGGGTCAGTAGAAGTCCCAGCGCACGCCGACGTTGAAGTAGTGGCGGCGCGTGTCCTCGCTCTGCAGCGGCCCCTCGGTCCGGGTGAATTCCGCGCCGGCCTCGCCCTCGAAGGTGACGGTGTCGCGCCAGCGGTAGCCCACCCGGGCATTGGGGGTCCAGCGGCGCAGCTGGACGTCGTTCAGGTCCGTCTGGTCGTAGTAGCGAAGGCCCGCCTCCAGCCGCCAGCGGTCGATCACGCGCACGTAGGCGAGAGAACCCGTGAAGCCGTCGAACTGGCGGCCGCGGTTGAGGGAGGCGCTCGCCACCAGCACGTCGTTCGCGTTGGCGATGCCGGTGCCGATGCCCTGCACCGTATATATCCACAACGCGCCGCTGTCGGGCGCCGCGCCGAGCTGCCCCACGGCCCCGGTGGCGCCGACCCGCGAGCGCTTCACGTCGGCGCCGAGCTGCCAGCGCGGCGTGACCGGGTGGGTGAACCCCAGCGACACGAGCTCCGAGAGCGGCGTCACCGCCTTCGCCTGGCCGAGGAGCTCGTCGTAGGAGGCGCCGGCGCCGAGGAGGTCGCGCAACGGCGCCCCCGCGAAGGCCCCGCTCACGTTGGAGACCTGCAGCGGCGGCGCGCGGCGGCGGTCGTAGAGCAGCGCGAGGTTCGAGCCCGCGGCGGTGAGCCAGTTCGCCTGCAGCATGGCGATGTTCACCTCGCGGAAGCGCACGTCGTAGTCGAAGAGGAGGAAGGCGTTGCGCCGCGGGTCGAAGTAGCGCATCTCGGTGCCCACCGCGCGGCGGTCCACCACGCCGTCGAGCCGCTGCTCGATCGCGTAGAGGCTCGTGGTGAGCCCGTTGTCCCAGGGCCCGAAGTCGATGCTCCCGCCGAAGAGAGCGCGGCGCGGCGCGGCGTAGTACTCGACGGTGCGGCCCCCGACCGCGTTGAGGCGGATGCCGGGGCGCAGCCCCAGGCGCGCCGAGGCCCCGTCGAAGCGCCCCAGCACCCCGCCGCCCGTGGCGGACTGGCGGCCCAGGCGCAGGCCGAAGTCGCGGTCCTTGCGGTTCACCTCGTAGTAGGCGGCGGCGAGCCGGTTGTCGTTGCGGTCTCCCGCGAGGAGCGAGGCGGTCCAGGTGTCGCGGAAGACGAGCCGCGAATCCCAGGGCCCGGCCTGGTAGCGGCCCGTCACGTCGACGTTGGTCACGAAGGAGGATTGGTCGGTCGAGGTGAGCGTGACCTGGTCGGGCTGCAGCCCGGGCTGCGGCGGCTGGAGCGTCGCGTCGTACTTGGTCGCGCCGCGGTAGTAGGTGGTGGACAGGCTCCCGTAGGCGCTCTTCTCCGTCTTCGCCTCGCGCGCCGCGACAGGCGCGGCGCGCGCCTCGGCGAGCTTCGCCAGGCGCTCCTTCACGCGGGCGACGCCCGCGGCGTCGGTGTGGAGCTTGAGATAGAGCTCGTACTCCGCCTTCGCCTTCGCCGGTTCCCCGTTCGCCTCGCGCGCCCGGCCGATGAGCTCCTGCGCCTCGCGCGAGAACTCGCCCGGCGGCAGGTTCAGGGCGCGGTTGAGGAGCTCGATCGCCTCCGTGGCGCGCCCGGCCTGGAGCGCCTCCCGCGACCGGGCCACGAGGGCGGCGCCGTCGCGCTCGATCTCCGGGGAGACCGAGGGCGTCGCGGGCGATGGCGTGGCCGGCGCGGCAGGCTTCGCCGCGGCCGGAGGCGGGGCCTTCGCCGGGGCCGCGGGCGGCTTCGCGGGCGGCGCGGCCAGCGGCAGGTGGACGAGGATCGAGCGGCCGTCTCCGCCGCCGCTCACGCGCCACGACACCTCGCGCTGGAATTCCACGGTCAGCGCGCGGCGCGCGGCGACGTAGCGGACCTCGAAGGGCGGCGCGAGGTCGCTTCCCGGGACGATGCGCGTCTCGGAGACCAGCCGGCCGCCGATCTGGCTGTCGAGGGAGCCCGTGACCTGGAACTCGACCTGGACGAGCCGGCCGCGCGACGGGGGCGAGTGCCGCAGGTACTGCACCGTCGTCACGAAGCGGATCGCGACCTGCGCCTCCCGGCCCCGGCGCGTGACCTCGATCGTGTCGATGACCTGCGCATGCGCCGACTTCGCGACGGCGAGCAGCAGGAAGGCCGCGACGGCCGAGACGATCGCCGCGAGCATTCCCGCGGCGTGGCGCTGCCGCTGCGCGCGCGCCTCCCGGATCCCGGCCCGCACCTAGAAGCCCCCCCGGGTGGCGGAGTGCTCGCCGGAGCGCTGCTTGCTGATCGAGGAGAGCGTCGCGTCCTTGTAGACGTGGCAGGAGCCCGAGCAATCCTTCAGCTCCGCGACCGTGTAGAGGATCTTGGGCGAGGCGACCTTCGTGTGCGGGTCGGGCTTGAACTTGTTCGCGTGGCAGCCCGCGCAGTCGGGCTTGTAGGCGGGATAGGGCCAGGCGAGCTGCTCGCCGTTGTTCGTGTGGCAGCCCTTGCACGAAATGCGCGAGCCGTGCGTCCGGTAGAACGGCGAGAGGTGCGTGTAGGCGGTCGCCGGGAGCCAGGTGGCGGTGGTGTGGCAGGCGTCGCAGCTTCGCGTCGTGACGAAGTGCGAGGCGTTCTTGCCGGTCGCCGTCGAACCGTTGTGGCAGGTCGCGCAGGTGCCGGGGGCGACGCCGGTGTGGGAGAAGGTCGCCGGCTTCCACGCCG